>CAYGTH010000506.1:0-5582 GCA_964352745.1 uncultured Bacteroidia bacterium
TTTTACCGTTTCCCGTGCAATGATTTTAGCACCAAGCGCTGCCTGAATAGCTACATCATATTGTTGGCGGGGAATCAATTCTTTTAGTTTCCGGCAAATGGCTTTTCCGTAATCAAATGCTTTGTCCCGGTGAATCAGCGAGCTCAGGGCATCTACATTTTCGCCGTTGAGCATGATATCCATCCGCACAAGTTTCGAGGCCCGAAATCCCATCAATTCGTAATCAAAAGAAGCATATCCCTTGGAAATGGTCTTGAGTTTATCGAAAAAGTCAAACACGACTTCTGCCAATGGCAAATGGAAGCTGAGTTCCACGCGATCCGTTGTCAGGTACACCTGATTCACAAAAATCCCGCGCTTCTCGATACAGAGCTCCATTACCCTACCCACAAAATCAGCTTTCGTAATGATCTGCGCGCGAATAAAAGGCTCTTGTAGCTCCTTTACCCGCGTATGGTCCGGCATTTCGGACGGGCTGTTGATTTCAATTTCTTCCCCATCCGTCAGCACGGCCCGGTAGCCCACATTCGGCACGGTGGTGATCACGGTCATATTAAACTCCCGCTCCAATCTCTCCTGCACAATTTCCATGTGCAACATCCCTAAAAATCCCGCACGGAAGCCATAACCCAATGCAGCGGAGGTCTCAGGTTGATAGATCAGAGACGCGTCATTCAATTGTAGTTTATCCAGCGAATCTCTCAAGGTTTCAAATTCCTCCGTGTCAACCGGGTAAATCCCCGAAAAGACCATGGGCTTCACTTCCTGAAATCCCGTTACCACATCGGTCGTTGGTCGCTTTACCAGGGTAATGGTATCCCCCACTTTTACTTCCCTTACATCTTTGATTCCTGCAATGAGGTATCCTACGCTACCTGCCGGAATGGTTTTTACCGGCTGCTGCTCCAGTCGTAAAATTCCAATCTCGCTGACATCATATTCCCCCTGGGTAGCGATGAAGCGTACCCGATCATTTTTATTGATCTCTCCATTAAATACCCGGAAATACACAATTGTGCCCCGGTAAGGATTAAATACGGAATCAAATACGAGGGCTTTCAGCGGTGCTTCCGGATCGCCACTGGGAGCTGGCACCACGTCTATAATTTTATCCAGAATATCGATTACTCCAATCCCATTCTTGGCACTGGCATGAATGATATCTTCCAGGTCACACCCAATCAGGTCGATAATTTCATCACTCACCTCTTCGATCCGCGCACTGGGCAGATCGATTTTATTGAGGACAGGGATAATTTCGAGGTCATGCTCCAGGGCGAGATAAAGGTTCGAGATGGTTTGCGCCTCAATCCCCTGAGCAGCATCTACCACCAACAGCGCTCCTTCACATGCGGTGATGGCACGAGAAACTTCATATGAGAAGTCAACGTGGCCTGGCGTATCAATGAGATTCAGGGTGTATACCTGCCCATCTTTCTCATAGTTCATCTGGATCGCATGACTCTTAATCGTAATGCCTTTCTCACGCTCCAGGTCCATGCTATCCAGCACCTGATCCATCATTTCCCGGTCAGTCAGCGTATGAGTTGACTCCAGCATCCGGTCAGCCAAGGTACTCTTACCGTGATCGATATGAGCAATTATACAGAAGTTTCGAATATGTTTCATAGACACAGGCGGATAAACCGCTTCCTGATTTCGCGCCGCAAGTTACGAATTGTTACATAAAAATACGGGTAAATAATGGGTATTGATACAACGATAACAAAGCGGAAGTGTTCACATTCGGAATCGAGACAGGTATCTCTTTTTCCAAATCTGAACACTTCCTGATTTGAATAAATGCGGATTAAATGGCCTTGGCTCATTCAGGCACTCAAAGATCATTCAACTATTGGAGGCTTAGTCCTCTTGGTCTCTCTTTATTCCAAATTTCTCCATTTTGTTATAGAGATGGCTTCGTTGGATATCAAGTTGCTCGGCAGTTTTGGAGATGTTCCAGCCGTTTTGCTCCAGTTTTTGGAGGATAAAACTTCTTTCGACATAGTCCTTAAATTCGCCAAATTTCTCAAAGTCATCATACAAGGTTCCCCCTTTTCGCTTGCGGCGGGTAGGAACGGCAAAATCCAGGACATCCTGCTCTTTGATAGTCCCATCGCTCAAAATGGCGAGGCGTTCCATCACATTATGCAGTTCCCGGACATTTCCCGTCCAGTCCAGACGAGTCAGTTCTTTCATCGCATCATCGGTGATTTCCAATTTCGGCATGCTGTATTCTGCTGAAATTTCCTTGATAAACTCAGCAGCGATCAATGGAATATCTTCTCTGCGCTCCCGGAGTGGCGGCACATGAACCAGAATCACACTCAATCGGTGGTACAAATCTTCCCGAAAGTTCTTGTCTTCAATTTCCTGTAACAGATCCTTATTGGTCGCAGAAACGATCCTTACATCTACAGAAATCTGCTTATCGCTCCCAATTTTGGTGATCTTATTTTCCTGTAAGGCGCGCAAAACCTTGGCCTGTGCAGAAAGGCTCATATCCCCAATCTCATCGAGAAACAAAGTGCCTCCATTCGCCTGCTCAAATTTCCCGATACGCTGCTTGTAGGCACCGGTAAATGATCCTTTTTCATGGCCAAACAACTCACTTTCAATCAGTTCAGAAGGAATAGCTGCACAATTCACCTCCACAAGGGGGCCATTACTCCGATTACTGCTTTCGTGAATCCAGCGAGCAACCAGTTCTTTGCCGGTTCCATTGCTACCGGTAACCAATACCCGTGCATCCGTTGGGGCTACCCGGGAGATCGTCTCTTTAATTTTTGTCATGACAGGGGATTCGCCAATCATATCCCGGGTCTTAGTGATCTTTCTCTTTAGCTTCTTTGTTTCCTGCACCAAATCCGTTTTCTCCATTGCATTGCGAATGGTGATGAGGAAACGATTCAAATCCAGGGGTTTTTCAATAAAGTCGTAGGCTCCTTTTTTGGTAGCTTCAACAGCCGTTTCGATGTTTCCGTGCCCTGAGATCATCACAAAGGGAATGTGGGGTTTCGCTGCCCCAGCTTTTTCCAATACTTCTAACCCGTCCATCTCAGGCATTTTGATATCGCACAAGACGACATCATAGTCTTTTTTCATGAGCATTTCCAGGCCTTGCTTCCCATCGGAAGCTTCTTCTGCGTCATAGTCTTCATATTCAAGAATGTCAATCAAGGTGCTGCGGATGGCCTCTTCGTCATCGATAATTAAAATTTTCGGCATATAGTTGTAGTTTTATTTGGACAAGTTATAAATCATTGTACTAAAAACAAAACGACCTACTATCCAATTTTAATACAATTCGAAATAAAAAAAGAGGCATCAACGCCTCTTTTTTCAAAATTTTCGCGATTAATCCCGCTTTTATAACAGCACACCGAAATATCTTACATCAGAAAATATACCCAAGGTCCAGAGAAACATAGCTTATGCGAATAGTATTCTCATTTCCGACTTTATTTTTATTATTCAGGTTTGACAATCCCTGGTGGTAAATGATACCCAGGGTGAAGGTTCCCACATCGGTAACGATATCCGCGCCGGGGCCAAAGATAAAGGTCGCCGCCACCGGATTGATCCGATCTGTTGCTTTGGTTGATATCACGGAGGTACCATCCAAGTATTCAGACTCATGGGCCACATTCACATCCAGCGAAATACCAAAGAGCCCTTTTATGTGCACACCACTTGCGACTTCATTCGAACGAAGTTTTAAGCCTAGTGGTACTTCTACAGACGTGACGTTATAATTAAGCGATTCAGATCCGTCTTCCGTATAATTGAATCCTTTATTTACAATATGAACCCCCGAATGAAAGGCATAATTATCTGTAAACCCGTAGTTAAAAATCAATCCATAGGAAAGCCCTAGTTTTGCCTTGGTATCGATCGTTGAGATATCATTCTTTTGGGCATCCAATACTGTGGCATAAGAAATAACAGGACTCAGGTGCAAGCCGATACTAAACCCCTCCTGAGCAATCGCAGCCAATGAAAAAAAGACGATCCCAAGCGTCAGTGTAATTTTTCGCATAATTCAACAATTTATGAGTTTCTGATAAGATTTCTTTAGTGAACAAACAGCTAAAACTAATGGATATCAGCTACATTTCCTAGCTACAACAATGGACTAACACGCGCGTTAGTAGGGAATAAGCCGTTCGAATTAGGCTTGTCTGAATGAACCAAAGATTGCTAATTTGCATCTCCTTGAAGCGGAGTTATCTATGAATCACCTACCATTTTCCAGATCCACACATATATTGAGACTCCTGATTGCATGCGGGGTCACGTTTTTTTTGTATAGTTGTTCAACTGATCCTGATGCGGATATTGAAGGAATTGAAATAGAGGTCTCCTTCCAGCGCACAGATCAGATCATGCATGCATGTGCCCAGTACCTCGCCAGCCATCCGGATGCAGCGCCCATGGAGGTGTACAATCGTTTTTTGTTAGCAGATGGGCCTTTTTTCTATGAAATGCTGGGCGTGGAACAACTGCTCAGAGGAGAATTACTGGAAGGCCTTGCCCGGGATACCCTATTGGCCAATAATCTGATCCCCCTTCTTTCAGACAGCATTATGGGGGTTATCCTTGATACGATCCAACAGGTTTTTCCGGAAGACTTCCCTTTTAAGGAACGGCTCACTCCTCCACTCAAACGCTTGAAAAAGCACTTCCCGGAAATCGAACTTCCACAATTCCGTACCCATGCAAATGGTTTCATGGCTTCCGGAACCGTCAACAGTGTGGATCAGGTGATCCCATTGCCTCAATACTTCAGTTTCGGGCTGCACTATTTCCTCGGCAGAGAATTCCCCTACCCTCCCAATATTCCTCAATACATCCGCAATCGGTTTTCATCCGATTTTCTGGAAGTCCACCTGGCGCGGGAGATCGCCAATGGGATGGTACAACCGCTTCCCAGAGACCGGCAACCTAAGTTGATCGAGAAAATGGTTCACGAGGGCATCAAGCAGTATTTCATCAAGTCTTTGCTGCCCAATGAGCCTGATTCCCTGCTATTTTTCTACACCCCCCGGCAGATGGAATGGGCAACTCTGTATGAGCAAAATATCTATAAGGACCTGCTACCCAATTTGTATTCTGAAGACTTTACGATGCATCGGGACTACCTCACAGACAAGCCTTATACCACCCACCTCTCCATTGAATCAGCCCCACGAATCGGTGTCTATATGGGCACTAAAGTGGTCGAGTCTTATATGAAGAGAAATCCCGACATAGACCTGGCTCAACTCTGTGAAACCACTGACTATCTCGGGATTTTCAAATCGGCTAAGTATAAGCCTTAGTTAGATTTTAGACAAAAGCTCAACTTACTATTGAGTCCAAAATTATCTTCTTCTGTCTTCTGTCTTCCGTCTTTCTTCTTCCCCAAAAACCCTTCCCGCACCGCCCCGTTTTCCCGTATCAAGTACAGGACAGGTTCCTCCAAAGGGAAACAACGCGCTATTCTTCTCTCTTCTCTCTTCTGTCTTCTTTCTTCTTTCTTCTTTCTTCTTCCGTCTTCCCCCCTTACCTCAATCGCTGGTCCAGATTCGTGATGACCTGAA
>CAYGTH010000507.1:0-5577 GCA_964352745.1 uncultured Bacteroidia bacterium
GAAAGACCCGAGAAAGCAGGTACTGCAAATAGGGTAGTGCCATGTGAATCGAGGATGAGCTGCCCATTGGGGTCTCCTGACGCAACTAGCTGTTTAGCGAGGAAGCCAAGGGTGATTTTCTCGATGACTGAGTCCGTCGATAGTTTTAAGGAGTCCAGGGTTACGACAACCTCAGCCGTGGTATCCGGAATATCGACCAGATCTTTCAAAACCAGACTCGCAAGTGTATCTCGATAGATGATTGATAAGCTATTGTCTCCATTCACTTCCAGCAATGTCGAATCCTGAATCAGGTCTTCAATCGTAACAGTTGAAAAAGCAATTGGGGCGAGGAGGTCGGTGTCCCACTGGATCCCCTCATCCACCTGAAATTTGCAGGAAGTAATGAGAAAAAGAGAAATAGCTGTGAATGAAATCAGGTGTAGGTGCTTCACAATATTTTTTATAAACAACGACAGGAAACGGTAATAAGTGATACCGATACAAAAATAATTGAACGAACCGTTCACTTAAGGGGGCGGGGAAAACACGTGGCGCAGACATTGTCTGTTTCCGGCTGCAAATATACATCCTTTTGCCGGGATATGTACCTGCAAAAAACGGTCCGATATTCCTATAAGCTGAAACCCGGCACATTGTTTTCTCTGTACAATAGGTTTAGCGCGAAAGAAAGTAATTGTCATAGATCAGGGAGTCGTCGTTTGGGATGGGAAGGTAAACGTGAATCCATTGGGGGCGAATCAGAAGGTGGTCAATTTCCAGGTGTTTCCCATTTATGCTCATGACAACCCGCTGTGTGCGATTGGAAATAGGGAACACAATCGATCCGCGTACCCAACCCCGATCGTAATCCCGGGATTCTTTGACCTGGCTCTGGAACTGAGCATGAAGAGAATCTCCTTCATACACCGTAACATCAAGGGGAGGCAAATAGCTCGAATTTACATCTGCACGTATCCATACCGAGGCTTCCATCTGTGCTTTCGGGCGCATTAATATAGGCAGACCATCATACAAAATGGCAGTTCCATTTGAGAGGTAGAGGCTTGAATCTCCTCGTTTTCCGGGTCCATCTCCATACCCTTCAAACTGGACTGCGCGGCTTTGGCTAGAAAGATAATAGCCTTCTTTATGGTGAAATAGGCCAGAACGTAGGCTATCAAATAGAGCCACCCGTTTATTGGGATCTGTTTCAAGGGCCGCAACTGACAGCGAATACAGGGAAATACCTTCAACCTCAGTAATAAAGGTCGCACGGTCGACCAAAGCTTGTTCCGATACAGTTAATGACTGTCCGGAATAACAGAGTAGGAGAGGAGTACTTTGTGGAAACTTAGCAGGAAGTACCCGGTCGATTTCAGGAGAGGATACCAATTGAATGGATTCCAGCCCTTGTTGTAGCGGCATTCGGGCAGTCTTATTGTTGATCAAGGGCAATCCCGTATCTAGTGAGAGGGCAAAAGATGCCCGGTTGGAATGCCAGTGAGGCAGGGCTATTTTTTCCGTTCCGATATGATAAAATGGTAATGCCAATATAGCCTGGAAGTCATTCGCCTGATAACCTGCCTGAGTCAAGGCTTGTTGAAAATCAGCACTTCGTTCAGGATGAACAGTAACTGCCTGTTTGAAATAAAACTGTTGTTGTGAGTGAACCAATACCCAACTACTTATGCCCCAGGAGAGCCAGGATGCCAGGACAATTCCCCATGCAAATACGGGTCGATGAATGAATTTTAGGCTCCGATACAATTGGTATATCAGGATAACAGCATAGGCCATGAATACATAATAAAAGGGCCAGGCCAGCCTGCCGAGAGATCGGAATTGGCGCAAGGGCCCCAGATAATCTTCAAGTCCGGGAAACCACTGAAAGGGATAGGCCATGGCGGGAATAAGGAGCAAAACACCTGCCCACAATGCTGTTCGCAAGTCATCTGGTAATACGGGCCGGAGTATGTGATTCCATTGTTTTTTTTGGAGGTACTTGACGATTCGATAAAGCGTAAAAATGAGGGCGATAAGGCCAACAAAACCAACGTAGGCATAGCCCTCCAGTTCCATTCTCCGGAGTCGGATGACCTGGGTCCACATCTCATGAAGGGGATCAAGCAAGGGGAGGAAAATACTTTCAAATCCGGCGATATACGCAAAAAAACCATAAGGGTATTGTACATAATCTATCAATTCCCCACTCAGGACTGTTTCCCATGTCTTGATCATAACTGCGGGGGAAACGACCCACAAACTGGCAGCTATCAGGTAGCCGAAAGAGGCGCGGGCTGAAAATCGCCCTTGAAGGACAAGCACCAATAAATACGAGAAGAAAAAGACTGCTCCGATAAAGAAATAGTAGGGATGGATCAGGGCGAATAGAAAGAGACTACCTCCATATGC
The DNA here is from genome assembly GCA_964352745.1 of uncultured Bacteroidia bacterium. Classification (GTDB taxonomy): domain Bacteria; phylum Bacteroidota; class Bacteroidia; order J057; family J057; genus CAYGTH01. The sequence goes on from CAYGTH010000507.1 coordinate 2,395, forward strand.
TAATAGCCACCTGATGCGCGATTTTCCAGTAAACACGTAAGGAAGGAAATACCAAATCATGGGCACAAAAAACAGATAGGAAAGCGCGAGATGACCTGTGAACCGTACGATTTGGGGACTCAGAAATACTATGATCAGGGTAAATGCAATTGCAAAACTGTCCGGAAGAAGATTGCGCCGAAGGATTTTATACGTGAAATAGGAGCAGGGAAAAAACGAAAGCATAATGCTGACGTTCAGAATCCCTACAACATATTGAGAAACATCGAATAGGTACGTGTTTATGCCTCGAATCACATAGGCAAAAAGCGGATTCATATCCAGGAATAGGGGATGATTTCCGTAGGGGTAATTCATGCCCGTATGCAGATGCCCGCTGGAATATCGTGCAAAATACTCCACGCTGTAATATGTCTTGAGGGCATCCCCGGCTCCACCCAACAGGTATGCATTCGGCGAGAATAATAGGGGCCCAAATACCCACCACATCCCGAGTGCAGTCAGGAAAAATAACAGGACATATTTTCCGGTAGGGCTTAGGGGAAGAGACAAATCCTTAGTGCTATTTATTTTCCTCACTCAATTATAAGCTTTCCAAATTGTTGCTGTCCCTGCTGTCGAACTTGAATCAGATAAAGACCGGCGGGTAGAGAAGGAAGCTGTACGTCCAGGCTATTTCCAGAAGAATGAAATTTGATTTCTTTTTGGGAAAGAAGTTGGCCATTGAGGCTGTACAGATTCCAGGTTAAGGCTCCGGTTTCAAATTTTCCCAAGATGGTAAGGTGATCCTTTGCTGGATTGGGGTAGAATTTCAGCGACGGTGCTGGTATTCTCTCAGTAAGTGAGGTGGCCGGATCGTATTCATAGGCGCCGATATCTACCGCCATTCCGAAAATACGTGCTTCTCCCCGCTGATCCAGTGCGTTTACCTCCATGTTGTCTCCTGCATCAATTGCCGGACTCCCCGCCAAAAGGCGGTAGGTGGGCGTAGGCCCTCCAAATAACCCAAGCGGGGTGATCTGGGGATCAACTTCGCGTATGTCTGTCAGGGAGTCGCCAACATAAACAGAATTGTCATGATGCTCGATCAGGTTGTATCCTTGTGAGATGAGATCCATGCCGGATTCATCAAAAAGGTCCTGCCCAAGTGGAGCGGTATTATTAGCGATCAGGGTATTTCGGAAGTGAATTTGATTCCCTGTTCCATTATACAAAGCACCCCCTTTAGCCTCGGCTGTATTGGCAGAAAAGGTGCAATTCAGGATGTCAATGGTAGCAGCATCCGTGAATAGCCTGTTGTCGATAGCGCCGCCATCCAGCGGGCTTGCACTGTTTCTGGCAAATGTGCAATTATCAATCGAAAGGGTCGCTGCTGCTCCATCTCCATAGTTGGAAATAGCACCTCCGCTTGCTGCCCGATTATCTGCAAAGGTGCAATACTGAAACTGACTATTGCCTTTATTCTGAATAGCGCCTCCACCAAATAATTCAGAATACCCGTGTGTAAAACTAAGCCACGAGAAGGCGGCATTTACAGAGGAGGGGATCGCCATAATGCGCGTGCTATCATTCCCATTGAGCTCAACCGGAGCGAGTGGATTGCCTGCGAGCGTGATATCCTGAGTGACAGGAAGAGGAGATTCAAGGTGAATGATCCCGGAAATCGTGCTCAGGTCGAGCGTTTCCCCCGGGCAAGCCAGCAGGATCGCTTGACGCAGGGAGCCCGCTCCATCATTTTTCGTGTTGGTAATCAGAATATCGAGACTGGGATCGCGTTCGTAAGCCCCAATGTCAGAGATACCTGTTCTGCTTTTTCCTCTTTGGTCGCTTAGGGGAGCGGCGGTATCATCGCCTGCATCAATGGCAGGGCTCCCGCACTGGAGGGAATGCGTCGGCAGACCACTTCCATTATCCGCAAGAGGGCCGATCCGGGCTTCTACTTCTATTATGTCTGTCGCGACTGGATTGACCAGGATGACGGAACCCGTATCGCCAATTACATTGTGCCCCAGCGATTGAACCGCACCAAATAAATCGGGTCGTATGGGAATGCCAAAGTTCCCTGCTACTAAGGTATTTTTGAGAATAAGGGGTTCAGCTTGTGCATTGTCAATCGCACCGCCTCCATTCGCTATGTTTTTTGTAAAGGTACAATTGAGTCCTTCAAAAGATACCCCACCAGCAGGTGCGCCAATAATAAAAATTGCGCCACCAGATTGGGCAGATTCGTTTCCAGAAAAAGTACAATTGGTTGCGATGATCCGAGCAGTACCTCCGTCTCTTCCATTACTCGAAATGGCGCCTCCTGCTTTGAGGATAGGTAAAGTGCTGGGGTTGATTGCGCGGTTCCGATAAAAGGTGCAGTTCTCCAGTTCCAACCTAACGTCGCCCTCGCTTCCTGCTACATTTTCAATTGCTCCGCCTGAGGTGGAATGATTATCATAAAATACACATGCGGAAAGGTGGATAAACCCTTCATTCGAGATGGCCCCGCCTGCTGGAATGGGCTCATAAGCCGAATTTCCATTGCGAAACGTCAGCCCGGAGAAGTGGACTGTGTCAGCAGGGGTAACCGCAAATAGCCGGGTGGTGTCCTGCCCGCTGATGGCGAGTTGGTCAGCGCCAGGCCCAAGAATCCATAGGTTTTTGTCAATGACAATCTGGGTATCGAGGGGGATAATGCCAACGACGGAAAAAATGATAGTATCACCAGACGAAGCGGATACAATAGCTTCCCGCAAGGTTCCCGCGCCTGCATTATTAGCACTACTAACGGAGATCTGCGCCCCTAGCAGGTGGGTCTGAAAGAATCCGACCCAAAGCATAACCGCCAGGACTGTTGAATAAACTATAGAGATGGAAGGTAAATGTGTCATGTTCTTAATTCGCGAAGAAAGTAGGATAACGAATTCCCTGTAAAATTACGCATTCCCATAACGAAAAAAAGCCCAGCTATGATAGCCGGGCTGATTAACTGCTTATAAATCGTCTGAATTACGACTTACTTGTTTTCTTTGATGAAATCTTTCACCATGTCACTCGGTACAATTTCTTCTTTATAAGAATATGAACCTGTTTCAGGGTTTTTTACTGCACGGATTACTTTTGTGAATGCCTTGCTTTGGCTCTTGTCGCGGTATCCGGCTACGGTTTTCTTTGCCATATCTCTTAAACATTATGTGC
>CAYGTH010000508.1:0-5532 GCA_964352745.1 uncultured Bacteroidia bacterium
GGAGACTCCTAAGCAGGACCTGGTGATCGTACGAGGCGAGCCCCACCAAACCCTGCATCTCTTTCCCGAAGAACCCCTTCCCCTCCCCGATGGCTATTCATTTGGGCAATTTGTGGATTTGACCGATGAAGACAGGGCCTATATCAAAACAAAAAAGGAACAGGAGAATTGGTACGAGGATGAATTTGATCCTTTTGTCTATGAGGATAGCATCAACCCGCGATCCAGTTTGGTTGTCCGCCATGAAGGAAAAGTAATGGGTTGGGTGATTTCACACTTGATCACCCGGGACACCAACGAGTTTACCTCGCTGTTTATAGACAACAATCACCGACCTTTTCGATTGGCGCATTTACTGGTTCGGGAAACCATTACCCGCCAGCATGAAGATGAAATTCCGTATTTCCTGATTACTTCAAAAGCCAATGGGAATCCGATGGTAAGATTGCTCATGCGTCATATTCCGACACATGACGTATTTGCCTCCAGTGCTTATTATTCCCGCAAAAAACTGAGCTAATAAACCCTAAGCACCTGACTCATCTATCTGAAGGTGATGATTATTCAAGTCAAAACTCCCTTTCACAGGATAACAGCAGGAGCCTTCTGATAAGAAAAAGGAAGGCGGGCAATGCTTTGCCAAATACAGCTAAAGTACCTACCCATTTCAGGAATTGTCCCCTCCGTATAGTATTTTTTTCTATATTTAGCTACGGGCTTTCGAATTATTGCCTCCAAGGCTATGTTCATACATATGGACATGCTGCTAAAACTACTAATTACCAACACCAAATCTACTTATCTATGAAACGACAAGTACGCCTTTACAATCAGTTGGTGACTCGCTACAACAGATACCGCCGCAAATTAGAGCGGGTGGAATCAGGATTGAGTCGCTACGATCGTAAAGGCCTCCTGATTAAAAGGCTCCAGCAACTCTATGACCGAATTACCGGGTTGCGGGCATCTTTCAAAATTGCGATGGCAGGTGCTACCCTCGCCACGGGTCTGATGCTTTCGGTCCCTTCAGCTTATGGCCAAAACCTGATCATGCGAACAGATAAGGCCATCCGTCATGCCACTATCGAAGCGGATGCCAAGCCGGTCTTTGCGGATATCGATGGGGATAATGATATGGATTTGTTTATTGGCGGTCAGATCGAAACAGTCAATACCCCTTCCATACCCAACTGGAATCTACTTTTTTATGAGAATGACGGAGGCATCATCAAGAATGGCGTCAGTCCATTTCCCGACAGTCTGAATATCTCTCCCGACCTCGCAGATACAGCACGGATAAGTCCTGCATTTGTGGATTGGGATGGAGACTTAGACATGGATGCTTTCATCGGATTGGCTGATAGTACCATTATTTACTATCGCAATGATGGGGGTACAATGGTAGGCGTTGTCGGAGCAGGAAACCCATTTGACGGGGTAAAAATTGGAGACTTTAATGCCAGCCCGGTATTCGTCAATTTTGATGGAGATGGCGACATGGATGCCGTAATTGGCAAATATGGAGGCGGAATCGAGTATTATGAAAATGATGGTGCGGGTAACCTGGTCAACCAAACCGGAGCCGATAATCCCTTTGATGCAATCAATGTAACAGAAAGTGCTGCCCCAACCTTTGCAGATGTGGATGGCGACCTGGATATGGACCTGTTTGTCGGAAACAAAGAAGGCGTAATTGCCTATTTTGAGAATGACGGAGGCGTATTCACCGAAGTTGCTGGCGCCGGGAATCCCCTTGGCCTCATCACAGCAGGTTCTATCGGAGAAAATCTGGCGCCCGCTTTTGCGGACATCGATGGAGATAATGATCTGGATGCCGTAATCGGGAATTCGGACGGGATACTTGAATATTATCGCAATGATGCAGGAGTCTTTTCCCGCATAGCAGATAATCCCATTGGTATTACCAATGTAGGTACAGATCCGGTTCATGGATTTGCAGATATCGATGGAGACCTGGATGTCGATGTATTTACCGGAATCGGAGATGGATACATCGAATATTTCCAAAACGATGCAGGCGTGTTCAGCTTACAGCCCATGACGGCTAATCCGCTCGACTCTACCACTTTCAGAACTGAAGTTTTTGCAGCACCTGCATTTGCTGATCTGGATGGTGATTCAGACATGGACGCCTTTATCGGTACTTACGATGAGGATATTGTCTATTACCGCAATGATGCCGGCACCTTTGTTCGGGACAGTGCAGGAAATCCATTAGACATAGTCGATGAAGGTTTTGATGTCAATGTTGCATTCGTCGATTGGGACGGAGACAATGATCTGGATGCATTTATCGGCAACAAGGATGGACAGATTGCCTATTACGCCAATGATATGGGAACCTTTGCCAAAGTAACAGGTGCTGGCAACCCATTCGATGGTATAGATTTCAGCGTACCCGGCGTTTCTGATCAAATCACCCGTATCGCTTTTGCAGATATCGATGGGGATATGAGCTACGATGCATATGTGGGTACTACAGATGGAAAAATTCGGTACTTCAAAAATACGGCTGGTGTTTTGAGCGAGCCTACTGGAACTGATGATCCATTTGATGGGTGGGATTTTGGGCGAAATGCTGCGCCAGGATTCGGTGATTTGGATGGCGATGGGGATATGGACATGCTGGTTGTAAACGCGATTGGCAGTACCTATTACTTTGAGAATTCAAATTCAGTCTCGATTGACAAGGATTTGCTTTCTGCCCAGACCCGTGCTTATCCCAATCCGACAACCGGTCGCATCACAGTAGAGATGCCATGGAACCGCGGAGAGGCTACCATTCAGGTCTCAAACCTGTCAGGCCAAACCGTCAGCAGTATCAAGGTTGCCGGTGTAGAAGCTGAACTTGAATTGAACCACTTGCCTCAAGGCATGTACCTGATCACGATCCGCAGCGAATCTGGAATTGCGGTAAAGAAAATCGTGAAACAATAAGACGTATAGGGATGATGGTTAATAGAAAAGGGGTGCCAATCCGGCACCTCTTTTTTTCGAAAACATATACTACATGATCAGCGTAGGAATTGACTTAGGGGGTACGACAATTAAAATCGGTCTGGTATCACAGGGCCAGATCCTGGCACAAACGGAGATCGCAGCACATGCGGCAGATACGTTTGCGCTTGTATTGCCCCGAATCGCAGCAGCAGTCGATGAGCTTCTCGCTACTAACAATCTTTCAAAAAAAGCCCTTACCGGGATCGGGCTTGCGTTTCCCAGTGTCGTGGATAGCGTAAAGATGAAGATCTTGTCGCGGTATGTAAAGTACACCGATGCCGATTCGGTCAATCTCCCAAAGTGGGCACAGGAGACCTGGGGTATCCCCCTGATACTGGAAAATGATGCACGCGCAGCACTCGTAGGAGAATGGCAATATGGCGCAGCCAGGAACCAGGCCTTCGTCGCTATGATGACGCTCGGAACCGGAGTAGGCAGCGCAGTACTCCTTGAGGGGCGATTATTGCGCGGTGCCCATTTTGTCGGGGGGAATCTCGGCGGGCACATGATTATTAATTTCCAGGGGGACGAATGTAATTGCGGAAGTAGGGGCTGTGTGGAAACGGAAGGGTCCAGCTGGGTCCTGCCTGCCAGGTTTGGAAACGATCCGAGATTGGCCAGCAGTTCTCTGGCACAATCCCCTATTTTGGATTTTAAAGCCGTATTTGAAGGCGCAACAGCCGGAGATTCCTTTGCGCTCGAAATTCGAAATCACTGCCTGGAAGCCTGGGCAGCCGGTGCCATTAATCTGGTGCACGCATTCGATCCGGAAGTTCTGATACTAGGCGGGGGAATTATGCGCAGTAAAGATCATATCATTCCTTTCATTCAGCATAAAATTGACACCTACACCTGGCTTCCCCCCGGCTCAGTCAAGGTAGTAGCTGCCGAACAGGCACAGGATGCAGGTATCCTCGGCATGGCGTATCTTGTCAGCCAAATTACTCCATAAAACTACTTCTCAACCTCCCGAATTCCCAATCTCCCAATATCTCTTACCATGACTCATTATTACCTGCTTTTGTTGCTTACTGTTTCATCTCTCTTGAGTTGGAATTGTAGTTCAGATTCGCTTGCCCAATCTACCGACCGGCCGCCTAATATCATCATCATATTTGCGGATGATCTTGGCTATGGCGACCTCGGCGTTTACGGACATCCGAGCATCCATACGCCCAATCTGGATCGGATGGCAGCTGAGGGCATGAAATTCACCCAATTTTACGTAGGAGCAAATGTCTGTACGCCCAGCCGCGCAGCACTCCTTACCGGTCGTTTGCCCATTAGAAGTGGTATGAATAGCAGCAAGCGCAGGGTGTTATTTCCCAATTCAGGAGGCGGAATTCCCGCCGATGAGATTACGCTGGCAGAAGCCCTCAAAGAACAAGGTTATGCCACCGCCTGTATCGGCAAATGGCACCTCGGGCATTTACCCCAATTTCTGCCCACCCGAAATGGATTTGATTATTACTATGGCATCCCCTACTCCAATGATATGGAGGTCATCAAGCGCGGCGACCCACCCCTTCCTTTGATGCGTAACGAAGAATCTATTGAGGCACCTGCTGACCAGACCACGCTCACCCGCCACTATACAGAAGAGGCCATTCAGTTCATTCAGCAAAACAAAGACAAGCCCTTTTTTATCTATTATCCGCAGACGTTTCCGCACATTCCCCTGTTTGCCTCTGATAAATTCAACGGAAAAAGCAGCCGTGGACTCTATGGAGACGTGGTGGAAGAAATTGACTGGAGTGTAGGAGAAATCTTGCGCGAAATCAAAGCACAGGGCCTGGATGAAAATACACTGGTCGTCTTTACCAGCGATAATGGCCCCTGGCTCGTGATGGATGAAGAAGGCGGTTCAGCAGGACTCCTGAGAGAAGGAAAAGGCAGTACTTTTGAAGGCGGCATGCGGGAACCTGCAATTTTCCGCTGGCCAGGTAAAATCGATGCTGGAACCACGCAGCAAGCGATCGCGACAAGCATGGATTTATTCCCCACCGCGCTGGCCCTTGCAGGCGGCACCCTCGAAACAGACCGCGTATATGATGGACAAAATATTCTCCCAATCCTCACAGGAGAATCAGATGAAGGGCATGAAATTGTATACTATTATTGGGGACGGGAAGTCTATGCCATCCGCAAAGGCCCCTGGAAAGCCCATTTCAAAACCCATGTCCCCTATCGAGGGCAAGCCCACGTCACACAGGATCCCCCGCTGCTGTACCATTTGGAGCATGATCCTTCTGAGAAATATGATTTAGCTGAGGAAAACCCGGACATCATTGCGGACTTACTGGCTGAGGTAGAAAAGCATACTTCTTCAATTGATGCCCCTCCTTCTCAATTGGAAATTCCGTTGGAAGCAAAAAAGGACGAGTAAACACGGTGCTCATATTCGATGAAATCGATGTTTTAAATGAATTCACTATACGACTCAAAACCATTAGGTTTTTTAGCGTTGTTTTGTTTGAGGAAGTTTGATTGTTCGATATGAGTTTGAGGGTT
>CAYGTH010000509.1:0-5529 GCA_964352745.1 uncultured Bacteroidia bacterium
CTCCTCCTGGTTTTTGATTGCTTCTGCCATCCTGCAAAGGTAAGACTTTAGCAGGAGGATATTTTCTAAGCCCCAACTTAAAAAATGGAGTGGGCAGTTTCCGTGGTAAATAGCTCCAGAAACTTCATGCCTTTATACGAATTTCCTTTTTCATTTAGCGGTGGGCTCCACACAGCAATGCTGTATTCACCGGGCAAAACAGCTACAATTCCACCCCCTACCCCACTTTTGCCGGGCAAACCTACATTAAATGAAAATTCTCCTGCTTCGTCATAAAATCCGCAGAGCTGCATGATGGCATTGATTCGCTTGGATTGACTACTGCTAATGATTTTCAGATTCGTACAAGGATCAATCCCCTCATTGGCGAGGAAGAGAAAGGTTCGCGAAAGTTCCCGGCACGTCATTTCGACCGAGCAGAGGTGAAAATAGAAATCCAGCACTGTATCTATTTCATTTTCAATATTCCCCAATGCCTTCATCAAATTCACGAGGGCAGCGTTCTGGAAGCCGGTTGCCTTTTCGGAATTCGCGATTCGGCTGCTGTAGGTCGTTTCAGGGTTATCGGAAACCTCGCGCAGAAATGCGAGAAAGTCCTCTTTAGGATTCTCCAGCAAACTGATCAGCACGTCACAAACCACGATCGCACCAGCATTGATGAGCGGGTTTCGTGGAATTCCCTTATCATGCTCTAATTGAACCAGGGAATTAAAAGGAGTTCCCGATGGCTCCACCCCTACCCGTTCCCACAGGCTTTCTTCTTTCATTCGATAAGCCAGCACCAGGGCGAGGACTTTTGCGATACTTTGAATGGAAAATTTTTCTGTAGAATCTCCATATCCGGCATGTACGTCCTTGATCGTAGTGATGTGTACGCCAAATTTGTGGGGATCGACCTTTGCCAGTTCAGGAATATAAGTAGCGACACGGCCCCTGTTGGGTAGTCTGTCGATTTGAGCACCGATTTCAGAGAGGATAGATTGATACTGCATGCGAGAAGATGAATAAAGATAGCAGCCACAAATATAGAATCCCTTTTCGTGGGGAACCTAATGCAAACAGGGCTGGATCCTTATTATTGATCCAACCCTATCTGTATGCTTGAGGAGGTAAAAACCTGGCCTGCCGCTATTTCAAGGAGCCAAATACTTTTTTCAAGGTGTCGGTTACCCGGGCAGCAGGGTTTTCCCGAATGGCTAATTCTTCTTTCGCGATTTGAATAAACAAGCCATCAACGGCTTTGTTGGTCGCATATTCCTCCAAGTCGGGATTGACCTTATCCACAAATGGCACCTTGTTGTAGGTCGAAAAGACCGTGTTCCAATGCTTGGTGGCACCTACTTTCTCCAGAGATGTGGCAACCCCCGGCTTAAATTTTTCTACCAGCGCGCTTCGGGTTGAGGTTTCCAGAAAAGTAGTTGCTGCATTTTTTTCGCCCTTCAGGATACTGAGCGCATCCGTGAGAGTCATACTTGTAATAGCCGTAACAAAAATATCTTTTGCTCCCACAACCGCATCTTCCGCTGCACGGTTGATCGATTCAATGGCTGCATCTACCTGCTTACCCTGACCGAGTTGGCGGAGTTTTTTCTCCACCTTTTCTGCTTCTGGCGGTAAGGGAATTTTTACTTCGAGGTCTTTCAGAAAACCATCGGGCTTAGACAGTTGGGTAACGCCTTTTTCGACTCCTTTGGTCAGGGCTTCTTTCAAACCGGAGGCCACTTCTTCTTCGCCCAATGCTGTAGTAGCAGAAGCACCTTTGAGCCCGAGTTTATCCTTGGCCATTTTTTTGAAGCCTTTCAAATCCTGGGCCATCGCGGTCGATGCGCTTAATAGCAAGAGACACCCTATTACATACAATACTTTTTTCATGTTTATTTTTTTGAGATTCACGCAACGTACCCTGCAAAATGGGCAATTAAACTCGCTTATTCAGGTCCGAATTTTCAAGCTCATTACATTTGTTATCCTGCGTGGTAGTTTGATGCCTTTACGTGTGAGGGGCCTGTTTGGATGCATAATTTTCACTAATATTGAGATTCAACCCTACATCTATGCATGAACTCGATTCTCATCTCGACCTCAGCCCACTTACATTACTCAAATTCAAAGACTTTGTACCCGAGCGTAAAGGCCATAATATCTGGACAGGCCGCGGGAAGTACGAACCCCTGACCTATGCGATGCAGGCTGCCAATACCTGGATCACAGCACATCCGGATATTGACTTATTAAATGTCGAAACAGTGGTATTGCCCAATATCCACGCATCTCAGGAGGAGGGCAGCGAAGATGCAGAATTGATGATCAGCGCAGGTGCGGGCGTAACCTGGCATCAGTTTTTTCGGGTGTGGTATATCCAGCGAGTTATCGAGGAGTGAGTTGGTAATTCTGCTGTTTTACAGATAGTGTTCCAGAGATGTCATTTTTTCTCCATAATCTCCGCAACAATTGAATCCAGTTGTTTGAGGTCCTCCACCGACTGCACGTAGGGATCAATTCGGACATCCCCCATTTCCTGGATGGCATAATCCGGCAAATATTCTCCACAAGTCAGAGACACGAATGTATCCACAATTCTCTCCTTAAGCGGATGAGGCACCTCAAATTTTTGGATGATTGATGCTTCAATTCCGATGTGAACGATTTCGTGAAGGATCGTATTTGCCGGATTGTCGTATTGCTTAAATTCACCCCGGGGAGTTGTGTATAGCAAAATAGTCCCTGCCTCCGGATCGTAACTCCCACCGGTTCCGTACAAAGTCAGACTGATTTCATAGGTGCCAAATTCGGTAAATTCCCAATCCCGGGACATGCTTGTGATGCGCTGGATCAATTGGTTGATCAACTCCCGATTAGATACGATCTTTTCATATCCCTGCTGATACGCGGCGGCCTGATATACGCTATCCCGGACAAATTGGCCGAGTTCTTCAAAGTCTTCATCCGTTAGTTTTTGGCCCCTGGATTTTTGTACCAATCCCTCAATCAATTCACCCTCTGGCAAACTGATTTCATATTGTAAGCTTTCCAAAAATTGAATATCTCTGACCGTTCGCCAAATGGATGCTGTTTCGTCCGCTACAGTTGGGATGCTCACCACAATCCGATTTTGACTCGTCCCTTGACAAGCCATTCCAGACAAGACAAGCAATAATAGCAGGTTTCGGAGCAAACTCATCCAGGAGAAGATTCGCATTAGATATAGCTTAGGATTCCGGATCGGATTAGATGAATCAGGCGGCAAGCCAACCCGTGACTCGCCGCCTGTTCAGCATAGACACATCTTACATTTCCCAACCCTCACGATATTCCCTCCCAACAAATTGATTGGCTTCTTCGAGGTTGGTGATGCGCATGTTTTCGCCGTCCCACAGCAATTTCTTCCGGGCAAAAAACTCCATTTTCCCTTTGCTGTTTTCCTTTTGGAGCATATAGCTGCGAATGGCCAAATTGCCCATCAATACCGTTTCCGTCATAGGACCCGCATAGTCAAATGAAGAGGTCAGGCCCTTGTGTTCTTCGCTCCCGAATCCCGCTTTACAGGCATCCACCCATTTGCGGTGGTGGCCATATTCAGGCTCGTCTTTGGGTTCTTTTTCCGGTCCAAAATCAGTCGTACCGTCATTGAGGTACAGCTTTGGCATCAAAGGAGAACTGTCATTGATATTGGTAGAGATCAATCCTTTTTCACCAATGATCAGGACGCCATTTTTGCTGTCTGTGCCCCCGATGTCATCATTTGCAGGAATAATATCCGGATGAGAAGGTTTGATCCCTCCGTCGCTCCAGGTCAGTTCGATAGGAGACTTACTCTTCTCTGTAGCCCCAAAATGCAGCGTAATGAAAGAAGCCGCAGGGCATCCTTCAGGATGGTAATCAGCGTTCCACATCTGCGAATACACAGAAGCGACACTACATTCCGCATCCGTAGGGTATTTGAGCCCGAGTGTTCTGAATGGAATATCAATCAGGTGGCAGCCCACATCACCGAGTGCGCCGGTTCCATAGTCCCACCACCCTCTCCAGCTAAAGGGATGCAGGTTTGGAGTATAGTCGCGATGAGCGGCGGGTCCGAGCCAGAGGTCCCACTTCAAATCATCCGGCTTTTTGCTCGGATCTGCTTCTGGCATCTCACCGCCTTGTGGCCATACTGGGCGATTAGTCCAGACTTGTACTTTTGAGATCTTGCCCAAGACCCCGGAATCCACCCATTTCTGGACCATCCCCAGTAGCGGATTGGAGCCACCCTGGTTGCCCATCTGGCTTACGATCTTATGCTTCCGGGCCATTTCCGTGAGCATCCGTGCTTCCCGGATATTATGGGTCATCGGCTTTTGGACATACACATGTATGCCTCTTTCCATAGCAAATGCTGCTGCCGGTCCATGAATATGATCGGGGGTAGAGATGGTAACCGCATCAATGTCTTTTTCCTTTTCCAGCATGATCCGGAAGTCATGGTAGGTTTTGGCTTTGGGGAATGATTTGAGCGAACTCGCTGCTGATCCGGAAAAATCCACATCACAGAGGGCTGCTACCCGCTCCCGGCCTTTTACAGAGGCATTCATAATATCACTTCTACCCTTCCCCCCTGCTCCGATAGCTGCGAGATTTAGCTGGTCGCTGGGAGCCGTGTAGCCGACTCCGCCCAGCACGAATCGGGGTACAATAAAAATCGAAGAAGCCAGGGCTCCTTTTTTCAGAAAAGACCTGCGCGAGGTAGTAGCAGATTGTTTTTGTTTGTCCTTCATGATCATCGGTTGTTGTAAGGTGTTAGCGTGCTTATGCCTAGCGGGAAGTTGGCCATTTAGGCGAATAAATACAAAAGGCAATCCTTATTTCACCTGAATCTGTTATCGAAAACTGGTTTAGCGATACGGATATTCTTCCTGCAAGCCAAATAGTTCCTGCGCTTCCGGGCGTGGTTTACCCACCCAGTCCGCTTCTTTGACATAGGGGAAGGTATCCCAGGGAGCCGGTTTACCAAGGGCGCGAGGATCTTCAGTCCGCACCAAATAGTCCAGGAGGGCATTTTCCAGTTCTTGTCGGTTAGCTTGATAGTCGGGGTTCTCAGCCACATTATTCATCTGAAAAGGGTCTTTTTTGAGGTCAAACAGTTCTACGCCTGGTCGCTTGAGGAAGGCCTGCCCGTATAGCGGCCGAATCTTCGGCTCGTCTTTATGTAGCATCATATACTCCTTGGTCGGGCTTCTGTCCTGAAGCATGTGCAGATCAATATCGCCAAACAAGGGCGGATCACCGGCGGGCCAGCGGTCCGGTTCTATATTACGAATCAGTAAATAGTCATCGGTTCGAATGGCCCTACCGGGATAGCCCAGCCCGTCTTGCCGACAAATCGCATGTCTTTCTCGGCCCGTTACGATATAGTCCCGCTGAATTTCTACTCTGCCGGATGCATCGGACTCAAGAATGGGCCGAAGAGATTGCGCCGTCATTTCTGCCGGAACGGGCAAACCTGCCAATTCCAGAATCGTCGGGGCCAGGTCATTCAGGCTCACAAAATCA
>CAYGTH010000510.1:0-5483 GCA_964352745.1 uncultured Bacteroidia bacterium
CGTTGGGGAATAGCAAACCTCCATCTCCTATCTGCCATGCGCAAACGCCTGTACGACCTCACCCAGCTAGGCATTTCCCCTGATCTCAATCCTGCCGAATGCCGGGCCATTGGATTGGTGAATCGGATTGTTTTAATGGGGATCGCCGTTTTTCTATTTTTATCCCTGATTCCGACGATGATTTTTTCCGGAATAGCAGAAGTCGGTTTTGATCTTTTCAACTTTACCAACTGACTAAGGAAATTATCCTTTCCTGCATCAGGTTTTTCGTCATAATATTTCTAAAAATCGGCGATTGAACCTGAATCTCATAGATTAATTTAATAGTTTGACCTCATGCCACGATCCCGCCAGTTAGCTGCCATTATGTTTACCGATATCGAGGGATATACCGCCCTCATGCAGCAAAATGAGGCGCAGGCAATTCAGGTACGAGAAAAACACCGACGTATTTTTAATGCCTTAACCGAAAAATACCGGGGCCGGATTTTACAATATTACGGCGATGGGACGCTCAGTATTTTTGACAGTGCAATTAATGCTGCCAGTTGTGGAATCGAAATGCAGCTGGCTTTTATGCAAGCGCCCTCCATTCCGGTCAGGATCGGCATTCATACAGGTGATATTATCTTTAGTGAGGAAGAAATCATCGGTGACAGCGTCAATGTAGCCTCTCGGATAGAATCTCTTGCAGTGCCAGGGAGTGTATTGATTTCGGATAAAGTATATGACGAAATCAAAAACCAGAGCGCGATTGAGGCCACGCTGCTCAAGACTGTCAAGCTGAAGAATATTGACAAACCGATGGAGGTCTATGCCCTCTCTAATGCAGGCTTGACGGTCCCTCACCCTGATGATATTCGGGGTAAAACAGATCCCAATTTTCCTGATCCCACCGTTCAGGAACCTATTTCAGAAAGTCCACAAAGTGATTTCCCTGCTTTGATCCTTGCGACCAAGCTCTATATTCCCCCTCACCGAACAGAAGCTGTCCATCGTCCCCGCCTCATCAAACGCCTTCAAGCCGGATTAAGGGGTAAATTGACACTCATTTCAGCTCCAGCTGGATTTGGAAAAACAACCCTCGTCAGTGAGTGGGTAAGTCAAATTTCGGATTTACGAGGTACGAATTTGGATTTACGAAGTACGAATTCTGATTTACGAGATACGAGTTTGGATTTACGAAGTTCAGATTTGAATTATGCAGTTGCCTGGTTATCGCTCGATGAAGGCGACCAAAATGCCACTCGGTTTCTGTCGTATCTGATAGCCGCTCTCCAAACCGTGATTCCTCAGATTGGCGAACAAGCTTTGGGGATGCTACAATCTCCGCAGCCTGCTGAAACAGCATCCATTCTCACCCTGCTCCTCAACGAAATATCTGCCCTTACCAGGCCTTGTGTCCTGGTGCTGGATGATTACCACCTGATAGACGCCCGTGAAATAGATGAAGCCCTGACTTTTTTACTCGATCACCTGCCACCCCAATTGCATCTCCTGATTACCACGCGCGAAGATCCGAATCTCCCACTGGCCCGTCTGCGCGTTAGGGGTAAGCTGACCGAAATCAGGGTGGAAGACTTACGTTTTGCGCCAGGGGAAGTAGCTGAATTTCTCAATCAGGCGATGGGTCTCAACCTCTCTCCTGAAAACATTGCGGCACTGGAAGCCCGTACAGAAGGCTGGATTGCCGGGCTACAAATGGCAGCCCTCTCTATTGAGGGACGAACAGATAGTTCGGGGTTTATTCAGGCATTTACGGGAAGTCACCACTTTATTCTGGATTATCTGGTCGAAGAAGTTTTGCAACAGCAACCCGAATCCGTCCGTAATTTCTTATTGCAAACCGCTATCCTCGATCGCCTCAGTGGCTCTTTGTGTGATGCGGTCACGGAAGGAAAAGGCAGCCAAAAAGTACTCGAATCCCTGGAACGCGGCAATCTATTCCTCGTGCCACTGGATCAAGAGCGAAAATGGTATCGATATCATCATCTTTTTGCGGAAATGCTTCGCGCTCGGGTCGGAACCGAACAAACAACGCCCATAGAAGTGCTTCATACCCGCGCAAGCACCTGGTATGCCGTACATGGTCAGTTCGCAGATGCCATTCGACATGCGCTGGCTGCTACGGATTTTGAAGGAGCCGCAGGACTGATCGAACGCGCATGGCCGGAAATGGATCATCAGTTTCAGACACACACCTGGCAAAGCTGGGTAATGGCTCTACCTTCCGAGGTTATCAATATGCGTCCGGTTCTCAACCTGAATTATGCCTGGGCTCTATTGAATAGTGGCAACCTTGAGTCAGCATCAGCACGGTTAAGCGTAGCTGAAGCCTGTCTCAATCGGATTGCAGGCAAAAAAGACATCAGCGAGTTTCCGGAAGTTGGGGTGATCGTCGTAGATGAGGAACAATTTCGCTACGCACCCGCCTCGATTGCCACGGCCAGGTCCTATCAGGCACAAGCACAGGGAGATTGGCCCGGTAGTGTATTGTATGGCCGGCAAGCGCTGGATCAATACGAGTCGGATGATCATCTTCGGCGTGGGCCAGCTGCTGCACTCCTGGGTCTTGCCCATTGGGCAAATGGCGAGTTGGAAGCGGCGTTTCACTCTATCGCTGATGCGATGCTTAATTTCCAACTGGCCGGCAATCTCCTCTTTGCCATCAGTGGGACGTATGGAATGGCCGATATCCGTTTGGCACAAGGTCGCCTGCGGGAGGCCTTTCGGGTCTATGAAAAGGCTCTGAAACTTGTACAGAAGCAGTCCGACACCGTTTTACTCGGCACTTCTGATATCTATTCAGGTTTGGCAGCCATACATCTCGAATTTGGAGAAAAGGAGACAAGTATCTCCTATCTTCAACAAAGTGAGAAATTAGGAGCGGTCCATGCCTTACCCGATTGGCCCTTCCGCTTACATCTACTCAAAGCCAGCATCCAGGAAAGTCAGGGAAATTGGGACGAAACCCTGGACTTACTGGAAGAAGCCGAACGATTGTATTACCCTACCCCCGTCCCGATGATTCGTCCGATTTCTGCCTTGAAAGTACGGGTGTGGCTGAGACAAGGAAATTTGGCTGAAGCATTGACATGGCTTCGAAAATCAGGTGTATCGACTGATGATGATCTCCATTTTCTACGCGAATTTGAGCATCTCACGCTGGCGCGCATTCTCATCTACCAATACGAACAGGACCGAAATCCGGAGACAATCGAATCTGCCATACGCCTGCTCACCCGTTTGCTGGCCGCCGCCGAAACCGAAGAAAGAGGAGGAAGTGTGATCTCTATTCTCCTGCTGCAAGCCCTTGTCTATTCTGCGCAAGATCATGATTCTCAGGCAATAGCAAGCCTTAGAAAAGCACTTACGCTGGCTGCTCCCGAAGGTTATCTCATTACCTTCGTACTGGAAGGTAAACCGATGGCTCAGCTCTTATCAGCTGCGGCAACTCAAGGCATTATGCCGGACTATGTGCAGCAGATCCTTGCTACCTTTCCCGATACACAGGTTCCTCCTGTCAGTGCTACCTGCCTCATTTCTCAGCCCCTCGTTGAGCCCCTCAGTCAGCGCGAATTGGAAATCCTCGCCCTTATTTCCAAAGGTTATTCCAATCAGGAGATTTGTGATCGCTTGTTTCTGGCACTCAGTACCGTAAAAGGCCATAACCGGAACATCTTTGGAAAACTGGGTGTTCAGCGAAGAACTGAAGCTGTCGCGCGGGCACGTGAGTTGGGTTTGTTGGGGGATGAATAAGGCGCGCGTTTGTAGTTCCTGTTTTGTGGGCAATACGTTGTTGTAATTAGATCTTCTTTTGACAGTGAGCAGTTAAAGAATTTGTTACCTCTTTGCCGCTTTTTTATAAAAGTGGCGCAAAAATCGCAGCGGCCAATGTCAGCCAGCGCGCCGAGGTGTGATCTGCGAATAATGGTTAAGAGCCTTCGGCTTGCGCGGATTGCCCCCCTGTTTCGCAAGCAAAACTGTCCCCTCCAAGATGAGGCCCTAGTGTAGGAAGGGTCTAAACAACCAACTGATCAAACCTGAGCTGGACAAAGGAAAACTTCCGAACATGAGAAGGGTCAACTGTGAAAATGATATTTCACATCGGAACTCAGTTACTCTTTCAGGTGCTTGTATCATTGTACTATTAACGATGACGAGGATGTATCTACAAGTATTAGCACTCGATCTGGATGGGACACTGGCCGAAAACGACCAGGTAGCACCTGAAACCTGGGCGGCACTCAGCAAGGCCAAAGCTGCTGGGATTGCCCTCTTACTGGTGACCGGGCGGAGATTGGAAGCACTCGAAGGAATCGGCCCTTTTGAAGATTTCTTTGAAGCAATCGTTGCTGAAAATGGGGGGCTCATCTTTTTGCCAAAAAGTAAAATTACCCTTCATCCTTTTGGCACACTTCCCTCCCAACTCTTGAAAGAATTAGCCCAATTGTCCATCCCGCTTGAAGTAGGCAAAGTCATCGCTGCCACCTGGGTGCCACATGACCAAAAAGTTGCGAAACTCCTGGTAAACAAACAATATTCGGCCACACTGGAATACAACAAAGGTGCCGTGATGATTCTGCCCCCCGGTGCAACAAAAGGCACGGGATTATTGGTCGCATTGCGGGAACTGGGGTATTCGAACCACAATGTAATCGCCTGTGGAGATGGAGAAAACGACCTGAGTTTTTTTGAGCAGGCGGAAGTGGGAGTAGCAGTGAATAATGCCACCCCTGGACTGAAGGCAATCTCAGACATCGTCCTTTCAGAATCCAATGGCAAGGGAGTTCAGTCCTTAATCCATGACCTCCTCCATGAACAACTTCCTATCTCGGGATGCAACAGACTCCATCAATTAACGATAGGGAAGACACAAGAAGCAATACCCTATTATATCAACCCCCTAAGTCTGACCAAAGAGAATCTTGTCATTGCCGGTTCCAGTGGAAGTGGTAAATCCTGGTTATCCGGCCTGATATCAGAGAAGCTCCTCGAACGCGAATATCAGCTCTGTCTCATCGATCCGGAAGGCGATTACACAGGTATCCAGGCATTTCCCCATACCTTGCTATTGGGAGGCGAAAATGATCACCCTCCATCTGTCGAACAGGTAACCACTTTGATCGAATATACTGATCTGAGTCTGATCCTGGACCTGTCGTTATATACCATGGAAGAAAAGACCACTTATCTGGAATCACTTCTACGGGGCCTGAAAAGTTTACGCTCCAGGCGCGGAAAGCCCCATTGGTTATTGATCGATGAGGCCCACTATTTTTTTTCCGAGGAGAATACTTCTTTGAATACGTTGCTTGCTGATGAAATGCAGGAAGGAGGCATAGGCATTATTAGTTACCGGCCCAGCCAATTAGCTCCAGCCATACTCAACGCCGTTCATAATTGGATATTTACCCGATTTTCGGAATTAGAAGAGCTTTCCTTTTTAAGTAGTACCGTAAACAATATCTGCACTCCAGAGA
>CAYGTH010000511.1:0-5482 GCA_964352745.1 uncultured Bacteroidia bacterium
TAGTGTCCTAAGTGCCTGAGTGGTTTCTCTTTGTGGATTTTTGGCCTACACCCGATCATTCCCCGGTAAATTCATATATTGTATTTGAGCACTATTTTATATTATGATCAAAAAAGAAATACTAATAAAGGCATTAGACGATTTTCCGGATGAGTTTTCTATTGATGAACTCGTCGATAAGCTGCTTTTTGTTCAGAAAATCCAAACCGGTTTGGCCCAATCTGATGAAGGGAAAGTACTAGCTGAAAAAGAAGCTCAATTTTCCCCAACATTCAAACCTCGAACCCCTCAAACGATCAAACAAAACAGCCCCTCCGAATGACATTCGATTTCAAGTTTTGTTCGAGAAGGTTAGAATGTTTGAGAAGAGTTTGATTGTTTTCGATTCGGCTAGCCCCGATGTTCGCTTTGCGCAAATATCCTTGCGGATCGGACAATTCCTTATTCAATCTTGCTAGGACTTTCCTGCACCCGCTTCAGGTTCCCTTTCATCTTGTCCCACTTGACGCGATTCATGGCTGATTTTTTAGTGAGTTTTTTGAAGGTGCGCTCGTCGAGTTCTTCCCACGCTGCGGAACCAAAATCGAGGATAAAATCCAGCGGCTTGAACTCCTGCCCGGTATGTGCCACTGAGAATCGATTCCAGGGACAGACTTCCTGACAAATGTCGCACCCATAGGCCCAGCCATTAAGTTGATCTGCGAATGAATTGGGAATCTCTTCCCGCAGCTCAATCGTGAGGTAGGAAATGCATTTGTTGGCGTCGATTTCATAAGGGGTCAGGGCATCGGTCGGGCAGGCATCGATACAGCGGGTGCAGGTGCCACAATAGTCTTGAATCGGCCCGTCATAGTCCAGTTCCAGGTCGAGAATGATTTCACCTATGAAAAAATAAGAACCGCGCTTGGGGGTAATGAGATTGGTATGCTTGCCGATCCAGCCGAGGCCCGAGCGTTTTGCCCAGGCTTTGTCCAGGACAGGAGCTGAATCTACAAATACCCGGCCCGGCACTTCTGCTCCGGTAAGCTCATGGATATATTGAAATAACGTATAGAGCTTTCGTTTAAGGACCTTATGGTAGTCCTCCCCCCAGGCATAAGCGGATATTTTAGGGGCATCACTGGGGGGCTGCTGTTCTGCCGGATAATAATTATGAATGACGCTGATGACCGACTTTGCGCCCTCCACCAGTAAGCGAGGATCGACCCGCTTGTCAAAATAATTCTCCATCCAGCTCATCGTTCCATGTCGCCCTTCCTGTAACCACTTTTCCAGGTAACGGGCTTCTTCATCCAACTTCTCCGCTTTGGAGATGCCGACCATGTCGAAGCCGAGTTCGGCGCCGCGCTGTTTGATGGATTGACTGAGGCTAGGGGGCATGAAGGTCAAGTTATCAGAATTTAGTCCATATCCACCTGCACACTTTTTCCTGCAAAAGCCTTTTCGGGGAGGGAGATGACCCGGGTTGTTCCCTCACCTGTTGGGGGCGTGGTCCGAAACTGAATGGACGACAGCGTAGCAGTAGGATCACTCAGGCTCAGGGTCTGTGTGCGATGATTAATCCAGAGCAGACAGGGCTGATCTACCCAAATGGTATGCTGATTGGGCAATGTGAGTTCTCCTGCTTCATGGAAGGCGATCCCTGTCATCTTCAATTCCAGGTGGTGTACAGCTTGTATCTTTGAGTTGTTTTGCAGAATGCGAATGGGCAATTCTTGTGAATAAGTACCTGCATCGGTTTTGCCAATTCCCGGCACAACGATGTAGGCATAGCTGGCATTCTGCGGTTGTATTCCGTGATCGAACCAGAGTGAAAAAACATCTGAGCGATATACCGAGTCTGCGCCCAGTCCATAAATCTTTTGAAGCTGGCCGCTTTGTTCGGCCGCTTTAAGCATGACCGATTCCGCCTTGGGAAACAGATAGGCAATGCTGTCGTGCCAAATCCAGGAGGCATCGGGTATTTGGGTTTCTCCTCCTTCAAAGGGTTTTCCATTTTGGACTACGGCTCCCTTGCAGAGTGTTTGGTTGATCCCCGTTACTATTGAGGATTCATGGGTGGACTGAATGCCAGCTCCGAGTGCTACCCATTCCCGGTCAAACCAAAACCAGGATTTCTTTGCCTGGGTTTGCTGGATATCGAGATCCATGGCAGAAAGTCCATAAGTCCCATCGCTGACTCCGCCTACAAATGCGGTTTGTTGAGTGCTTTTTCCCTTTTGCTTAATTTCCAGGTGGGGACTGGTTACTCCGGGTAAGCGTGCCCAATCCCATGTCGGAAAAATATCCAGGTATTCATCTCCCTTTCGGTAGATATAGGTGAGTCCATACGGCAAATAGTAGCCATACAGGTTTTCAGAATTGACATCCATTTCCATTCCGATGGTTCGCTGGGAACACATCTTGAGGGAGGTGAAATATGCCTGTCGGTGATGAGCGGTATAGTCCGACCGCCAATAATGCCGGTTTCCCATCACTTCCTGAGGCTGTTGCTGCTGGATGCGGGTTTTAGATTCTTCATAAAATCCCCGGTTTGCCGGATCGGCGATGATAAAGTGATCGAGTTGGGGCACTACTTTTTTGGCCAATAGGGTAAATCCACCCGTAGATCGACCGACCTGACGGCCTCTTACATTATAGTCCAGTAAGCCGCCCCTAATCATCCAGCGTGTGCCTTCCTGATAATAGGTTCTGAGAATGCTCATTTCCTGTTCGGAATAGGCATATTCAGTTCCTTGCAGAATCGCTGCAAACCAGATCGTCTCGCGTAGAAAATTATGCCCATAGCTGCCATTGTAAATAAATGGGCCGTGCTGGTGAAAGCTATAATCGACCTGAACCCCTTCTCCATTCCCTTGCCGAACCTGGTCCATAACGCCGGTAATCCCAGCCTGGATTCGGGCTTCATTTTTTTCCAGTACGCCCCGATAGAAAACAGAAATGGCCAGGAGTGTTTTGTTGGAGCCTGTCATGCGGGGGGCCGGTGTCAGGTCCTCAATGATCTTGTTTAGTAACGTTTCTTCAATATGGCCCTGCATGAGGATGCCGATTACATTGAAATAGAATTGTTTGGCAATCTCATTCTTGTACCAATTCTTGCATCGTGGATTAACTGTATACCAGTATTCGAGTGCCCTGACGATTCCGGCAAGTAATGCCTGATTCTGGTAGAGCGGATCGCCTGGCTTGTGGTAGGCATAACTCATCACCAGGATGTGGTCAAGCGCCAGGAGGGGGTTCCATGCATTGTCCCGGTCTTCATAATCGACTTCTTCCCATTTTCCCGCCGGAGTCAGGGTATTGAGGTAGACCCCAGCCTTACTGAGGTCCATTTGAATATACCGGGAAGTGCTGGGGATAAATCCCTGGTCCTCGATCGCATTATCGAAAAGGCGCTGTCGGAGGGTTTCGATTTGCGGGTTTGGCGAGGCAATATTCCTCTGCGCCAGAGATACGGATGCTGAGAAAATCAGGAGAGTGATAAGGGCATGGATAGTTTTCATTCAGCAAGGATAATGTTCTATTTCTCCAATTCAGTCACTCTTCTGATATCGTCCATTAACTTTTCCACGAGATTCCAGACAATCTTAGGCGTATCATCTTGTAATACTTTCGCTTTATATGGATATTTTACGGATTGGCTATTGGCTGAATTTTTAAGCGAAAAATCGTATTCGTCAAACTGAAACTCAAGATGTAAGGAAAAATAGGGACTGTTGAGGTTATACTTAAATCCTTTGAACTGTAAACTATATCGAATTAAATGTAGCTTTTTGTGGTCCTCTGCTTCTTTAAGTGAAGTAAGCATTTCAGGAACAAGCGCCCGCCACTGTTTTTTTCCTCTTAGGGGATCTTCAAGATCACTATTAATAAATCTCAGCGATATATGTGGGCTAACTTCATCAAATAACTCTTCAATTGATTTTACCCGAGTTTCAATTTCATCTATGATTGGGACGATTCCTGTTGTGATGACTTCATATAAGTTCTCCCAACTTCGAGGAATCGTTATTTGCTCTTTGGTAGCAAGTTCTTGTTTGAGTAGGAGCATAGATTTCTCCAGATCATCCGGATCTTCAATATCCTTACCCTCCAATGCATCCAATACCAATTTCTGAGATTCGAGTACCCGATCAGCGATAAATGCCTGCAATAATTGTTTGTTCCCCCCATAGGCTTGAATATCTCCGAGGTATTGGTAATAAGTTTCCTTGAGCGAATCTTTGATAATAATAGCGGGGAATCCGCAAGAAATGAGCATCAGGTTTGTCAGGATACGGGCTGTCCGGCCATTTCCATCAAAAAACGGATGGATAGTGAGGTACTCAACATGGAAATTGGCAGCCAATAGAATCGGGTGGATGGCATCTCGTTTTTGATCGGCAATTTTGTTCAGAGCAGCATGGGTCCGATCCAGGAGGTCATGGATTAGTTCGGGTACATCGGGCGGTGCAGCGAATGTGATTTTTTCATCTTTATACCCAATAATCTCATTATCGAGGGACTTCCACTTGCCAATTTCTACCTTGTGGTCCTCTTCATACATAATAGCAGTATGAATTTCTTTGATTCGCTTTTCGGAGAGCTTGAGTTTCCCTTTCCCGATCTGCAAGATCTCCCGAACGACCTGATCGTGGCCATTCATTTCCATCACATCTCGTATGGGCTTGCCCCGCACATCGATATTCCCGACCATTACGCTGCGGGTTTCTTCTCGTGTGAGGGTGCCGCCTTCTATGCGATTGGAATAGTAATTCCAATCAAGGCGGAGCTTATAGTTGATCTTTTTTAGAATCTCAGCATCGAATTTGCCATAGGAGGCAATTGTTGATTGGTTTTCATCTATTTGATGGATGATCTCTGCTAACTTCATCTTTCCGGACTTAAGCCATTAATTCGATGTATTTCGGATATCATAAATCTACGGAATTTACCGCTTACCCGCCTGTTTCAATTCCTTAATTGTCCAATACTGGTCCCGGTCCTGATATTTTTCTCGTACCTGTTTTACGTCCCTGTCCCTGATCCTCCCTGCATCCGCATAGTTTTCCCGAACGTAGGTCAGTACATCTGCAATCCATTGATCGTCGTTACTTTTCATCGGGGCCATGATGCCATAGTCCTTCCCATCAACCGGGCCATATAAGCCATCCAATAAGATTTTTATGGGCGTAGTGACATTGTCATCCATCATGCGGGGAGAAGTCGCCAGCGGCGGCCCCAGGTCTTTTAGCCCTTCCGCTTGTTTACCGTGGCAGGTGGCACAGAGTCCCTTGTAGATTTCGTAGCCTCGATAAATCATTCGTTGGGTGCTTTTGTGATGCAGGGCAAACTTCTTTTTCAAGGCCTCCACGTCAGAGGGGACGATGGTTGCCGAAGCTACCAGGAGCTCATTATCCGGATGGGCCTGGACGAGTTGGGCGATGAATTTTCGGGCAGCGGTCGTATCCGGATACGTTTTGAGGGATTGGGCGAGTTGAAT
>CAYGTH010000512.1:0-5479 GCA_964352745.1 uncultured Bacteroidia bacterium
AGTGGTTTCTCTTTGTGGATTTTTGGCCTACACCCTTTGAGAGTTGGCGGAAAGCCTTTGAATTTGATATTGAACTTGAACTTACGCGCTATTCCTAACTGACGCCTCACTCCTGACACCTCTTCCCCCTTCTTCCGCGAATAAAGGCAGTAGGATCGGTAAATCCGGAAGTTTCAGTGCTATAGCCGCCCCCAATGGGCAAGCCTGTTTGGGTACGAATTTCCAAGTGCAGATGTGCCAGATAAGTACCATCAGCAGTGCCGATAGTACCGATTCGATTTCCTTTTGCGAGGCTATCGCCTTTTGCAATTTCGATGGTATCAAGATGTGCATATAGAGATTCGACAATCTGTACGCTATCGAGTCGGTGCCAAATCCGAACTACATTGCCCCAACCGGGTCCGGCATATTCGGCGAATACAACCCGGCCATTTGCAACTGTATATACGGGATCTCCCAAATCCGTATTTCCACCGCCCACCCCATTCCAATCATCCCCCAGGTGGTAACTTTCGCCAAAAGGCTGCGCATTGTAATAGCCTTTTGCATCCGGTGGGCCGACTGGAAAATCAAATCCATCCTCAGCGAGGGGAATAAAGGCAAAGCCTTCCTGAACCCAGCCATATACGGACTCAAAAACGGGATTCGATGCTTCCGGCTGCTGAGCATCAGGGGAAGAACAGGCTATTCCCCATAAAAGCAAAGTCGCTAATACATACACATGTATCCGGATGTTCATATTATTACCTGGTGTGGGCCCTTTCCCCAAAAGCCTTAGAATAACAGCAGCCCCAGGCCCGTATTATAGTTCAGCCCAAAGTGCCCCTGTAGTCGATTAATCGATAAACTTTGAATGCTTCGTTGCTGCGCATCTCCTGAACGAAAAGCCCCAAACACAAATGCATATTGCATCCCGACATGCAGGGTGAGCCGATTGAACATAATGTGCCGAAGGCCGAAAGTCAGCCCTGCCGCTACATCTCCATAACTTCCCAGGTTCTCGCGCCGGTCCGGGTAAAAATTTCGGTCCAGATCCCGAACCTGATACCGCATATACATCAATTCAATCTGCTGATAAGGGCCTACCGGTGCAATATTTCCTTTTCGTTTAAAGGAATAAAATTTCACGTTCCAGGCAGCGGAATAGCCATTGATTTCGGCATTTCCCATTCCATTATTACTGGTGTACAGGTATTGGGTATGATAATATCCTCCGGCAAGCCCCATCGAACTTTTGCGGGAAACCACCTGATCGAGCACAAGCGCGACGCGGGTATTGAGGCGTATGGGGACATCCGTAGATTGTGCGTACAAAAATCCGGGAAATAAACTCGCATCAGCCGTGAGCAAGGTCTTTTTTCCCAAATAACCGGGGACCTGGGCCGAGACAATCAGCGGCAGGAAGCTGATCATCAGCCCCAACATCCATTTCCAGGTAACATATCCGATCAGACGCACTGCTGGCAACTGTTGACGATTCCCTACTTCTTGGTTCACTTCCAGCTTTTGCCTGTTGGTTGTTTGCCTCATTGCTTACGAATAATCATACTCCCAACTATCGGTTATGGGCGATCGGATTCAGATTTAATTTGAAAAATCATGTCATACAACACCGAATTCATCACATCACTCCCATCCCGCATCCTAACGAATTTGGGGTAGAGAATATGATACCCCCCGGTTTTCAGGTCATAAACCATTGTATAGACAAAAGTAGAATGGTTCGGACTTACCGCATTGTATAATGCATAAGGATAGAAAGGCACCAGCATTACGCCTGCAAACAGGTTGACTCCTTTTCCCGTCTTCGGAGCCGTGAGGGAAATGGCGCCCGTCCACACAAAGTTGGGTGTATCATACTTCACGGTAAGGTACTGAACTTCATTGTGGTATAAACTTATGAGTTCCAGATCTTCGTGCTGCGTTTTTTCATCGATCCATTCGCTCAGCAGGCTCAGGTCATTGAAAGCAGTAATGTCACTATTTTCAAGGGTATTATTGCTCAGGAGCGAAAAGCGCAGGTTCAGGTTGCCGGAGTACTGCCGGATCTTATCAATCATCCGTGATTCGCTCTCTTCAGAATCGAGGTACTGGATCGCTTTGGGTTTCCGGTAATCAATTCGCTGATAGAAGGGATCGACATACACGATCTGATCCAGGCCCAGGTTAAATCCATTAAGTGCCAGCGCATGCTGTTTTCCAGATTCGGAAATCTCGTCTCCCGTGCGCTGCCGGGCTTGCTGCCATCTCACTGCTGCTTCAAAATTCCGGCTTAGGGCTTCCTTGAAGCGGGCATCCGGTAACAAGTCCACGAAAGCAAATCGCAAAGCCGGGCTCCGGGAAGAGTCTACAGCCGTAGATTTCCGGGCTGACTCGGTCGAGAAATAGTGAATGTCGGAAAAATAGTATTTCCCCAATTCCAACATCAGGTCTTCACACATGAGTTCCAGGCCCTCATCTTCCGGATATTGCTGATGCAATCGATATGCATAGGACAAGGCTGTAATGGTCAATTCCTCGTCCTCCATTTTTTCAAGTACATAAAAGACCTGCTGGACTTCCCCCTGCTGTTCTCCGTAATCTTTGTGGACATCCCAAAACCTACCGGAATTGGTGTACTTACTCAGGCTGTATAAGGCATGTGCAACAATCTTTTTCAGAAACCGACTTTCAGGATGTTCTTCCAGCAATAAAAAGGCAGCATAAATCGCATCCTCATACTGCCGCTTTCCCAAATGAAGAAAAGCACTTTCAAACCGACATATTTGTTGAATGGTACGAAACCGACCTGCTCCGATAATCCATTTTTTTCGACCTGTATTGTCCAACCCTTCCAGCCGCTTCAGAATGATTTCCTTTCTCATTTCAGGCTCAGGGTGTGTCCGCTGCTCAGCCCTTTCCAGGAGATCCCGTGTCGATATTTCGCGCAGGGTATCAAGGTAATAGGTATCGGGAAACCGGAGGTGTTCAGTCTCCAGAAACTCGCGTACAAAAGGAACCTGTCCAAAGGGCAAATGCGCATGTTTTAACACATCGAATGCACTGGCAGCAGATTCGAGGTCATATTCGGTATCCTTGAAGAGTTCCAGTCCCTGCAAGTCTGCTTCCTGTTCTTTTTCACGTGAGTAATTGCTTTTTGCCAGGAGAATATTTTCGAGTGAACCCCGATCAAATATTCGTTGCGAGCTGCGCTCAATCTTGCGGGCTTCCAGAAAAATATCCATGGGATGCTTCATCACAAAGTGGCTAATCTCATGAGCAAGCACATAGGCAAGTTGTGCTTCATTTTCGAGTTTTGCCAGAAGTCCCATATTGACCAGAATGAGGCCATTATTGGTAGAAAATGCATTGGCGACAGGCGACTTGACTGCGTAAAAGCGAATTTTTTGCTGTAATTCCGGGGTATCGCGCAATAGGTAAGCCCCTACTTCACCGATGTATTCACTTACCGGATCATGAAAGAGGACCCGGCCACTTTGCAGGAGTTGGTTGATATAGTAAGAGCTTTCTACGTAAAACTCACGTTTGGCCTTACGGACCCGACGCTGATCATTATCGGAAAGGTTAAACAGTTCCAAGCGGTATTTTTCCTGAGAGGAAAGCAGAAAGTCTGCAGGGATTTTCCCACTCGAATGGAGGCGTTCGTATTGATCAAAATCCTGTGAATATCCGCTGAAAGGCACTCCTATCCCACATAATAAAAGCCATACAATCCATCCCAAGGGCTTAGTAGCGCTCATAGACCAGGAAGCAGGAAACATATGCACAAGGCTTTCAATCATATATTTCTAAAGATAATAAAATCCCGTCCCAATCGAATAAAGTTGAGTCTATGTGTATCCAGTTCATGCGTCCTCTTGGTGAGCGACTCATCACTCACAGTCCTCTAACTTCACTTCTTTAGTCGTAACGAGTTCAGCTGAAGTCCGGGGAATCGTAGCGAGGAAGTAAGGCTGCGTTAAGGCATCCGTCATGAAGCATCCCGCTCCCGGTCCCTTATGTTCAACCTGTAAGAGGAGTTTATTTGCCTGTAGTTCCAGTTTTTTGATTGAGATCGAAAAACCACCATTGGGTCGCATTCCCATTACACAGGCGACAATCGTTTTTTCTGCAAAGTTTACCTCGGGGAGGCGTGGAGCCGGATATTGGTTACTTGTCAATTGTTCCCAAAATTCTCCCCAGGCTTTCTCATCCTGAATGAGTTGATAAGCTTCTGTTTCGGTTCCACTGTAAGTATTTTCCGCAATTTTGGTCCACTCCACCGGCGTACCTGGCGAGTTTGTGATATTCTTACCGTTGTTACATGCCATAGTAGCGATCAATGCGGGCAAAAGAAGAAGCGTACTGAGTTTCATAAGTTCCTGATATGGGTTCGGGTTCAAACAGGCTGTTTGTTATCCCTTGTCTATTAGACGGAGTAAAGTCCGAAATGCCACTGCTTTTTCTCCGTAGCGATCCTGATGGTCTTTCTGCAAGGCTTTGGCTACATCGATTTGATACGCCTGGTATTGGGCCATGGATTCACATTGGTACTGCACATTATACGTACTGGTGCCACGCTGCGGCGGGGGGTCCAGTAACTCCTGCATGGTATATCCCACAAAATAGCCTGTTTTGATCACCTCAGGAATATGTACAAACTGCATCCAATCCCGCCATTCTGTTTCAATACCTGTATCAACCGAGATGGTTACGCTATATAAAATCATTCAAAGGGCCTTAGTTATGGATATTCAAAGCTACAGGATAATTTCTGAGAAATGAAACGAAATCAAATTTTGAGCTTCTCCCCCGCAGATTGGTATTTCTAGCTCAAATTCCGGTATTTTGAAGGATGGATTTAATTTTCCCACCGCATCCCCTACAAATTGAAGAACGCGAAGGACGTTCCTTTATTTGGGATATTATTCGCCGAAAATGGGTAGTGCTGCAACCGGAAGAATACGTTCGCCAAGCATTGCTCCATCACCTGATTGAAGATCATCAGGTTTCGGCAGGGCGAATTGGTGTGGAGCGGGAAATCCGATACAATACGATGCGTCGGCGATTTGACCTGGTGGTATTTGACTCGATGGGTAAGCCTTTTATTCTCTGCGAATGTAAAGCACCAGAGGTTCCCCTTTCGCAGGATACCCTCAATCAAATTGCCCGATACAATGTCAGTTTCCAGGCGCCGCACCTGCTCTTGACCAATGGCCTTTCTCTCTTGTTTTTCTCCTTGAATGAGGCGGGGAAATATTCTTTTCAAGCTTCTGGCTGGTACGAGTAAGCGTTACGATTTACGAGTTGGGATTTACGAGTTACGAGTTGAGAAAACACTCAAACTCCCAATCGAACCTTCCAACTTTCTCAAACAAATCCTGGTTATCGAATGACATTCGGGCTTTTGTTTTGTTTGAGGGTTTGAGGGTTGAGGGAAAACTTTCAAACTCCCAATCAAACCTTCAAACTCCCTCAAACAAAACTATCCCTTGCGCTA
>CAYGTH010000513.1:0-5474 GCA_964352745.1 uncultured Bacteroidia bacterium
GCACGGCATGCTCGGGAATTACCTCGAATAAAGAAGGGAAATGCCCGAAAGTAGCTTCAATTTCCTGTCGCGCCTCCTGATAGGCGGCATCTGAAGATTGGGCAGAAAGAAAACTGGTTGTGAACAGCATCAAAATGAATAAAATGTGCGTTTTCATGGCTGCCTAAATGAATAGAGAGACGGGCAGTTCTTAGGGGCATTTCAATCCGCCCCCCTTTTGGGTAGGCGAATCCTCCATTACAGCCGGGTATCGGCCGAAAAAACGTCAGTGAGCCTAAAATTGTGGTTAGCGGCATCGAAGTAGAGCTTCCGGGCCGGTATCTTCAGGCCTTCGATTTCTAATTCGCCTGACATCAGAAGAAGAACACCTTTTTTATCTTTCCACGAACCATTATCTACATGCACCGCATGCAGCCGATAGTCGTTGGCCGGATCGACGTAGAGAGTCATGGGTGCCTTGTACCAACCCTTCTCGTAGGCATCGGGCAGTCCGGTAAATTTGATGGCCAGGCATTCTGCCCCGAACAAGGTTTTGGTAGATACGCCGGACAGGGGTTTGGCCCCTGCGGCATGCAAACTCAAAGGAATGCTGAAATGCGCAGTGTGATGCTCTTTCATCCTTCGGACCGCAACTTCATTTAGGTTATAGGGTCCCTTTTGTAGGGTATCCGGAACCTGATCCAGTTCTGTTCCCTTGCTGATAAAGAACGGTTTGCCGTTTTTCATCCCTTTGGCATAGTTGCCGTCGGATCGATAATGTATCGTGCGATAGAAATCTTCGGCATTGTTAAGGGTAAGGTCTTCCTCTCCGATATTGTTTTGGTGGATCGTATACATATGCATACTCCCTTCAAATTGTCCCCAGACTCCATTGGGGTCATAATACTGAACGACTTTATCAAAAATATCCTGGGCAGAAAGATCGGTGGAAGTCTGCGCCAGGACAGGGCAGAGGCTGAGCCAGAGGCATGAACAGAATAGTAGGGCGGTTTTCATAATGAGTATGTTGTTGCGAATGATAAATGAAATACTTCTCAGATCGACCGAAGCATTGGATGGGAACTCTGGGCTCCGTCCAATAATTCAAGTTTCCATGTAGTTTGTACTGGAATAAATGGGTTATCCCAAAATCAGAAAAAATCCAGCTATTCGGCTGTTTCTATTGTTTCAAATGCTGTTCCTATTGTTCCAGATCGCTTTTTTTGCGGATTTCTGTGGGCGTATATCCAAATTCTTCGGCAAAGAGGGCGCTGAAATAGCTGTGGTTCCCAAATCCCGTTTGGAAGGCTACTTCTGAAATATTGAGATCTGTTTGAAGAATCAGTTCTCGGGCTTTTTGTAAGCGAATGGACCGAATGACATGGGTCGTCGGGCGACCTGTTATCGCTTTGAGTTTGCGATGCAATTGGGTCCGGCTTACTGCCAGTTCAAGACATAAATCGGTAATTCCGTATGTTTCGTCTGCTAAATGTTCGTGGATAAGCCTTCTGAGTTTATGCATAAAGGCATCTTCCAGGGGGGTAGGGAGAGCGATTGTTTCCTGTGCCTGGGGGAAAGTGGAAAATTTCCTTTGCAGGTGCTGGCGAATCTCAAGGAGTTTTTCCAATCGTACTTCCAGCTCTTCCCGGTTGAATGGCTTGGACAGGTATGCTTCTGCTCCTAATCTCAGCCCTTTAATCCGGGATGAGTTATCG
The DNA here is from genome assembly GCA_964352745.1 of uncultured Bacteroidia bacterium. GTDB lineage: Bacteria > Bacteroidota > Bacteroidia > J057 > J057 > CAYGTH01. The sequence goes on from CAYGTH010000513.1 coordinate 1,695, forward strand.
TTTTTGGCTGTCAACAATATGATGGGGATATGATTGGTTCGTTCATCTGCCTTGAGCTGTGTACACACTTCATATCCATCGACCTCTGGCATCATAATATCGCAAATAATGATGTCCGGGACTTGTTCGAGTGCTTTTTCAATGCCGATACGGCCATTTTCTGCGAAACTCATTCTATACGCATGCTGCAAGCAACTGGCGGTATAGTTGGCTACATCAGCATTGTCTTCAATAATGAGTACCAGCGGGGCCTCCTCATTTTCAGTCAAAGAAAAAGAGGGAGGGGAAGAAATAGAGAGAGCCGGATTCCTTTCAAACTTGCCCGACCATTGTGGGGCAGCATTCGTGACGGGCAATAAAACCCGAAAGCTTGTTCGAATGTCAGGGACACTTTCTACTTGAATGCTGCCTTGCATAAGGTCTACCAGTTCTTTGACCAGAGCCAGCCCGATTCCTGTCCCTTCGCCTATCCGCGTATGTGAGTTATCTACCTGAAAAAAACGATCGAAGATATGAGGGAGATGTGTTGCTGGAATTCCCGGACCCTTATCCAGTACCCTTATTTCCAATTGACTGGCTACCTTCCTGATAGCCACTTCCACGGTGCTGTTGTTAGGAGAAAATTTGATGGCATTGGAGATCAGATTATTGACTATTTGAGCAAGCAATTCCGGTGCGAAATCCATATGAACCCTTTCCGATTCTTTCTTCAGAATCAGCCTTACCTCCTGGCTGACTGCATAAGATTGAAAGGACGTAACCAAGTATCCCAGAAAGGTCATAATATTCCCCTGTTTGTAAGCAACCGGCAAATTACCAGACTCCAGTTTTGACAAGTCCATCATTTGATTAACGAGATTCAGGACTTGCTGTCCGCTTCGGCTTATGGCGTCAAGGCCTTGTGATAACCATTGGCCAGGGTTTTCCCGGATCTGCTGACTCATGCCCAGGATGACAGTCAAAGGCGTTCGGAATTCGTGCGTAACATTGGTGATCAGCCGTGTTTTGGCTGCAGCAAGCTCCTTAAGCCGGGTAGCTTCTGCCTCGGCCAGTTTACGCGTGAGTTGAAAGGCATACACAGATCTGATAAGGAAAAAACAGATACATGCATACGCACCATAAGCCCACCAGGTGAGCCACCAGGGCGGGCGGATATGGAGGGAAATGGATGCACCTTGCTCGTTCCATACCTGTTCATTATTGGAAGCTTTGACCCTGAAGGTATAGGTGCCAGGGGAGAGATTGGTATACCTCGCATGCCGACGGAAGGCATCTGTAGCAATCCAATCTTCATCATATCCTTGTAATTGATAGGCGTATTGATTGTCGCCTGCTTCCATATAATTCAGCGCGGTAAAAGCAAAAGTCAGATCATTCTGATTGTATGCCAGGGTGAGGGAAGAAGTGTACAGTACGGATTGGGATAAGGGAGAAGGCTTGGAAAGACTATCTCCTGAGGTATGCCGAATCGGAATCGATTTATCCTGAATCTGTAGATCAGTGATAAATACAGGTGGGATCTGTGTGTTTTTGTGAATTTCGCCGGGAAGAAACCTGTAAATAGCGTGTGAATTTCCCACATACAGATGACCTTGAGCACCCGGCTCTGTTTCAGCAGATAATCCCTTTATCCTGGCCGGCAATGAGTAGGCATTTATCTGTTCTGTTTGGGTATCAAGGGAATACAGCCCGATATCTGTACTCAGCCAAAGGGTATTGTCTTGATCTGCCGCTATATTAAAGATGTTTTCAGTGGGTAAATCCGAATTATACGGGCGCCAATGCCTGAAAATGGTAGAATCCGAAATGGAGGGATGTGGGACCAACTGATCGAGTCCTCCTCCTTGCGTAACCAACCATATCCGAGCCTGAGCATCTTCGGTGATGTCCAGGACAATGTTGCTGCTCAGGCTTTGGGGATTATCTCTGTTATGGTCAAAAATCGCCCATTTTTGAGTTGCCAAATCCAGACGACACAGGCCTTTTCCAAATGCTGCTATCCATATATGATTATGCGAGTCCGCAAATATTTCATTAATGATCGCATAAGGATTGGGGGAATAGCCTTCCACAAAATGAATAGCAGAAGTATCAGAATCTCGTCGATGCAAGCCACCAAAGGTACCAATCCAGAGCGTGCCCTGATCATCTTCACATAAGGAACGAATAGCTTGGTGTCGTAATCCATCTGCTAAACCAAAGGTTTCAAAGCGCGATGTTTGGGGGGAAAACCGTTGAAGCCCTCCATGGGTAGCAATCCAGATATCGCCTTTTCGATCTTCCAGAATATCCCAAACCATATTATTGGCCAGACTTTGCGGATGATTGGCCTGATGTCTGAATACAACGCTTTCGCCTGTTTTTGGATCATAGCGATACACCCCATTCCCCCAGCTACCTACCCAAACCCTTCCTTCGCGATCTTCCAATACACATTTATAGGCGGGGTCCTGCAGGGACGAGTCCCGCTCAATTGGCAATCGTTCAAAACCGCTGGGATGTGTATTCAATTGACTGAGGCCACTTCCACCGTGTCCGATCCATAAAGTGCCTGTAGCATCCAGAAAAAGGCCTGAGATTGCGTCAGAGGGAAGGCTTTTGCCAATCAGGGGATCGTTTCGATAGAATATGCGGCTCCCGCTTGCGGGAGAAAAATGGATCAGGCCGCTTGCATGTGTTCCCAACCAAAGATTTCCTTTACCATCCGGCTCAATTGCCCAAATATTGAGGGATTGAATAGCTGCTGCTGTATTTTTTAGATGATGCGGAAACGTAAAGGATTCGATTTGATGACTGGTTGGCTCGATGCGATGCAAACGCGTGTCTTCAGTCGAAAACCACAAATCTCCTTTAGCATCTGCTGCAAGGGCAATGACACGGGTATTATCCATACCGACCCCATCAGAGGTAGACATAAACCGGGTAAATTGTTGCGTTTCGGGATTGATCTTATAGAGTCCCCCTCCCAAATCTCCCACTCCTGCCCATATATGCTGCTCCTGATCTTCTGCCAGGCAGGTGAAATCAATAATGTTGATACTATCTGCTTTTGTGTTCTGTATGGGAATCAGGCGTTCAGTCTGTCGATCCACAAGGCCTAAGCCTTCATTTGTCGCTACCCATAGCCGCCCCTGACTATCCCATAATAAATCATTGATTTCATTGGAAAATGAGCTGTTTTCAGCTTCTATAGCATTGGGGTAATGCACAAACGCATCTTTATGTCGGTCATACCTGAATAGCCCTGCCCCTAATGTGCCTACCCACAAAGCGCTGTCTTGATCTATTGCCAGGCATATAATAAAATTGCTTCCTAAAGAAGTAGGGTCAAGTGGGTTTTGCAGATAAAGCCGCATATCGTGCCCATCATGCCTGAATAAGCCGTGGGTGGTTGCTATCCAGATAAATCCGTCCCGATCCTGGAGGATATCCTTTACTTCTTTTTGGGTAAATCCACTGGGAGCATGGGTAATATGGGTGAAAATAGCCGGGTCCGACTGTGCCTGAGATAGCTGGTACCAGACGCATAGCATCAGGAAATAGAAATATTTTCTGGACAAGGGTAAAAAAGACATGGCTGATCGCTTCGATTGAGTGGCAAAGGGCTTCGAAGGCAGCAAGATTCATTTCGTTGGACCTATACTGTTTAATACATAATAGTCAGGAATCACTCCCTGCTAACTTATGGAACTCCTCAATTCTTAATATCGGAAATATTATGGAAAATGTGATAATTGTCATTTTCAGCATTTTATAGCTGCTTGACATTCCCGCTCGCAC
>CAYGTH010000514.1:0-5458 GCA_964352745.1 uncultured Bacteroidia bacterium
GAGCAAATCGTTTCACTGCATCATTGTTCCGGAGGGCCACCATAATCTGAATGACAATGATAATGGCCACAACGGCGAGTTCGAGTAAAATAATCAGGTCCATATCTGGCAAAGGTTAAATGTTGAAAATAGAGTTGGCGCTTACTGGCTGACAGGAGGCCCCTCGCCTGAAGCTTGCAAAGTGAGGCTCGGGATTCGCGTCTTTCGATAGCGATTGGCAGCTGCCCGCTCTTTGGCGGTCATTTGCTTATATATCCGCGAATAGTAGGGCTGATCAATGAAGTAGCAGATCACGTCCGGATCGCCGATGTTGATTTTCCGGTTTCGCAGAATGGTCAGCATCATCGGAATCCAGTTATATTGGGTATAGAGCGGTTTAGGACCGGCAGGATTTGAATTCCCACCGGGTCCTTTCCGCGGGTTAGGGTTCATGTGAGGGTCGGGCAGATACTGCACCGATTGGATAAATAATTTTTGAATGAAGAGCTTAAACGCGCCGATGTTATAGCTATAGGTTTCGCCGGTAGCATAGGGCACTGTTCGATCCACATCTCTGACATATACTTCTCCTTTGACTTTGATATAATACCCACGCAGGCCCTCCTGATTGAGTTCCAACAGCAAGGGGTTGGCATGTCGGCGAACAATAGAAGCACTGCTCCCCGTTTCGTCATCGGTGTAGAGTTGGTCCAGCCAATCCGTATGAAAACGGACACTGGCCCGAATGGGATCATACTTCCCATAGCGCAACAGGATATGACGAGTATAAATCTTGTCGAATGGATCCAGGTTTTTCCGGGCTAATGCCGCATTCACAAACGTAATGTGCGCTTGATTTGCGCCATGATTGCCCATCAGGGTAATCTGTTCAAAAAGCTGGTTGAGCTCGTGATTGACGATCCCGGCATGCACCATTTCCAGGGCATACTTTTTCAATACAAAAACACGGTGGTTCCGGGTTTTAAGGAGGCAGTGATCGGCATAAAAGGCGAGGCTGCCCAGTTTGCCAAAGTCGAGTGTAAATGCATTGATTTGTACCTGATACTTCCCCTTGAGCTCAGAATAAACCGCCAGTTTGAAGCGGTTATCCTGCGTAAAGGGATAGGAACCCATTTGCTCATTGATGTAACTTTCGAGACCCGTCGAATGTACATCCGCAAAATGCTGAAGAGGGGAGCAGAGGACTAGGATAAAAATAAGATAGCAAAATGAGGGTTTGAAGTGAGGCATATGGGTATCGTTTGTGTAAAAGTCGCCCCTGACAGCCCCCCGGAGGAGTGGGGGGCTGAGTCCGAAGAAACCAGGATCTTCGGGCCGGGGCTCATTGCAGAGGTGAAGTATTAATGAGTTTCCTGATGCAAGAAGAGCATCGGGTCAATGTGCATATGGTTGTGCAGAACTTCGAGGTGAATATGAGGTTCAGCACCGGTTTCCGTGTTCCCTGAGTAGCCGATAATCTCACCCTTTTGGACAGATGAGCCCGCTACAACCTCAACCCGGGAAAGTCGGGCATACAGGGATTGAAAGCCTCCATCGTGGGCAATTCGGACATAGGAACCATAGGTACTGTTGAGGGCTTCTGCATCGGCAATCTCAATAACGCCCGCCTCGGCAGCCCTTACGGGCGTACCGGTTGGCAGGGCGAAGTCAATTCCCAAATGCATTAATTCTTTTCCGGAAATAGGGTGAGGTCGCAGCCCGAAGGGACTGATTACCCGAACGGAACCCGGGAACAAGCTTCCCGATGTATAAGCGGTATAATTATCTGTTCCTTCTCCTAGCTCACTGGCCTGGGTATAGACGGTAGCACTGATGAGCATAAGGCCGAGACTGATGACAGAAAATATGTATAAATATGATTTCATAGAATTTGGATTAAAAAGCCCACCTGGTTCGTATTATCTTGCGAAGTCTTCAGTGGGCTTCATTGCAATTGATCGTGTTCGGGATAAAGACAGGCAAGTTTTATGAATTGCATGGTTCTCCTAAAAAAAATCAGAGGCTCCCTGTAACACTTTGCCACCGAAGGGGGTTTATATAGCTGTGAATCAACAATCTCCAACCCGGCATATGCCCGACCCTGCCCCTCCTATTCGCAAGGCCTTTCTCAAACCTCGGATTCGTCGTCGTAAAGCCTACTGGGCTGCCAGTCGGGTGGCCTGGTCCTATCTCCGGCTCAAATGGCTCAGCAAGCTATTTGGGCAGGCCTGGTATGACCAGCGAATCGAAGCCTTGCATGACCGAAATTCCGCGCGGGTAAAACGGGTCATTCTTCAGTTACAAGGCTTGTTTATCAAATTTGGGCAGTTAATGTCCATATTATCGAATGTCCTGCCGGAAGCATTTCGGCAACCCCTGGAGGCGCTTCAGGACAAAATCCCGGCGCGTCCCTATGCAGAAGTTGCGGGTACAATTGAAAGGGAATTGGGGCATTCCCCCGAAGTATTGTTCCAGCGATTTGAGCTCGTGCCCCTTGCTGCGGCCTCTATCGGGCAAGCCCACATGGCTACAATTTCGGAAGGGAAAGTGGTCGTAAAAATCCAGCATGCCGGGATCGATCAGATAGCAGAGGCAGATTTGAAGACCATCCGCAAGCTTCTCGGTTGGGTAGCCTGGTTTTTCAATATCAAGGGCCTCGACTTCATCTATACCCAGGTGGTACGGATGATCCGCGAAGAGCTGGATTTTGAACAGGAAGCAAATTACCTGCGAGAAATCGGAGGAAATTTGCGGGAGGAGCCCGGCATCATCGTACCGAGAGTCATCGATCAGATGAGCAGCACCCGAGTCATGACTACTCTATATGCAGAAGGCGTAAAAATTTCCCGAATTGATCAATTGGATGAGTGGGGAATAGACAAACATGCCCTGGCGGAACGGCTGTTACGTGTTTTTTGCAAAATGATCATGGTCGATGGGGTCTATCATGCCGATCCCCATCCCGGTAATATCCATGTCGATCAGGAGGGAAATATCATCCTCCTGGATTTTGGTGCAGTAGGCAGGCTTGGCCCTGACATGAAAGCAGGGATTCCCAAGCTGGTGGAAGCCGTTTTGCAAGACGATGTTCCCACTACAGTAGAGGTTCTCAAACTGATGGGCTTTGTGGGTTCGGGCAAGGAAGTTACCAAGGTTGCTGAGCGCTTACTGAAAGCATTTCGCAATTTTTTCCAAAACGAATTACAGCTCGAAAGTCTGAATCCAAATGACCTGACACCGGAACAGCACTTTGAGAACCTGGAGCGATTCCGCAAAGAATTTGACCTGCAGGAGCTCTCCAGCACCTTTCAAATCCCCAAGGATTGGGTCTTGCTGTACCGATCTATCTTATTACTCAGCGGCATCTCTTTCCAGCTCGCGCCCAAACTCAATCCCCTGAATGTTCTCCTCCCCTACCTGGAAGAGAATATTTTCAAAAAGGAAAAAAGCCTCAAAAACATCATTCTCAATACCCTCAAACAGCAGGTCGTGAGTGCGGCTTCTCTGCCACAGGACTTGCAAAAGTTCCTGAATCAGGCGCAACAAGGGGAATTAGAAGTAGAAATCACGGGGTTTTCCAAAGGCTTACGATTGCTCTATGTATTGGGACAACAATTGATTATGGCCCTCTTATTCATTTCGAGCAGCTTCTTTGGTTATCTTTTTTACGCGACGAATGTGAAGATTGCAGCTGTATTCGGCGTATTGGCAGCAGCTTTTCTGTACTTCTTCATTCGAGCCTGGTTTCGGGGAGGCAGTATGAAATTTTGAGGGGAATAGAAAGAAGACAGAAGACAAAAGAAAGTACTCCCCTATTCCCGAAATCCCAAACTCCCGAATTCCCATCCTCCCATACCCCCACTCATGAACCCCTGGCAAGCAATTTTGATCGTAGATTTTGGATTGGTGATCCTCATTTGGATGACACAGTTGATTTCCTATCCCGGTTTTCAGTTTTTGGAAGGGGGAAAACTTCTCGAATGGCACAGTCAGTACACCTTCCGAATCGGCGTGATCGTCATGCCACTCATGTTTGCGCAAGTCGGTCTGAAAGCCTGGGACCTGATGGATCAGGTCGTTCCCATTGCCTTGATTTCGGCTATCCTTGTGGGCTTGATCTGGCTCTCTACTTTTTTCCAGGCTGTTCCCTTGCATAATCAGATTGCATCCGGCCAGGCAAGTCCTGAAGTCTTGAGTTCTCTCGTTCGCGTGAATTGGATTCGAACCGTGTTGTGGACTGCCGTTTTCGGACTAGATCTCTACCGCTGGCTCAAAACATAAGGAGCCTGCCAGTTAGGTACTGACAGGCTGCCTTTCTACGCTTCTATTAAACACAACACAAAAATTCCCGAGGAGTAAAGTAGCTGGGAGTTTTCAGGCAAGAGACCACAGACATTAAATGCCTCTAAATCAATAGGTTTGGCGTTGTTTTCGCCCCCTTTTGGAAACAGATTTTAATATCTGTTTCCCGCATACCGATCTCCTTAGGGGCAAGGAATGCATCACCCAATCGGCAACATAGCCTAGACGCAGAGCTTTACGAAAGTGCTGCAAAGGCCCGGAGAAATACGTAGGAAAATCTTGCTTTGTTATGCTGATTACCAGCAAATACAGGCCAACGACTTGTGTCTCAATACAGATTATACACCAGATTGGCACCAAGGCCTCCCACCACATGCCCTCGAAAGAAAGGATGATAGCGGATCTGGCTTTCCAGTTCGAGGTGAATATGGTGGGTCAGGCGTGCTCGTATGCCGGGTGCGAGTATGACCGCAACTTGCAACCCGGCAAATGGGCTTTCGGGAAATCCACATTCCAGTTCAAGAGGCGAACCATTTCTACGGGCAACGACTGTTGTGAAGACGGTGGAATCTCCGTCATGGATATTCGAGGAATAGACATAGGCGAGTCCAAGTCCCCAAAAAGTATGTATCCGGGAAAACTGAGATGGGCGAAGGCGAAACAGGGCTTCCATTTCTACACTTTCGCTGGTTCGAACGAGGCGATTATTTGCGCAGACTTCGGCAGCTCTCGGAAACCGGGTGGCCGTGATGAGGGAAGGTGTAGCATAATCCTGTCGTTCCTGATAATGGATTCCCACCTGTATATCCGACCACATATTAATCGCCGCGCCCACCCGGATACCAAGATTTTGAATCTGAGTGGCTTCAGAATCTTTTTTGAGGAGGATATTGAACGTCGAATATCCATGTCCGCTGATTTCATAGCGAATTTGCCCAAAAAACAGGATAGGGAGACATAACAAGCAGAGTAAACCGGAAACATGTTTCATATCAAGTGCATTAAAATGAGCGTGACGTGCGCCATTTGAAAGTATTCCAGTTGACTATGCTCAGCAAGGGTCAACCGGAATGCTTCCTTCAATATACTCAATAAGATGTATTTAGGCCGAATAGTCGTAAAATCCTTTTCCCGATTTGCGGCCGAGGTGCCCCGCAGTTACCATATTCCGTAAAAG
>CAYGTH010000515.1:0-5428 GCA_964352745.1 uncultured Bacteroidia bacterium
ATTCGGTTAATAAAAATGCATTGCTTGTAAGTTTTGAATAACTCCAAAACCTGACGAATTCTCCTTATTCCAGCAAGCGCTCATACTCCATCGCTTCTTCTACAAAACCCAATTCTGCCCAATAGTCTCTCAGGTACAGAAAACGCTGCCGCGTATTCCATTCACAAGCATAGTCCCCTTTTTGCAGACAAACAGGGCATAGGAAAACAGGTTTCTTGTCCGCTTCCTCCTGGTCCATAGACCCTTGCATAATACACTCGTAAAAGACACAGTGGTCCAGGGAAAACATATGTCCAAGTTCATGCGAGGCTGTTTTGAGCGTGCGTCGGGTGACTAATTGTCGTTCTGCCTCGGTTCTGTCTGGATTACCGTGCCGGGCCATTGACCAAATCCCAACCCGCTGCTCCGGCGCAGCCTGCCCAAAAACAAAGTTCCATCCATTGCCCGGCCATAAGTCCACTGAAGTCAGCAGGATAAAATTAACCGCATCAGCGGGGAGTTCTTTCACCATAACCTGATGCAGAATATAGGTCGTCTTAAATTGCAACTTTCCACCGGCCCTCCGGCGGGCGTATTCAGGCACACGTGAAGTCGGTATGGTCCCAAAATATTGAACCGGCACACCCCAGAACAGGCTCAGGTATTCACAGGTCGATTCAAATACACGTTGCTCTGATGCCGATAATTGTCCCAATATCCCTACATAAATGAATTTCCTTTCCGCATAAGGCCGAATGGGATTCCCGGCAATATAAGCTTCCACACTTTCCCCCTTAGATTGATAGGCAATCTGCCAATCCGTCATATTGCTACTATCTGCCGGCACATATTGGGGTGCCAATTCCTGAATGAAGGTAGAATCTTCCAGGGTTTCTGTTTGTTCCCACTCGGGAACAGACCAGATTTGCCCGGGAATAAGTGCTTGCGGTGGCGGTGGAGAATCGCCTGAAGTACAGCCTATTGCCACACAACTCATGATCCAACATCCGAACAGACAACAGACTTTTTCGAACACATATAATCGTGACATATCCTGCTTAATTCAAGAAGTATATATACAGGATTACTTTTTACTCATAATTCCACAAATCTTCGGGTTGCAGACCCCGATTTTCCAATTATCCTAAGCGAATAGATCCCTGCGGGCAATGCGGATGTATCGACGACGTTAAGTCGTGCTATATTTTGGTGTGTGAAGGATTGCAATACGCTTCCAGAAGCCCCTATAATTTGAATTACATATTCTTCCGCGGGGTTTACACTCTCCCACAAGATATGCAGCCGATCCTGTGCCGGGTTTGGAAAGAGTTGAAACCGTGGCAAATATTCGCCAGATATATTGGGTAAAGAAGTGGGAATCCCAAACTTCTCAGCTGTGAAACTACTATCTCCTATGGCTATTGCCAGGGTACGTTTGAGGGAACCGATTAAGCTGTCACTTCTGTATTCAAACACCTCAAAAGCGATGAAATACAGCCCAATCCGCTTGGGCGTATTCCAGGTAATAACGCCACTTACTGAGTCAATGTGTAACACACTCTGATCCATAATAGAATCGCTGGGATCGACCATACCGAACTGAGCACCATATAGCTGAAGATGTGGTCCGTGATACCAATAATTGGGTAGAAGCGAATACGTCAGCGAATCTCCGTCTGCGTCAAAGCATCCGGAATCGTAAGTAAACACCGTATCGATACTCCCCAGGCCAATCGGCTCATTCAGGAAGTCAGGCGTGCTGTTAGGAATCTGTTGTGTATCGGCAACTGATAAGTGAGTACGCAATACACTCTCCCGGCATATACTTCCTAACGCTGAGGGAACGCTTGAGCAAAATGGCGTACGGAAAATTAACTCATATTCTCTACTTTCCATAAAAGTAATCGTATCCCGATAGACGCTGTAGGAAACCGTTCCCATCAGTACGCCTGCAAATGGGTTGGGAACCGTACAGTTGGTGGGAATGGGAGGTAGGGTTTGGGGGCCATTGGACCGGGGAATATCAGACCGAACTGTCACCAAAGTATCCAAAGCCGTGTTCCACACCTCTATATCAGCTGAGCACAAATCCAATCCAGAAGGTGGCATATCAAAATAAATACTCAGGGTCAGTTCATAGGTGAAGCCTGACAGGTGTTTGGCGGTAATCTCTCCCGCAAGATTAGGAGTTGTGGCCCATAAAGAGGCAGGCAACAATAAGCAGATGATCACCCCCACCATCTCTTTCAAAAGGACGTAAGGAAAAATAAGCGATAGATTCATGATTGCATCAGGTTAAACTTGGTAGATAATTTTCCTGATTCATGTCCAGCCAGATTACCAGTAGTCAACAGCAAACCCATGCGTCCCACTGTGGGAAACGTGTCGTTTTCATGAAAAATAAATTATCTGTCAGTATCGAAATCAAGACTTAAGGAGCACTCCTACATAAGTCGCTGATCATCCTATCCTTTATATCGGAGTACGGGAATGCCAAGTACTGCTTCTACTTCGTTTGTAACCGATTCTTCAATCCCTTTTTTCTTAGCATCTTTTTCGTCTATATCGTCCTGATCTAGTCCACTAGGATAGAGCCAAAGTACGATCCCAAAAGAAGCCACTGCTACACTCATACCGATCATAAATAAGGTATAAGCAATCCGGAGCAGCCTGAATTTCTTCGCAAGGACTTTTCCATGAAAGTAAATGTCCTTGATCATGCTGCTATACAGGTATTCAGCATCTTTCATCATTTCCTTCATCCCCCAGATATAATCATTGAGGTCTGTATTGTGGAAATTTCCAAAAAACATGAGATTAGTCCGCTTATTTTCAATGTCTTTTCGGGAAAACTTTCCTTCATCCACTTTAGGGCGAGTAGCCAAAACAGAAAATACAATCGTAACCACACAGACCGTCAGGAGAATCAGGGTCGGTACGATTAGGTGTCGGTTATTTTCCAGTTTGCTAAAGAGCATTGAGAATACCACCGAGATCATGATGGAACTGATCGAAATCAGGATATTCGCCTTATTGTCAGCAATCGCACTGAGGTTGAGTTGATTACGAAGGGTAGTCCGGAACATGGTTTCAATTCCGCGATCCGGCTTGAGGACGAGTTTTCCCTGTAGCTTCTCCAGTTGGCGATCCTTTTTTTCCAACTCTGACCGCAACTCATTCTGGATCTGATCCTGGTTCCTCAATTTTTTCAATTGTTTTTTGAGTTTCTTCACGTTCTTATCTTTCTGCTCAGTAAGCGTCTCTTGTGCGTAGTCTGTGAAAAAACGATATTCCTTAAAAAAATTATAATTGAGTTCTGCCCAGGATTCTTCGCTATATTCCTGATGGAGGAAGTGCGCCCATTCTTCCCGGAGTTTTTGAGAATTATCGAATGCTTCGGGCGTACCCAGGTTGTATAAATCAGCATCCTTGATCACATTCTCCAATGTACTATGAGGCACATGATCCAGTTTAGTAGCCTCAATCGTTTCGAGTACTAGCCCGATCTGCTCTTCTCCCATACTGCGCTCCGCCATAAAGGATCGTGCCATGGCTTTACTCTCATCCTCATGACCGCGGTAGGTATTGGTATAGCCCAAATCATGAAACCAGGCAGCCAGCAGCAAGGTTTCCATCTCAGCGTCCGATAGCTTGGTTTTAGTTCCGATTTCTATACAATTCCGAACAACTTCGCGGGTATGTTCTATATTGTGGTAGACAAATCCTTTCTCTTCCTGATCCTGCAATAGTTGTACTGCAAATGCCTCAGCTTCCTGTAGAAGGACATTTTGCAGAGGTTGTACTTTTGAGGGCTCTTGCATGTGTATGTGGGCTTAGGACAGGCTAAATTACGATTTTCCTAGTGAATATAAATATATTGCATCATTATTCCCAAAACTGACTATACATGAGTAACAGACCCATTCTGGAGTGTATTCCCAATTTTAGTGAAGGCCGGGATTTGTCCCTGATTCGCCAAATTACCGATTCGATTATTGCGGTTGAACAGGTCAGTCTGCTGGATGTAGATCCTGGCGCTTCGACCAACCGGACCGTTGTTACTTTTGTGGGAGAACCCGAAGCTGTAATTGAAGCTGCTTTTCAGGCCATCAAAAAGGCAGCCGAACTGATCGATATGCGTACACATTCCGGCACTCACCCACGTATGGGCGCGACAGATGTGTGTCCGCTTGTGCCGGTAAGTGGAATCAGCGCCGAAGAAGCCATACAACTCGCACATCGGTTGGCTAAACGGGTAGGGGAGGAATTGAATATTCCCATTTACCTGTACGAACAAGCTGCCCAGTCTCCTCAACGCCGCAACCTGGCTGTTATTCGTGCAGGAGAATATGAAGGATTTCAAGAAAAGATACTACTGCCGGAATGGAAGCCTGATTATGGGCCTCAGGCTTTTAATGCTTCAGCTGGACAGACCGTGATTGGCGTTCGGGATTTCCTCGTCGCATATAATATAAACCTCAATACAAAATCTGTTCGCCGCACCAACTCAGTTGCATTTGACATTCGGGAAAAAGGCCGTGTAAAAACCGATAATGGGAAACCCAATGGAAAACCAGTGCTGGATGATTCCGGCAATCCGGTTCGGGAAGCGGGCATGTGTAAATCGGTCAAAGCGATCGGATGGTATGTAGAAGAATATGGAATCGCCCAGGTCTCTGCAAACCTGACAGACCTGAATGAAACGCCTGTGCATGTTGCCTTCGAAGCCGCACGAACATCCGCCAACCAAAGAGGCCTTCGGGTAACTGGTTCTGAATTAGTCGGCATGATTCCCAAAAAATGCCTCATAGATGCCGGGCATTATTACCTCAGGCAACAAGGGGTAGCGCAAGGTGCTTCAGAGGGCGAGCTCATCCATATCGCCGTAAAGTCACTCGGACTGGATGACCTGGGGCCTTTTGACCCACAACAAAAGATCATCGAATATCAACTGGCAGCCGCAAGTGGACAACAACTCACCCGATTAACCCTACGTGAATTCAATGATTTACTGGCTTCTGATGCTCCGGCACCCGGAGGCGGTTCAGCTTCTGCACTTGTAGGAGCTATCGGGGTTTCGCTCGGTACTATGGTCGCCAATCTCTCCGGCAACAAACGGGGCTGGGAAAGCAAAATGGAAGAATTTGATGAATGGGGGAAAGTCGGACAAGCCTTAAAGGATCGGCTACTGACGCTGGTAGACGAAGATACCCAGGCATTTAACCGGGTGATGGACGCCTATCGCATGCCCAAAAAGAGTGAAACAGAGCAACAAATACGCAAGGAAAGTATCGAGCATGCTAATAAATATGCTGCCGAGGTCCCTTTTCGGATCATGGAGACGGCATTGGAGGCGTATGGTTTACTTGAACAAATGGCTAAAAATGGCAACCCCAACTCTATCACGGATGCGGGAGTAGGGGCCTGCTGTATCGATACTGCAATTGCC
>CAYGTH010000516.1:0-5422 GCA_964352745.1 uncultured Bacteroidia bacterium
ATCTGGCCATCAACTGCTCCATTTCAAATGCGGTTAGTACCAAGCAAACGAAGGTGATCAATGCTGGGGTAGGAGGGAACGCCACCAGCGATCTGTTAAAGCGAGTTGACGGAGACGTATTGGCACACAAACCGGATTTAGTACTTCTGATGGTGGGAACGAATGATATGCTGAACTCCAGAAAGATGATTGGGTATGAGGAGTATGCAGCTAATCTGGAGGTACTGATTAAGCACATAAAGGCTGCTGGAAGTGAGTTGGTTGTGATGAGTCCCATACCTGCTGATAGTGCCTACTTATTTACCCGCCATGACAAGCGCCTGTTCACAGAAAGCCCCAATCAAAAAATAGACTCGATTGCAAAGATTGCCGCAAAGCTGGCTGTGGAAAACCAGGCCTTTTTTTTTGATTTAAATGCGGAATTCACGCAATTGAATTTGCCGCTACACAATCGGGATATGCTCATCAGGAATATGAAAAATAGCGGGAAAGCGGATGGCGTTCATCCAACCGCATTGGGGTATCGGTTCATTGCCGAAAATGTATATCATTTTTTGAAAGAAAATAAGCTGATCGGTGAAGGAAAAAAGATCATTTGCTTTGGGGATTCCATCACGCGAGGGGGTGGAGAGGGGGCCAACTATCCAGCTTATCTGGGTGAGTTGATTTCGGAATCACATAAATAATTTACCAAAACCCCCTAATTATGATTTGCAGAGTTATGTACATGCTTGTGGTGATGTTTTTTTTCGCATCATGTACGAGTGGAAATAGCGAAATAGCATTTTACGTCTCCCTGGAAGGTAAAGATGCTAACAAAGGAACCTCTACGAAGAGTCCCTTTGGAACATTGGAGCAAGCGCGAGATGCCATCAGGAATCTCAAGCAAGCGGGCGGTTTGACAAAACCCATAACAGTGTATCTGCGGGATGGTCTCTATGTGCGATCAGAGCCCTTTGTTCTCACAAGTGAAGATTCAGGCACAGATGAATTCCCGATAAGCTATCGATCGTATGCCGACGAAAAACCCGTGATCAGTGGAGGGAAACAGGTCAAATACTGGAATAGCACCACACTTAATGGTAAGAGCGTGATGGTAGCGGACCTATCTCAATTGCAGGGTGTATACACGCATTTCGAGCAGTTGTGGGTCAATGGTCATCGGGCGATACAGGCTCGAACACCGAACACAGGTTATTTAAGAGTTCCTGATAATCAGGGTGCGGATACGAAGGAAGTTCGGCGTGAGAAATCATTCGATTTTAAATACAAAGCTGAAGATGAGGCCTATTTAGAAGGCTCCGAAGACGGAGGAGTGGCCGTCGTATTTAATAAGTGGCTCGAATATCATATGCCTATTGATAAAATCGACCGTGAGAATAAGAAAATTATCTCTACTAAAATGGGGGGGCGCGCCATTGAAAACGACGATGCCTATTACCTGGAAGGTGGACGCTTGATGCTCGATCAACCTGGAGAGTGGTTTTTGGATCGTGAGGAGGATAAACTATATTACTATCCAATGGCCGGAGAGACAGATGTTGTCGCAACCATTCCTTCTTTGGTAAGTGTATTGCGAATGGACGGGAACGCGCGAAGTAATCAGTACATCGAACACGTGCAATTCAAGGGCTTAACCTTCAGCCATACTACCTGGATTTTGTCAAGAGAGGTTCCTGAATCAGGATATAGCCAGGCAGATATTCGCATGGACGGTGCTGTTCGTCTTACTGGTGTGAAAAACAGCCAGTTTGAAGAATGTGAAATTACAGCTGTTGGGAACTATGGTCTGGAAATCTCGTTGGGTTGCTCAGATGTTAAAATTCTTCGATGTGCCATCCATGATTTGGGGGCAGGCGGTATCCTTATAGGCCCTAAAATACGTCCAAGAAGTAAGGTCGGTCCTGAAGAAATAGACAAGGTAGAATTGCCAGACGTACTGGAAGACCCTGCTGATGCAACAGGCAGCATCGAAGTGGCAGATAGTCGTATATACGATGGCGGTAAATACTTTCATTGTGCGGTAGGAATATGGATTGGCCAAAGTCCTGATAATCACATTCATCATAACGAAATAAAGAATTTCTACTATACAGGCATCTCTACTGGGTGGACCTGGGGGTATGGACCATCGTTGGCCACAGGTAATATTTATGAATACAATCACATTCACCATATTGGTGGACTCGAAAATGGCGATGGATGGGTCTTGAGTGATTTGGGTGGAATCTACTCCCTTGGGAATCATACCGGAAGCATATTACGCTACAATGAGTTCCATGATATTGGAGCAGGAAAATATGGGGGTTGGGCCATCTATACCGACGAAGGAACCCGCAATTTTCTAATCGAAAACAATCTGGCCTATCGCTGCAAACATGCTGCTTTTAATCAGCATTATGGTAAAGACAATATTATCAGAAACAACATTTTTGCCTTTGCCAAAACAAGTGTGGTGATGTTGGCAAGAAGACAACCTCATACGGACTATACCCTTACAAACAATATACTATTGAGTGATGGGACACCCATTTATGCGGGTGGATATGAGTACAATGTTGACGAGGAAAATGCCTTTAAAGCGGACAACAATCTGGTCTGGTCAACAAAGGGCAACGTATTGGGTGCACAAAATCGGTTCCCAAGTCGCTTGTATGAGCCGAACGAGCCTGTGATGAGTTGGGAAACCTGGGTATCGCAAGGAAATGACCAAAACACCATAATCGCTGATCCTGGATTTAAAGATCCGGAAAATGGAGATTTTAGGTTGCCTGAAAATAGTCCTGCGCTTAAGATAGGGTTTAAACCATTTCCTTTGGGACAGACGGGGCCGCGAAACGCCAGGAGCTTTCCTACTAACTAATCAGGTTAACAGAAAAAACACCTGCATTTTCCCGAGAAGAAAAGGAGGTGGATCATTACAGAAATACGATGAAAACCTACATTGAATATGCTTTTTTGATGCTGCTTTTATTAGGGTGTAATCAAAAAAGTGAGCAAACAGAACAAGCCGACAAGCCCAATATCATTTTGATAAACGCAGATGACCTCGGATATGGCGATTTAGGCTGCTACGGGGCGACCCAACTCAGTACCCCAAATATAGATCGGCTGGCATCAGAGGGGCGGAGATTTACTGACGCCCATTCAGCAGCGGCAGTTTGTACCCCTTCTCGTTATGCCCTGATCACGGGAGAGTATCCCCTTCGACATGGGAATTTATACAACCCGGTCTTTCTAAAAAACAAACTGGTTATCGATACCCAAAAAGAGACGCTGGCCTCATTGCTTAAGAAGGCGGGGTATTCCACAGCTTGCATTGGTAAATGGCATCTTGGTTTTGGAACAACCGAGCCTGTAAATTGGAACAAACCGTTGACTCCCGGTCCCAACGAGCTTGGCTTCGATTATTATTATGGCGTTCCTGTAGTGAACAGCCATCCACCCTTTGTGTATGTTGAAAACCACAATGTGGTAGGACTGGCAGCAGATGATCCTTTTGTTTATGGTAAAAAAGCAAAAACACAGGAAGTTTTTGAGAAAATGAAATTGGATCACATTGGCGGAGCAGATAAGGCGCACGAATTATATGTGGATGAAGAAGTGGGCACTCATTTGAAAGGGAAAGCACTCACTTGGATGAAAGCGCAAAAAGACAAGCCTTTCTTTCTATACTTAGCTACGACAAACATCCATCACCCATTCACCCCGGCACCACAGTTTGTCGGAACCAGCGAGTGCGGTGTGTATGGCGACTTTGTGCATGAGTTGGATTGGATAGTCGGGGAGGTAATGAAAACGGTGAAAGAAATGGGAGAAGAACATAACACCCTTGTGCTTTTTACCAGCGACAATGGCGGAATGTTCAATGCCACAGGTCAGAAGACCTGGGAAAAAGGGCATAGACTCAATGGTGATCTATTGGGCTTTAAGTTCGATGCATGGGAGGGCGGTCACCGTGTGCCACTCATTGCACACTGGCCAGGAAAAATAAAAGCAGGAGAAGTTTCGGATCAGTTGATATGTAATGTGGATATGCTGGCTACACTTGCAGCGCTTACAGGACAAACACTGGAGGAGGGGCAGGGTCAGGATAGCAAAAATATGTTGGGCGCAATTACCGGTACCACCAAGGAACAATTAAGAAGCGAAGTTGTGCTTGCCGCTCAGAAAGCCACCCATCTTTCTATTCGCATGGGTAAATGGATGTACATCGGAGCACAGGGAGGAGGAGGGTTTACTGCTGGCAAACATGGTGCCCATGCATTTGGAGGGCCAGCGGCAGTCTCCTTTGCCGGACAAATAAACAGCGATATTCAAGAGGGGAAAATAAAAGAGAATGCCCCACCTGTCCAGCTTTATAATTTGGAAAAGGATCCTTCACAAACAATCAATCTGTATAATGAATTTCCGGAAAAAGTAAAAGAGATGGAGAAACTTCTGGAGTCTTATCAGAAATTGAGCAAAATAACCCAATAGATAATTAAACAGAAGATCCAACTAATCCGACATGGACCCATCTGAACAAACCAATTCCCAAACGCTCTTGATCGCCTTGCTCACGCTTGGCTTATCCATCTGTTTTGGCCCAATTGCTTTTGCAGGAAATGAAACATCAATTTCCCGATCTGCGGAAGCTGGTGAAATAATCGAGTATGCGTTTGAGCTGACAAATAATCAGGACGGAGAACAGACATTTGCATTGAGCATCGACAAGCCTCGGCTACTGGCATGTACATATTCGCTTGGTCGTACCTCCTTTACTTTGGAAGCAAACGAAACTCTTGAGGGAATTCTTTCTGTTAAGGTAAGCGATCGAATCCCGAAGGGCGCATTTGAAACAGCTAGCCTAACGGGATACAATGCCGACAGTTCGGTAGCGAAAAGATGGAAATTCATCACCGTTCGGTCCAAGCCTCACCCATTTCTGTTGGTGACGGATGAACTGCTCAAAGAGGCCAGAGAAAAGATTCATAATTATCAGTGGGCGAAGGATAACTTTGATGAGCTAAGCGAAAGCGCCAAATCATATAAAATACCTGAGAGGGAGGTCGTAACCCGATCTAGAAATACTCGGGTTTGGGACAGTTTCAACTACAGTGCCAGTACATCGCAGCGTGTATTCGATAAAGCGCTCGTGTGGAAATTGGCGGGGGATACGACGCTTCGTAAGGAAGTAGTCAACTTCGTGCGCGAGGTGTGCGACAAGGAAGAAGGTTTTCTGACCATCGGAAAAGCGACGACAGGTGTCCAGGTTCATGAGGGCAATTTCTTTCTCTACCTGGCTGCTATCTGTGATATTCTGTACGGAGAAGACCTCCTCACCGAGGCAGATAAGGAAAACATTGAATCCACCTTCCGCTACTACATCGAACTCAGCCGGGATGACATGAGTGGGGTGGGTATCATGAACCATGAGGCC
>CAYGTH010000517.1:0-5421 GCA_964352745.1 uncultured Bacteroidia bacterium
ACGATTTGAGAGTTACGAGTCTCTTATCTCTGTCTTCTGTCTTCTGTCTTCTTTCTTCTGTCTTCTGTCTTCTGTCTTCTGTCTTCCATCTTCTGTCTTCTGTCTTCCGTCTTCCGTCTTCCGTCTTCTTCTACCCATACATCATCGGAAGGGAAAAGGTAACTTTTGTGCCGGTTACCTGTTTATGGTCATCCACTTTATCGGTGATTTCGAGGTTGATTTGTTTTTTGACGGTCTTGCCGAGCAGTTTCAGCCGATCGCGGGTAATTTCGGTGGCGAGGGATCGGTATTCTTTATTGGTCCGGAAAAAGGCTGCCTGCTCCCGCCCTACTCCATTGTCTTCCACTTCAAATTTGAGCATATCGCCTGATTTATGAAAAGCTAACCGAATAAACCCCTGTTCATTTTTGTGCAAAATGCCATGCTCTAAGGAATTCTCAATAAAAGGCTGTGCAAACATCGGCGGAATCATCGCCTCTTCCGGATCGATCTCCGGGTCCACATATATTTCATATTCAAAGGCATCCTGGAAGCGCATTTTCTGGAGTTCCAGGTAATGACGTAAGGTATCCACTTCCTGTTCCAGCGGAATATAGGCTTCTCGGCTGTTTTCGAGAATCAGTCGCATCAGCCGGGCAAACTTGGTCAGGTACATCACAGCGAGTTTTCGATCTTCTTTTTCATAGATCACATGCTGGATAGAAGAGAGGGCATTGAATAAAAAATGAGGATTGATTTGAGTCCGCAAAAGCCGTTGTCGGGCTTCGAGGGTTTGCTGCTTTTCTTTTAGGATCTGCTGTCGATTGTAGAGAAAAAACAAGGCAATCAGCATCAGTACCCCCATTACAAGGGCCAGGATGAGGTAGTTTTTTTCCTGAATGCGAACAGCCTGCTCCGTGAGGGCACGCTTATTTCGCTCCTGATTATACTGCCCTTGCAACTCTGTAATCTGACGTTCCTTTTCCAGGGTAAATACGCTATCCTTTAGCTCATGGAATTGCTCCTTATACTCCAGCGCTTTTCCGTCGTTTCCCATTTGTCGATGTATCCGGTATGCCAACGCATAGGCATTGATGCGCGTCGGAGCAGTATTGTCTAGTTCAGCATATCGCAGGCTCTCATTTGCATAGCGCAAAGCCGTCTGAGGCTGATCCAAAGAATCATAGACTACCGCCAGGTAGCGGGTGGCATGGGCCAGCGTTGAGGCATGATACAAAGTATCTGCCTGCTCAATGACAGCTTCGGCATAGCGGATAGCATCCTGATAATTCAATCTGTCCAGGGAAATCAGAGCCAGGTGGTTATTGGCCCGGATGACTCCCTCCTGCATCCCGATAGACTCGCATAATTCCAGGGCTTTGTTGGCATATACCCAGGCGCTGTCCTTCATATCCAGGTGATAAAATCCTGGTACTAAATTGATCGTGGACTGCGCCAACTGATACGTATTTCCCATTTTCAGCTGCCCCCTATACCCTTTCAAGCCATATTCCAGTGCCTGCTCACGCTGTTCCATGTAGGCGTGTACAATAGAAATGTTGTTATAGGATTGATACAAATTAGCGGATTCCCCCAATTCTTCTTCGATTTTCATCGAAGACAGGAAATACTGGAGGGCTTCTTCATATTCGCTTTGAAGCAAGTAGTTTTTTCCAATATTATTCAAGGCTGCCGCTACTCCACTTTGGTTATTTTGTCGGGTCAACAACTCAATCGATTCTTCAAAATAGCGGTTACTTTCTTCGAATTCCTGACGGAGTCCATATGCATGCGCAATACAAAAAAGCGCTCTTTCCTCCCCCACCAGGAAAGAAATCTGACGGGATTTTTCCAGGGCAAGTTTCCCATAATATTCAGCGGAATCCGGAGCCGGACCCATCAGGACGTGGTGCTTGGCAATGTGCAACAGGGTTTTGATCGCAGTCGTATCAGTTTGCCCCGGTAGTACATTCCACAGACTATCAGCCTCCTCCATAGATTGAGCAGAAAGGAATCCCCAAAATGAGCTAAGTATCAGGCAGGAGAGAAGAAAAATACGCTTCATAAAATGGCCAACTAAGTTGATGATACATCCTGCCCACATAGCATAAATGCAGGTGTGCGCAGGTATTTTTCGGGAAAATCACATCAACTTCAGACAGGAAAACCAAGATTTGGTAAAAAACCAGCGTTCAGTACCAAATATGACTCGTAGTAAATGTATCGAATTATCCGAACTGCTGCAAATAGCCAATAGAAATCAATTATCGTCGGTTCTACAATACGTATATCCACTCCAAATTGAGCGGGTTCCATCCAGATTTCGGGATACAATCAAAATCTCCAAAAATCAGCCCCCATACTACCCCATGAAGGAATATCCCAAAATCAGATAATCTATGGTGCAAGAGGAAACGCAACAAACAAAATAGTCCTCCCTATTAATTCACTGATAATAAGTTAATTATAGGGCAATACACGTTTCTACGCACTGCGAATAAGTTGTACCAGCCAATGAATTATTCCTATAATTTAGTTATACTTGTGACCCTATCCGGAAAGATTACGTCTTAATAACGGATCATTCCACATTAACCTATTAATAAGCACAATCATGGGTATCTTAGATTCAATCAAGAAGATATTTGGCTCAGCTGCCCAAGTAGCTGAAGAAGCCATAGAAAAAACAGAAGAAGTCGTAAGTGAAGTTGCGGAATCCGTAGCTGAAACAGCGGAAGGCTGGGTAGAAAAAGGAAAAGAAGTGGCAGGAGACGCAATGGAAAAAGGAGCAGAGGTGGTTGAGGAGATGAAGGAAAGTGCTGCTGAAGCCGTAGAAAAAGGAAAAGCTTTTGCAGAAAAAGCACAGGAAAAAGGTGCCGAAATGGTGGGCGACCTGAAAGAAAAAGCAGAAGAAGTCGCTACGAAAGGAAAAGAGATGGCCGATGCTGCTGTAGAGAAAGGGAAAGAAGTGGCAGGAGATATGGCTGATAAAGCAGGAGATCTCAAGGTTAAAGTGGCAGAGAAAACGGAAACTGCGATTGATAAAACCAAAGATGCTGCAAGTGATCTCGCTGATAAAGCAGAAGACTTGAAAGATAAAGTAGCAGATACTGCTGAAGATGCTGCGGACGATGCCGCAGATGCGGTTAAATAAGTAGCCCAAACGCAATAGGCCACTATTGTCTGTTGCGCTATTATAAAGACTTACACACATTTAAGCGAAGCGTGATCTTATACCGGATCGCGCTTTTTTTATGCAAGAAATTCCCGGTAAAGGCTCTTGGAAAATTCAAGTTCAAAGTTCGAGTTCAGGTTTCACCTTTTTCTTCTCCTGCATTCCTGAGGAATGTTGTCCCCCAAAGCCTCAACACCAACCCTGCGCAATGGGGGACAATGCTTTTTATCTTCTATCTTTCTTCTTCCATCTTTTTTCTTCCGCTATACCAACTCCAACTCACTGGCAGGCACATACAGACGGCGATAGTACTCATCCGCCATTCGGTCAGAGTCAAATGCCGGAACAACCTCACGCATGCTGTTTTTCACAATCTGCGTCCAGTCATCAGGCTGCTCATAGTAAGTTGGAATAATCTCATTTTCCAGGACCCGCATGAGGTGCCTGTAATCGTGGTCGTCCTGCTTATCTTCGGGCAAATTCATATCTGCAACCGGAATGATAAAGGAATTGTGCCCATGATTGGCAAACTCAGGAATCCATCCATCATTGACGGAGAAATTCACAGAGCCATTCATAGCAGCTGTCATTCCACTTGTACCGGAGGCTTCTTTAGGGCGACGGGGCGTATTCAGCCATACATCAGATCCTTTTTTCAAGGCAGCAGACAGATTCATCTCATAGCCTGTGATAACCGCTGAGGTATGGCTCAGGCGCGTGAGTTGTACCAGCCGATTAAACAAATCCACAGCATATTCATCTTGCGGATAGGGTTTTCCCGCCCAAATCACCTGAATCGGTTGCTTAGCACGATTGAGCAGATCGTAAAACCGGGTGTGGTCACGCATGATCAAATCTGCACGCTTATATGAAGCAAATCGACGTGCCCAAACAATTGTCAGAAAATCCGGGTCCAGCATATGGCCAGTCTGGTCTGCCACAATATCAAACAGCTCCTTTTTCATTTCACGTTTTCGCGCCCGGAGTGCCTCATCGTCGTCCGCATCAAGCGCCGCCTTCATTTGGGTATCCTGCCAGTACTTCTGGTTCTGGGCATTGGTAATCCCAATGATATGGGGACTCTTTTTCACTTCTGACCACATCTCGTTAGACACCTCGGCATGGAGCTGCGATACGCCATTGGCATTACCAGAGAGCGTAAGCGCAGCAGGGGTATAGCCAAACGTATCTCCTTCTGTATCCGTGATTTTACGAACGATTTCAGTAGAAAGACCAGAGAAAAAACCTACCTTTTTCAAGAGATGAATATCCCGCTCTTCATTCCCTGCCCTAACCGGGGTATGCGTGGTAAATACCAATCGTTTTGCAACTTCTTCCACATCGCCATATTGCTCATACAGATGAAAAGCCATCGGTAAAGCATGCGCTTCGTTCATGTGGTAATAATCTGCGCCGCCCAATGCCTGAACCACCTTTGCGCCTCCTATCCCCAATACAATGCTTTGGGCGATCCGGGCGGTTTCATTATTGTCATACAGCCGATTGCTGATAGAACACGAAAGGTAGTCATTCAAATTGTCCCGATCTGTAGTCAGGAAATACATGGGCACGGTTCCAAATACTTCGGGCGGTAAATAGAAAGCCTGAACTTTCACTTCATGATTATTGATCATCACCGGGAAAATCAGATCCGTTTCCTCCAAAAAGGAATAATATCTTTCCCGAAAGAGAGCACGCATGGAGTTATTCGTGTCCCGGACCTGATCGTAGTACCCCAGTTTCCACAACATGCCAATTCCGATCATGTTTTGCTTGAGTTCGTAAGCACTTCGCATGTGCGAACCCGCGAGGTATCCCAACCCCCCTGAATAAATTTTCAGTGCCGTATCGATCCCGAATTCCATACTGAAATATGCTGTCTTCTTTGAATATTCAGGGGCGGGGGTATAGGGATGCTCCCAGGTACAATTAGTTTTCATTTTTATAAAGGCTTTGAATTTCTGTTGATAGATTTACAAAAATAGAATCTTTCCGGCAAATATTCGCCATTCAAAAAGGGCTCATTTTCCCAAAATATTACACAAGCGGAAGCAAATGAGTAGAAACAGATATTTCAACCCCTACAGCCAGATAACGCCTAATATCTTGCTAATCCAGGGCAAGTGAGGAAAAATGCCCATAATTAACGAACTTGGAGCAAGGAATTGCCAGCAGGAAGAAAGATACCTCCTTATTGGAACTTCTGAGAATTTGGAAATACAGCTTGAAAACCCAGGTCATATACGAAAGTGCTAACACCCTGATCT
>CAYGTH010000518.1:0-5418 GCA_964352745.1 uncultured Bacteroidia bacterium
TATCTCATTGTGGTAGATAGCCCTTTGTTAGCGATGATTTGGGATAAACTGATTGGGGTATTGGAGCCAGAGGAGACCTTGATCCTACTCTATCCAAATGAACGGGTTTTCTGGCCGGATTTTGAGGCTGTAGCGGATACAATAGCTCACTGGGAGCAATTGGGATTCCGAATAGCAAAATTAGATGGGCGAGCCTCCTACCGTTCGGCTTTCCCAAAGTTTACTCCCCTTAAGGTGAAGGCTGCTCACGCCGAAGTTGCGAAACTGATCTTGGCCCAGCAGGGACATTTTCAATCCTTTATCGACTCATTTGAACAGGTGATTAGCCATGTCTCGCCTAAGGTCGTTTTGGTAAATGCTGCCGAAAATACCTGGGAAGGTCATTTGTACTGCCAATTGGCTGTTCAAAAAGGGTTTAAGGTCGTCAATTCCATGAATGGGACAAAAGATGCCGGTGCCAATAATGCCCGGACAGAATTTGATCTGTGGCTGGTCTGGGACGAGCGAATGCAAAAAATATTGGTCGAAGGCTGCGACTTACCTGTCAGGCAAATCTATAATGCCAGGGGCCATCTGATGCAGGACGTGCTTGCCGAACACGAATATGCCGGCACACTCGATCCCCTCTTGGCTGGGCATCAGCAACCCCAAATTATATCTTTCTGTTCCATCGCAGGTACCCCATTAAATAAAGTACGGGTGCTGGATGCAATCTATGAGTTGCTCCCTCAACAGCCTGAGTTGCTGGTCTTATACCGGCCACACCCTGCGGAAAAAGAAATAGATTATTATTTGCCCCAAACAGCTGAGCTGAGAGACCGTGTTAAGGTGGTTCGGTATGATAAGTCGACGATCCGAAAGACTCTTTTTGATCAGTTCCTGTTGAGTGATATCGTAATCGTTACAGGATCTACTGTCGGAATTGAGGCTACCTGGGCGGGAACGCCTGCGATTACCTTTGAGGAAAAACCTACTTCTTCTTTATATTGTGTGGATGGAGAGATGCTGTTTCACGAGCGGAGTGCAGCAGCAGTAAAATCCCGGATTTTGGATGTGTTAGCGCAAGATTTGAAAAAGAAAATAAATACGCAATCGGGTACTGTCGCGGGGAGATATGCAAACCTTATTAAAGACTTGGCAGGAGATAAACTCTTTCTTGCGTAAAAAACAAAATAACCATGCTCAATAAAAACACCCTGTACCAAAAGGTTGGATACTACTTCCCTTTTTTGTGGAAACCAATGCGCCTGGCGCTTTGGGGAAAGACCAATTTCAATGACCTGGTAGAATGGGAACATTTCTATACGGATATTTCTGCTGAGGAAATCCGGAAGCTGAATGAACGGATACCAAATCTCGTTTCTGCGGCGCTGAAATTAAGTGAGCCCTATGAACGAATCCTTGATATTTCTGCAGGGTTCGGAAACTTTATCACCAAGATTTCCCCTGACAAATACCGGGCAGCGACTGAATATTCTGGAAAAGCAATTGAATATCTGGAGTCTCAGGGAATTCACACTCAGAAAGCAATCTTGCCAGATCTTCCTTATGAGGATGAATCTTTTGACATTGTATGTGCGATCTCCGTATTTGAGCATTTGGCGGACCGTAAGACGGTCAGAGCCAGTTTCGAGGAGTGCCACCGTGTGTGTAAAGACGGTTTTTTGTTTTCTGTCCCCTTTGAGTGTATGGAGCCTTGGAATACCTTAATCCATAATTTTATCTTTTCAAAAGAAGATATCGCGTCCTATACAACTGGATTGTTTGAAATAGAAAACTTTCAGGTGCTCAAAGACAACATCACTACGAGAAGTGTATGCTTGTTGAGGAAGATTTAATCCTTTATTTGTCCTTACCTACCACCTGCTTCTTGTGTCCACATCTACCCAACATATCCTGATGATTGCCCATTCCTTCCCGCCGATGAGCGGGCCAGGCATATTTCGCTCCTTCTATTTTGCGCGGTATTTGCAGGAATTTGGGTATAAGCCGGTTGTTCTGACGATAAGCCTCGAAGATATTAAAGGCACAAAAGTTCATACAGACGACTCCCTGCTAGCGCAATTACCTGAAGACGTAGTGATACTCCGAAAAAGTACCTGGGAACCCCGGAAGTTTAAAAGTTTCTTTATGCGACTCCGTGTGTTTCGGATATTGTGGTACCTGTTCTTTCCGGTTTTTTGGGAAACTTCAGCGCTTTGGCCATTGAGTGCATATCGGCGTGCAAAAAAGGCGATTAAACAGTATGATATTCAAACGATTTACACCACTTCTGGTCCTTTTTCAGCGGTCTTATTAGGATTCTGGTTGAAGCGATTTACGGATGTGAAATGGGTGTTGGACATCAGAGACCCCTATACCGACGGCTATATGTGGCAGTGGCCATCGAAGGGGCATTGGTTCATGAGCCGTTGGCTGGAGCGGTACTTATACCAATCGGCAGATCAGGTGATCGTAAATACCCCTGAAGTACGTAAGCTGTATATCCGCAGGAACCTTGTGCCAGAATCTAAACTAACGGTCCTGACAAATGGCTACTAATCCTGCACCCTTACGAATCGGATACGCAGGCAGCCTGAAAGCCCATGATCCGCAGGCAACAATAAAACGAGGCCTTGGAAAATGGGCACAGTGGTTCTGGACATATCGCATAGACAATATCAAGCCCGAAACCCGATCTGGATATTTTTTATTTAAGGGGATAGAGGTATTTCAAACTAAATATCCCGATCTGGCCACCCAACTGTTGATTCACATGTGGGGGATGATCGATCCTAAAAATCAGCAGCAAGCCGTCGAGATGGGATTAGCTGATAGCGTGAAGATCGAAGGATACAAGTCCAAAGCCGAAACGGTCTCAATATTAGCGACCTGTGATGTATTGTTTTTACCACTCGAATCGGGTAAAGACGGGCAAAAACCCTTATTCATCCCGGGGAAACTATATGAATACCTCAAGTTAGGCAAGCCCATTCTGGCACTTGCCGATGAATCTGATTGTGTGGATATCTTACGTAAATCAGGACTCGGACTCATCTGTAGCCCTTATGATGCGGAGGGAATAGCGGATACGCTGGCCGAATTGGTGAAAAACCGGGCAGCATTACCCGCACAATATTCTGCTGATACGGCCTATATTGACGAAAATTTTAACTTCAAAAATATCACCCGGAAATTGAGCCAGATATTTGATGGATTAGCAACATAACCCCAAGTTCCTTTGACAAAGGCAGCTTCTGAAAGATGAAAATTCTGTATTATTCCCCCCATCCCTTACTAAACCTGAGCTCTCCGGCCGGTTATGGAACGCACATGCGGGAAATGATTCAGGCATTTCGAGAACTTGGGCATGAGGTTCAACCATTGATAATGGGGGGGGAGGAATTACCCACGACTAATGGGGAAACTGCAAAGAAACAATCCTTGAAAACAAGGCTCAAACCGTGGGTGCCCGGAAGGATTTGGAGCAGTTTGAAGGACCTGAATCTCATTCGTTTTGATCGATTCGCTGCCAGTGAATTGCGCAACCAAATTGCGCAGTTTCAGCCGGATTTAATTTATGAAAGAGCCGCCTACCTCCAAAGCTCGGGGGTGCGCACCGCGAAAGAAACAGGGGTTCACCATATCCTTGAGATGAATGCCCCCTACACCGAAGAGCACGTGGCCTTTAATGGTAATTCTTTTTTGGTCGGACAGGGAGAAAAGGCAGAGGCAATACAACTCCAGTTGACAGATCGGGTGTGCGTCGTTTCTTCAGCACTTGAAACGTATTTTATGAAGAAGCATGACCTGGGCCGGGAGAAATTTCTGGTTACCCCAAATGCAGTGGATCCTGCAAAGCTTACGGTAGATGCTGAGGAGGTAAAGAAACTTCGGGATGAACTTGGCTTGAAAGGGAACCTGGTCGTAGGCTTTGTCGGTTCAATTTTTCCCTGGCATGGTGTGGATTTGTTGGTTGCTGCATTCCAGCAGGTGGGTCGGCCTGACGCCAGACTCCTGATTGTCGGAGATGGCGAAACGCTGCCGGATATTCGTAAACAAGTGAGTGATGCGGGATTGGGACAACACGTGATCTTTACGGGAAATATCCCGCATAAAACGGTATTCAATTACCTTGATCTCATGGATATCACCGTAATGGCTACCTCTAATTGGTATGGCTCGCCTGTTAAAATATTTGAATATGGTGCGATGAGGAAAGCCATTATTGCCCCTGACAATGTTCCTGTCAGGGACGTAATGGAAAACCGTAAGGATGGATTATTGGTAGAGGCGTCGGTCGATCAGCTTGTAGAAGCTATCCGCACTTTGATGAATCATGAAACCCTCCGAAAGAAACTAGCAGAAAACTTTCATCAGAAAGTATTGCAGCAATACACCTGGAAAGACATTGCCCGGAATGTATTAGCGCTTGTAACCGCGCCCTGATTTTATTGGATTGGGGCGGTATGTTACGTTGCGATTTACTTTGCTAACAACTCAAGCTCTACCTGATCCAACTGTAGTGCCTTCCCCGAAATTTGTAGGGTAAGTAGATGTTTCCCGGGAAGAAGGTCAGAGAAGGTGATGTGTTTTTTCGTTTTTGCATCTCCTGAATACCATCCCCAGTCAGAATCTTTGATACACATAGGCTCACCGATAGGAGTTCCATCGAGTAAAACCTGTATGTGCCCTTCGCTTGTATCGACGGAACGCGCCCGGATAATGACTTGATAGGAAGATTGCTGGGTAGGTTCAAAATAGTAGTTGAGTTCTGATTTTGCCTGAACAGGGGCTATGAAAGTAGTAAATGCGGTAAAATCATCAGAAGATGGGGACTCCCGATTCGTTTGAATCTCAACTCCCTTAGCTTCATCAAACACTTCTGCTTCTATTCGAAAATCCTTTGACCAGAATGAAGGGTGCCCTGGTTCATGCCAGCTGTCCAATTGATAAAACACAGGCTTGGCAGGATTTGTACAGTCATAGAGATACACACTACCTTGCCTGCGGATTTCGAATTTGAGTTTTAGTCCGTCAAAAGTCACTTCAGCAACTGTTTTATCAGGAACACTGCCCTTCTTATTGGTTATTGGCTGAATGCTACCAGCTATTACATACTGTGCTTTGTCTTTTGCCTTCCGAATAGAAACTAACATTCGAGGATCGCCAGCCCAATGATTGACAATGGCTTCTCCGGATTCATCTGTGAGTAAATCTCCGGTTCTGAGAATGTCTTCATATCTGCTGGTGAGCGCCTGTGCGTAACTGGGTAGGGCAGCCTGCCAGGCATAATTACGGGGATCGGGAAAAGTGGTACTTGCCGAGCCTTCATTAAAAAATCCCGTATAGAAAAACTCTGACCCAACGATTCCGAGGTTCTTAATGAGACCAAGCCACTGGCTGGGGCGTACATTTTTTTCAGGTACACGGTGCCAG
>CAYGTH010000519.1:0-5402 GCA_964352745.1 uncultured Bacteroidia bacterium
ATGAGCATAGGCATCATTTTCAAAAACATATTCCGCTTGACAAACATGTTGTAGCCCATTTTGGGTTTTCTGCTCATCCAAAACATCATACGCTGCATCATACCGCCATTTTTGTGGAAGGTGCGGGCATCTGAGAGCGGAGCTTCCATCAGGACCAGCGCTTTGATGCGATCGGGGTTCTCTCTGGCATACCGGGTTCCGATAATGCCGCCAATATCGGTCATGACAAGGGTGATGTTTTGTAAATCCAGTGCATCAATAAAGGCACTGAGATAGTTCAGCTGATCGGTGAAAGAATAGTCAATCTCGGGCTTGTCAGATTTTCCGAATCCCATAAAATCGATGGCGATACATCGGGCAGAGTCAGCAAGGTGGGGAATGATGTTGCGCCAGGAATAGGAAGACATGGGAACACCATGCAGGAATAAGATGGGATCGCCTTTGCCGACATCGATATAATGGAGTTGATCATTGCCAATTTTCAGGTACTGCGACTCAAATGGAAAATCGGCAGAGATTTCCTGTGCCGTACTGTTGGAGGAAAAGGTGCTCATAATCATCAGGCTTAGAAGTAGGTGTTTCATTGAAAAGTAATTAATATTTGACCGGTCGGATATATTTCGGATAAAATTTTTTAATCCACTTTCAAAACCCAATCGAATAGGTATTGCTTAAAAATGCGTAAGGGCTTATCTGACTGGAGCATCTTGGCTTTCAGGCGAGCCCCGCGCCAGGCAAAGTCCACGAATTCCAGCAATTCATCCATTTCCAATGCGGGATTGATGAGCTTGTTTTCATGCAATTGGGTCAACAATTGTTGCATAGTTTGATTCGCGGTATCGATGCCTGTAACTACGGCCAGCCGAAAATCGGCTTCCTGATCTGAAACGGCATGACACATCACGCTCATATAACACTCCCGGGTGAAATGGATGCGGATGATAGATTCGATCCGGGCATCAATCAATTGGCTAAGGGTACTGAGGTCGATCTCGGCTTTGGGGAGGGTTTCCGGAAATGAATGCAGGAAATCATCCATCGCCTCCAGGGCAAACTTCTCCTTGCTCTCGAAGTAATGATAAAAGGATCCCTTGGGCAAGCCAGCTGCAGTGGTGATATCTTTTATGCTACACAGGTCATAGCCTTTTGACCAGATCAATTCCTGTCCGGTTCGGATCAAATGTTCACGCTTGTTGATGCCTCCCATGCTGCAATATATAAAAAATATCTGACCGGTCGGATAAATTTGCATTCCATTCCGCAAAACAGCACAGGAGTAGCTTGTAGTTTGTCCGATGAGATCGCACTTCGTATCTTGTTTTACCCAATCAACCTGATGCCTAATTTGCAGAAAATGTCCACAATCCAGACCTACCACGACGTACACCCGGAACATCAGACAATTTCGTTTGACATCAAGCGAATGGAAGAGATTCACGATGCGCATGGAGGCATAGCAGATCCGCCTCATCGCCATGATTATTTTACCATTTTGTTGGTCAAACAGGCCAGCGGCACACATTTGATTGATTTTCAAGCATTTGAATTGCAGGCAAATCAGGTCTATTTTATCAGTCCGGGGCAAGTGCATCAGTTGATTGAGACCGAAAAATCCTATGGGTGTGTACTCACTTTTTCCCGGCAGTTTATGCTGGAGAATGGAATTGATGCCTGTTTCATTGAGGACCTACACCTCTTTCAGGATGCGGGATACACACCGCCATTAACTTTGCCAGCAGACGAGATCGCACCTCTCACTACTTTGACGGAATCGATGCTTGCGTATGCTTATTCCGATAAAAAATTTAAATATCAGGCAGTAGGTTCCTTGCTGAAACTTTTCCTGATCCAGTGCAACAATTCCTGCACGCTGTCCGAGGAAGAAAATACCCAGGTTGCGCAGGCCTCTGTCTCTCTGCTCCGGGATTTTAAAAACCTACTCGAAACGCAGTTTCAGCATTGGCATAAGGTCGCTGAATACGCAAGTGCAATGCACATTACAGCCGATTACCTGAACGTATCTGTCAAATCTCTCACGGGCAAAAGTGCCAAAGAACACATCCAAAGCCGCCTGATTGTCTCGGCCAAACGGCAGTTACGCTTCACGGATTTGACCACCAAGGAAGTGGCTTATGAATTGGGATTTTCTGAGCCTGCTAACTTTAGTCAGTTTTTTAAGAAGCGGGTCGGGAATTCGCCTTCAGCGTTCCGGAAATTGTAGCGGTAGCGGTTGGCAAGGGGACAAAGAAAGATTGAACGCAAAGGCGCAAAGAAGCAAAGGGACTTTGGGCAGGAGGCTTTGGGATGGGACACAGAGATATACACCCTATCTTAAGCGATTTGGCGTGGCAATCAATGGCCGATCCCGGATTTTCATACGTCTTCCAAGGATTTTCATATTCTCTCAGCCCTGAAGAGAAGCGATCTTTGTATTCGTAACAACAACGAATCATGGACCGAAACAAATTCCTCAAACAATCTGTACTGGGTGCCCTGGGATTGGCTGCCGGTAAGACAACGGCAAATGCCGCTTCATCAGACAGTCGCCCTTCCACCTATGACAAATTGATGGAACAGGTCGGATTCAATCATTTACCTAATCAGGAGCTTACCACTATGAAAACTGTATTGCACAAAGCCAACACACGCGGCCATGCTAATCATGGCTGGCTGGATTCTCACCATAGCTTCAGTTTTGCCAATTATTATAATCCTGAGCGCATGAACTTTGGCGTATTGCGTGTGCTCAATGACGATGTAGTTGCTGAAGGCCGGGGATTTGGAACACACCCGCATGACAACATGGAGATCATCTCGATCCCATTGGAAGGGGATTTGGAACATAAAGACAGCATGGGCAACACGACGGTCATCAAGCAGGGAGATGTGCAGGTGATGAGTGCGGGAACCGGAGTCTTTCACAGCGAATACAATAAAAATGCAGATCAGGCCGTGAAATTCCTCCAAATCTGGATGTTTCCCCGGGAAAAGAATGTGAATCCGCGCTATGACCAGATCACACTTGAGACCGGGAAACTGAATAATCAATTGCATCAGATTCTTTCGCCCAATCAGGATGATGCAGGAGTCTGGGCCCATCAGGATGCCTGGTTTCACATGGGTGAATTTGAGCAAGGGCATGAAAGTACCTACGCCCTTAAATCAACAAAGAATGGGGTATATGCCTTTGTCCTGAAAGGTACATTCACCATTGAAGGCCAAACGCTCGGGGAACGAGACGGATTTGGAATCTGGGATACAGAGGCCATTCACATTACCGCAAATAGTGATGCCAAACTCCTGCTAATGGATGTGCCGATGGACGCGAACTAAAGGCCGCTCAGATACGGCAGCATGTAAACGCCGTAATGAGCAGGTTTTGATGGAAAATTAACTGATGGAAACCGGGTCTGTTTGAGTGGATGAGGCCCGGTTTCTGTTTACTGCTGTTGGATTTATCCGTACCTTTCTTTATTCATTCTTTCTCACAACTCAGCCCCTCCTTATGATATCAACCCATGTCCCTGTTTGTAGCAGTCCCTGGCCAAAGCTTGATTATAATAGCTGGAAAGACACCCTGAAAACCGTTCATATGTGGACGCAAATTCTCGGTAAAATCCGATTGGTAAGTATGCCCTGGCAAAACCACTCCTGGCATACCGCGCTCTATATCACTGCTCGTGGATTGACGACAGGGAGCATGCCCTATCAAAATGGCGTATATGAGATTGAGCTCGATTTTGGGCGGCATGAATTGATTATATCCTCAAGTTTTGCGCCGAATGTGGTCATGAAACTCTATGCGCGTACGGTATCCGATTTTTATACCGACTTATTTGGAAAGCTGAAAGGATTGGGAATTGATATTTCGATTCATGACCGGCCCAACGAGATTGAAGTTGCCGTCCCATTTGTCGAAAATGTAACGAATAAATCATACGATGAAGCCCGGGTTTCAGACTTTTGGCAAGTAGCTGTGAGTACCCATAATGTATTTCAGCGATTCCGGAGTGAATTCATCGGGAAATGCAGCCCGGTCCATTTTTTCTGGGGCGCTTTTGACATTGCGGTAACCCGTTTTTCTGGAAAGCCCGCTCCTTTACATCCCGGGCTTGCTCCCAATATGCCCAAAAAAGTCATGCAGGAAGCCTATTCGCAGGAAGTGAGCAGCTGTGGGTTTTGGCCGGGAGGAGATACCTTTCCGCAACCTGCATTTTATGCGTATGCTTATCCCAGTGCTCCTGATTTTGGGAAACAAGCAGTTTTACCGGAAGCCGCTTTTTGGAGTGACGAAATGGGCGAATATTTCCTGCCTTACGAAGCCGTTAGAACTGCGGCTGATCCGGCAGCAAACCTGATGCAATTTTTACAAACGACCTACGAAGCTGCTGCTAATACCAGCAATTGGGATCGTAACTCCCTCGAAAGATAATCCCCTCATTCAAATGGACGAAATACGCATTCAACTCGAAGAGGTCGATAACAAAGGCCGCGCCTACGTGTCAGAAGCAGGAAAAACCCTCGCTGAAATGACCTATTCAAAGGCGGGTGAAAGTTTGATCATCATAGATCATACAGAAGTAAGTCCTTCGCTCCGTGGGCAAGGAGTAGGCCGGAAATTATTAGATACACTTGTGGCAATGGTGCGAGAAAAAGAACTGAAAGTCCTGCCGCTGTGCCCTTACGCCAAAAGCGAATTTGACAAAGACCCGAGCATCCAGGATGTGTTGAGGGGAAGGGGGTAGGAGTACGATTTACGAGTTGGGAATCACGATTTTGGACGCTGATTTCTGGCAGCGCAGCGATCTGACATCTGATCTCTCTCCTCATCAAAACGATTCTCCCGTAAAGAAATAAATACCGCTTCCTTCTTCCGTGAAAGCCACATCGAAACGTACGTAGATATCTTTTTGCGGGAATAACAGCCAACGGAGACCGACCCCACCTGCTGGCTTGAACTGACTCAGGTTGAAGGCTCCCGGTCTTGGCGCGACTGCCCCGGCAGACAAAAAGGCAGCTGCGCCAAAACGTTTGCTAAAGGGAAAGGGCAACATCCGATACTCAACTTGTGCGGCAGCGTAACTATTATCCCGATATCGGCCCAGGTAATACCCGCGCATAAGCACTTCCCCTCCCAGGAGTGCCATTTGATTGAAGGGGACATCCCCACTCATAAATGCTCCGGCTGCCTGTATGGCTAATACTTGTTTTTTGTCCGGGCTGACGGGAATAAACTTACGCGCATCCCAATAGATCCCCCGAAAATTAAAGGCACTGCCCCAGGCTTTGTTATAGTTGAGATAGGCAATTTCGGCAAACATACCGTCCCGTTCATTTAGGACATTATGGCGACTGTCATAGACGAGGCCGAGGCCAAGCCCGAGATTGAATGAGCCTGCTGC
>CAYGTH010000520.1:0-5401 GCA_964352745.1 uncultured Bacteroidia bacterium
TGCCAGTTGTAAAATTCGCCTTGCTTTTGGAAATGCGTTCGGTATCTCCTTCCAACGGCATGACTTCTTCCAGGTTGATGTCGATGGTTACGTTTTCTTCGATATAGGCCATGCGCATGGCGTGGTTGAAAGATCGGAAAGCGAACTTTCGGTCTTCTTCAAAATCGCAGGCTACAATCACTTTGCACCGCCTGCGTAGGAGCGGCACGAGACCGAGGTTATCTCCCGTATGGCCGCCATCAGATACATTGACCATACGGGTGCGGGCAGTAGTCCAGGCCATCAGTTCTTTAAACAAGTAGTAAGGCCAGAAGGTATATTTCCTGTCTGGGGGAATCAGCGGACGACAAATCGGACGGACGAACCAATTGCTGTAGTGTTTGAAGCGTTTCGCCGCTTCCTTCATGTAGGTCCATCGTTTTTGATCGATTCGCCAGCCGCCAAAAGTGCCCAGGCGCATCCGTCGGAACCAGTGCAAGGGCCATATCACGTCCTTTCGCTCATCGACTGCGCGGTAGTACCAGGGATTTTCGATCCAGTAACCGAGTCGAAGGTTGAAGAGGGTAGTAAGGAATGACTGCGCAAAAAAGGTCGAAAAGCCCATACCCGAGCTTACAGCCGCAGCAGAGATCGCCATCGCACGTGCAAGCTTGGTTTTGCCTTTTCGGTAGTGCTCCGTTTTGACGTAGCCGGTACTGGCGGAACCGATATAATTTCGGCTGAAGATGAAATGTTCCGACTTTAGGTCTTTTCGGACCAATTCTTCTGAATCCTGCAAATTTAAGGCGGCGACAATGAGGTGATAGGGCGCGCGTGCATTGATCTTCCAGCGGCGGGTGCGGTCGTCACTGTATCGGTATCCCGGTGCCAATTGATCGACTGGATCCGGGCCGCTTTTTGCCTGTTTCCGATGATAGGGTTTATCTTCTTCCCAGCCGAGGTCTTTCAGCAGCAGGTTTTCATTATTGCGCAGGTTGACAAGGGGATTTCCTTGCTGACTGTTGTCGCCTCTATCCACTTTTCCATCGGTTTTGAGGTAAGCTTCTGCCAGTCGGTCCCGATAAAAATAATGAAGCGATATTTTATTAGAATTGACCAATAAGCCCAACAGGGTAAACAACAATCCCGCAGCCAACATCAGTAAGAAAGGCATGTCGAATTCCATTCCGATGAAGCGGAGCCCGGAAGCATGCGTATGCAGGACTTCCATTACCATCCTTGCGATAGCTGCAAAGGCTAACAAAACAAAGAGGATCATCGAAAGGTTGAGAATGGGCATTTGAAGCTTATGAAAAAACCGACTCATGAATGAGTTGTCATCAAAACGCTGGCTGTAGGTCAGGTACCCAATTGCCATAGCAACCAGTGAGGCAATAAAGCTGAAGGTCACATCAAATGAAAATAAGGTAATCAGGCCCATGGGCGTTAGCACTGAAATCAGCAGGGTACTCAAAGCGGCTCCCTGTAAGCCTCCAAACAAAGACCTGACCAATCGCTCACGCCAGGCAAGTTCCTGCTGCTGGGATTCAGACCAGGCGGCGGGGCGACTCAGCACAAAAGGAATCACAGATGAAACGCAGATAAACAACCCCAGTGCATAGCAAAGCGGTAAGGAAAACAAAATCCAATAAGCCCCGTCGGGCTCGTTTCTAATACCCATCAAAAGTGCCATCCCAAATGCGATCAGCGGACCACCGGCGATCCCCCATGTGAGGCTCCGCTTGACAAATCGATTTTCATGATGATCTTCGAAGTTGTATCCCGATTCGGTATCCCTTCTAAATTCTGTGCTCATTTGGTCATTGCGAATTCGATTGACGATGATCCGCACCCAGAGAAGCAGGTACAATCCTACTACGATTCCCATCGCAAAGCTTGCCCATCCTAAATCCGACCGGTGTACGAATCCTTTGTATAGCAATTCCCATTGTTGAGGAATGCCAACTGTCAGCCAGTTCATGAGGGCTTCTTTCGCAAATGTAAATCCGGAAGCACCGGATGCTACCCCCGAATAACTGACATGCTCGTAAAAAGCGCCGTGTGAGAGGTAGTAAAACAACCCGTAATGTGCCGCTACCACAGCCAGCATAGCCAGAAAAAAGAGAGTGAAATTATGAAGCACGCCCGACAAGACTGAGCCGATCAGACGCTGGATATCGCGACTCACAAAATTTTGATTCAATGTCAGGTAAGTACCGTGCAGGCGAAGATGGTGCAACTGGTGGCGCACATCGAGACGGGCACGTTTTGGCGCTTTATAGTCCAGATCGACTTGTTTGTCCTGACTTTGGGTTTCGTACTCAAATGCTAAGAGATTGTTAAAGGGAGAAGTCGAAGGGCGGATACCTGGTACATGCTTCCGAAAATCAGCCAGGCTGGCTGCGCTGGGTTCCGTGGAGCGGCCCGGTTCGATTTCTACTTTTTCAGGGTTGACAAAGATATCCGAATCATTATTCATCAGAGAAGTCAGACAGGAACCGATATACCCGCCGCCAGAAACCGTACTCATATAGTCAAATTCCCGAAACACATCTTCCCGAATTAATGCCTGAATCATGCCCAGGCCCAGGGTTGCTGACCGGATTCCGCCGCCCGAAATACAGCAGCCCCACAAGTCAGAAGGATCTGTATCAAGGGATTCCCGCTCTACCTCATTATGGGCCCTGCGTTCCAGAATATAAGCCCGTTCCGACTCGATTACTTCCTCAAGCTGAAGCGTATGGCCACTGCTTCTTTTGATTGCATGCAGTTCAGAAAGATTCATAATACGAAGGCTTCATGTTGGCGAAATAATTCGTCTATGCGAAAATACGATTTTATACAATAGCGTAAAATCGGGGCGAAGTCCAAAGATTACTTCCCCGGTTGCTTCAAAATTCCCAGCACCAGTTCTTTGGTGAGGGCTTGTCCATTTGCCTGCCGACGGATTTCCTCAAATGAAAACCTGAATGTGCACCCTGCTTTCCAGCGGCTACAGCCATAGGCCGTTTTGCCTTTTACGACAGTGCCCAGGCCACACTGAGGACAGGGAATGGCATCGGAGGGGCTGCCGTTTGAAGTTGTCTCTTCCGCTTGCGGCTTTTCGACAAAAACGAGTTGGTGCTGATCGTTAAAGCGAACTTTTCCGGTTTTGGCGGTTCCATTTACTTTGAAGCCTTTTAGCTCAACGGTTGAGCCTTTTTGGAGGAGGCGCAGCAATTGTCGTTCTGAGATTTTTTTCTCCAGAAATTGAAAAGGCAGGCGAAACTTACAGCCTGTTTTCCAGCGACTGCAGCCATAGGCCGTTTTACCTTTGAGGAGTTGCCCTTGTTTGCATTGGGGGCAAGGAGCATGTACAGGACTCGTAGGCTTTGATTGTTTGGCGGAAGCCGATTTTTTGCTGGTTTTTTCTGTTCCCGGTGCCTGAAATGCTGAAATTACGGTATGGGCCTTCGCCTGCCGAACTTCAATGACCAGATCGCTGACCATTTTTTTCATTTCATCGATAAACTGCCGGGCCGGATACGCGCCCGTTTCAATCTCCCGCAATCGCTTTTCCCACTGTCCGGTGAGTTCCGCGGATTTGAGGAGGTCGTTTTGAATGGTATCGATGAGTTGAATACCGATTTCGGTAGGGAGTATCTGTTTTTTGTTTCGCTGAATGTACTTCCGTCGGAAGAGGGTCTCGATGATATTGGCCCGGGTCGAAGGTCGACCGATGCCGTTGGCCTTCATCAAGTCGCGCAACTCTTCATCATCGACCTGCTTGCCTGCGGTTTCCATGGCCCGCAGGAGCGTTGCTTCGCTATAGGTTTTGGGCGGTTTGGTCTGTTTTTCGGCCAATGAGGGGGTGTGGGGTCCTGTTTCTCCCGGTACAAATGCGG
Source organism: uncultured Bacteroidia bacterium (assembly GCA_964352745.1). GTDB lineage: Bacteria > Bacteroidota > Bacteroidia > J057 > J057 > CAYGTH01. The sequence goes on from CAYGTH010000520.1 coordinate 3,864, forward strand.
GCAGGATATTATCCTCTTCTTTGGATTCTTCTTTTCCGTCTGTAGATTTTGTCTTTTCGCGCTTGGGAAATACGACCCGCCAGCCCGGCTCCAGAATTTCTTTACCCGTAGCTTTAAACTGAATTCCTTCCGATTCTCCAATCACCGTCGTATTGGCCACTTTACATTCCGGATAAAAAGCCGCAATGAATTGCCGTGCAATCGCATCATAGACTTGTTGCTCGTCAAATCCGAGACTGCGCTCTACGCCGGTGGGAATGATGGCATGGTGATCGGTTACTTTTTTATCATTAAATACTTTGCTGGACTTTCGGATTTTACTACCCAGGAGCGGTTGCGTGAGTGCCTGATATGCGCTCATCTTTTGGAGAATGCCGGGCACCTTGGGATAGAGATCATTGGGCAGATAGGTCGTATCTACCCGTGGATAGGTAACGACCTGCTGCTCGTAGAGTTTTTGAACAATCTTGAGCGTTTTATCTGCGGAGAAGGCAAATCGTTTATTACAATGTACCTGCAAGCTTGTCAAATCAAAGAGTCGGGGCGCATATTCTTTTCCTTCTTTTCTTTCGGCGGAGAGAATGGTAAAAGGCTTGTCCGTTATCTGTGAAAGCAGTGCTTGTCCATCTGCTGCTGTGTCCAATTTGCCCTTTAGGCAACTGAATTTCACTTCCCGATACAAGGTTTCCAGTTCCCAGTAAGTCTGGGGTTTGAAATTCAGGATCTCATAGTGCCGGGCGACCAGCATAGCCAGGGTCGGAGTCTGCACACGGCCAACGGACAAGACCTGCTTATAGCCGCCATATCGGAGGGTATAGAGCCGGGTGGCATTCATGCCGAGCAGCCAATCGCCGATTGCCCGGGAAAACCCTGCATAGTAGAGATTGTCAAATTCACTGCCGTCCTTCAGTGCTTCAAATCCTTCCCGGATTGCTTCTGCTGTGAGAGAAGAAATCCAGAGTCGCTTCACCGGACCGGTATAATTCGCTTCTTTCAGCACCCATCGCTGAATCAGTTCTCCTTCTTGCCCGGCATCCCCACAATTGATGACCACTTCTGCTTGCTGAAACAAGTGCTTGATGACTTCAAATTGTTTTTGAACGCCCTTATCCGCCATTAACTGAATCTCAAAAGAAGGCGGAAGCATCGGGAGGGTATTGAGGTCCCACCTTTTCCAGTGTGCGTGATAGTCGTCAGGGGCTTTTAGGGTACAAAAATGCCCAAAAGTCCAGGTGATGCAATAGCCATTTCCTTCAAAATAGCCATCTCTACGCGTCTTGGCCCCTAGAATAAGGGCAATCTCACGCGCGACACTTGGCTTTTCGGCAATGCAGACTTTCATGACATCAGCTTAACTCCACAGAGGACTCTCTGCAAGATGCGGAATTATGCAAACTTCGCAAAGCGATAAAGGGGGGACAGGAAACAGGGGGCAGGAGTCAGAGAATTTGATAGTGAGGTTGATCTTGAGTTTCCATTCACTTTCCTAAGACCATGTTTGGGACAGAAAATTTGTTAGCGAAAATGCTGAATTTAGG
>CAYGTH010000521.1:0-5399 GCA_964352745.1 uncultured Bacteroidia bacterium
ACCTATGGCGCGCCCAATTTTGCATTAGAACCCGAATTGGAGGGCATTATTTCCCCCAATTCAGCAGATATCTTTTCCCGTCGAAATCCTATTTGTGACGGCCCCATAATTCGGATCAAAAACAATGGCACTACCCCCCTGACGAGTCTGCTTATCAACTATGGGGTAGAAGATGGATTTATGCCGTGTAGCTACCTATGGGAAGGCAATCTTGCATTTCTCGAATCAGAGGAGGTGCAGTTGCCACTTTTCAACTGGACGGGCCTTGATCAGGATGATCCGGTATTTTGGGTGTCGATCGACGAGCCCAATAATAGTACCGATCAGAATCCGAATAACAATTACCAGGAAACCCCTTTCACCGTTCCGCCACAGTATTTTGGAAACATCACCCTGGAAATCCGGTCGAATAATGCAGGCTTTGAGAATGCCTATAAAATCCTGGATGCTTCCGGAAATATTGTTTCGCAGCAATTGGCATTAGGCAATAACCAGACTTATTTGTTCCCCCTGACTTTAGCTGATGGGTGCTACACCTTCCATCTTACCGACTCCGGACAGGATGGCATCGCCTGGTGGGCCAATAACGATGGTAACGGTTATGTACGATTTGTAAATCCTGACGGCACTTTTGCGAAGGCATTTGAGCCGGATTATGGAAATGATATTTGGCATCAATTCACCGTAGGCTATAAAATGGGCCAGGAACCGCCGACAGTTACGTGTGACATCAATACCTCCACAGAGCCGCCAAAGCCGCCAGTCGCGCCAAGCGTACAAGTATATCCCAATCCGGCACAAGATCATTTCTTTGTAGCACTTGATTTTGAAGAATCCGAAGATGTGGATATCACCGTATTCAATCACCTGGGAGCTATCGTATTTACAAAAACTTACTTCAACCAAATCAATGACAAGATCAAGCTGAGTAGTCCCGAGACACCTGGCATGTATATGGTCCAGGTCAAAACCCGATCGGGTGGACAAACGGCTGTTCCGCTTGTCATTATCCGATAAGTTTTCTAAATACAGACCCTTTATTTAAACAGCCACAGAAGATGAGATTTCATCTTCTGTGGCTGTTCTTTTGATTGATAACGATCCGCTTTATTGTGCCAAAGTAGCGGGGATATGCGCGACGACCTCTGTATATTCTCCTTCCGTACTGGTCAGTTGAATGGAGCCTTCCAGTTTTTCGACTGACTTATTTGCCAGGTACAATCCCAAGCCACTTCCCTGAGAGGCTGCGCTTCCCCTAAAAAACATATCAAACACAAGCGGGAGAGATTCTTCATTGATCCCAGAGCCATTATCCCGAACCCGTAAGACCATATCCCCTTCAACCATCTCTGCATCTATCTTGATTACAGGAGTTTTCGTGGGATTTTTATGCGTGAAATGTATAGCATTTTCGAGGACATTCTCGACTACTATTTTCAGCAGGGTAATATTAGTCGATATCAGGGGCAATTTGTTAAAGGAACCCTTTATCTGGATTTTTTTATCTATTATCTGCTGTCGATACAAATCGAGGGATTCCTCTATGACTACCTGAAGAGACATATTATCCGGAGCTTCCCGCTGATTGTTATTGATCAGGTGGAGGGTCATCAGTTTGCGGACGAGGTTATCCATCTTGACAACAGTCAGGTTTACATGCGTAAACAGTTGTCTGGCATCACGCTCTTTGATGGAAGTCTTTGCCACTTCATTCAGTCCCATCAGGGTCGTAAGCGGGCTGCGAAGATCATGCGAATATCGATAGAGAAACAGATCCAATTCTTTGTTGACAGAGGCCAATTCAGAATAGGCATCCCGAAGTTTTTGGGTACGGTTGGTAATTTCATTTTCCAGATTTAGGGTAATAGCCGCCATCCGCTCCCTTACCTGTTCAAGTACTTCCGTTTCACTTTCAATTTCCTCTTTTTGTTCAAGGGTTTTTTCGGACATTCTCTTTTGTTCAAAAAAGAAGTTCGTAAAGCGCCTTGTTACGACAAATGCGAGCGAAATGATAAAAACCAGTACGCCTAACTCCGTAGCATACTTCAATCCGGCAAACCATCCCAGGTAGTCTCCGCTTGCTACAAACAACAATAAACTCCCTGCAATGAGGCCGACTAAACTGATGTAACTTCCTTCTTCTTTTTTTCGGGCAGCTTGTATCACAACATACACTCCGTAAAAACTAAACAAGACCATAAAGAGCGTAAAAGGCACTGCAAGTTCCGTAAAAATCCTAACGGGCATCGCTATGACCAAAAACGCGCACAATGCACTCACTCCTTGAAATAACCGCAACGCAGTTCGGGAAAAGGTACGCGGAAACATTTCGCCGATATAGGTAACAATCAGAGGAACCCCTAAATAGACGGTCAGGTATTCCAGTCTCAAGGCCAAGTCAAATGTAAATAAATCAGGAAATAGATACACATTGATCCTGGGGCCTACGGCAAAAAAGCGATACGCAAATATGAGGCAGAAAGCAGCAAAATAAATAATGGATTTATCTTCCTTCCAATAGATAAACAGGCCTACAAACAAGGCGCCCATCAGGAAGTAACTACCCATGAGAAAAGCATGAATCAAAATATCAAACATCCGCAGGCGATTCAACTCCTGTGGCGTTCCGATAATGGGATTAACAGAGACTCCCCCCTTTCGATGCTTAAAGTTGGCGACATACAGAGTCAATTCTGTATCTTCTCCTGTCAACTCAAATGAAACAACTTTAGGAAGCCATTGATGAACCGTTCCCTGTAAGGTAGTCCCGACCTTGCCGTTTCGGGCTACTAATTTATCATCAACCCACAATTCATAACTGGACAGATAATTACTGAGGGATAAAGCCAGTTGGGTACCGGGTGGATGGAGCGGATTTTTGATGGTCAGTCGATAAGTAGCAAATCCAAATGCAGGCGAGGAATGGGTATTCAGGGAATCTGCTTTCCAAATTGCAGGCAATTCCTCGTACTCTTTTTCGGGTTTGAGCAGATCATCATGAAAAAGCTTATAATTAATGATTTCGCCCTTATAGGACTCCCATTCCCCATCAAGGGAGATGCACCCTTCTGACTCGGGTTTCCAGGAACTCAAATCGATGATGCCTTTTTTTGCGAGCGGTTTTTCTGGATTTTTGGCAACCCCTCTGGGGAGAGCCATCATACTTGCTACCCAGCACACTCCTATTAACCTGATCCAATGTGTAGCCTCCATATCTGTCCTGTTCTTACTGAAATGATCCCATCATACAATCCAATCCTATTCGGATGAAAATCATCCGGCATTGGGTTGTATTCATGTAAGTCACACAGGTTTTTGCATCCTATGGTTTTGTGCTCACCCTGTTGGATGCAGTAACCATTTGTTGGAAGCGAGGAATTCTCTTCCATCCTGAAATCAGGATGTCCCTGGAAGATAGGTCCATCAGGATAATGCAAAAACTGAGCAGGTTAATGGTGAGAAATCACAGTAATTCCCACATTAAAGGTAAGTAACTCTTCTAAAAAATAGTTGACGTTTTCATCAATATCTTACGTCTTTCAAAAATTATCAGCTATCAAAAAAGTTCTGCCCCCTGTTCAAAATATCCAAAATCTTTTTTTGGGTAACAAGATGAACAAAGCTTTCCCTTCTAATCTAACTGGGTAAGTATTAACAAAGTATCCGCCACTATTACTCGTCCCATCTGCTAGGTTGAAGCGAAAACGGTGCCAAGGACAAACTAATTCTCCGCTTTTTTCCACAAATCCGTTACACAAAGGGCCTCCCTGGTGCGGACACTTGGCGTCGAGGCAATACCATTCAGCATTCCACCGAATAAGTGCTAGTTTTTTTCGCCCTACCTTAATTTCTGTAAGCCCATCTTTTCCGCTTTTCCATAAGGTATGTGCACGAATATCAGATACCAGGTGCCATTCTTCTTTCATAATTTCTTTTCATGCGGGAATCTCCCATTCAATTATTTCCGTAAATTCGGTCCCATAGCCAGCCTGTATGTTGTGCCTGATTCAAGCTAGCATACCGGATCCATATATCAAAACACGACCCAAACCCTATGATTCAGATTCAGTCATTTACCTTTAATCTCTATCAGGAAAACACATTTGTTGTTTCTGACGAAACCGGATCATGCGTCGTTGTGGATCCGGGTTGTTATAGTGCCCAGGAAGAGATGGCCCTCAAATCTTATATTGAATCTAAGAACTTACGGGTTGAAAAACTGCTCAATACGCATGGACACATCGATCACATGCTGGGCAACAAAATGGTAGTAGATACCTGGAAAGTCCCATTTGAAGCACATGAGCTGATCCGGCAAGAACTGGATGCGGCCACCAGCTATGGGCCTATGATGGGCTTGACGCCAGCCCCTTCTCCTATGCCTGACCAAACACTGGCAGAGGGGGACATTGTGTCATTTGGTAATACACAGCTTGAAGTCTTGTTTACACCCGGCCACTCTGCCAGCCATATCAGCTTTTTTCACCGGGAAAGTCAGCAGATTTTATCAGGGGATGTATTATTTCAGGGAAGTATTGGCAGAACAGACTTACCAGGAGGATCATTCGAAGTCTTAATGACCACGATCAAAGATAAGTTCCTAACGCTGGATGATGAGGTACAAGTCTATTGCGGTCATGGACCGACTACCCGGATTGGTATCGAGCGTAAAACAAACCCCTTCATTCTTAATCATCTCTAGCAGCCCCTTACTTATTTGGGATCAATGTTGTAGTTGGTGTGCACATTGAGTTTTCGGGAGATTTGACTCATAATGGAGTTATGAGACTCTATATTTGAGATAATTTCTCCCTGCAGGGCATCTACTGCAATGTCAATAGAAATGAATTCTTTTTTAAAATCATCAAAATCAACTGATGCCTGAGCGGGATCAAGCTTATTTTTCATGACTTTACTTTGCCAGACATTAAATCGGTTCGCGGCATCTACAAAACGGGCTTGCTCTACCTCAAACAAAGATTGAATGCTATCCCGTGTTGCGATTACCGACCGATACTCTCCACGAAGGGCATAAACCTGGGTCCGGCTATTAGCTGCTGAATTCGGAAAAGAAGGTTCTACCTCTTTCAAATCCTGCTCATACCGACGCAGGGTATTAGTAAGATTGCGGTTAACAAAAGAAACCTTTTCACTCAAACTCATCCATTTGGGTTCAAAGCGTTTCACCTCGTTTACGAAGGAGAGATCGACGGAACTACAGGCGACAAAAGTCATCGCACTCCCTCCCATGATCAGGAGTAATACTGCAATCCGCAACAGGTGAAACGTAGTAAAATTGTTCATAGCTTGATGAATATGTTTTTAGGTTCCGTAAAAAAACGGAGTGCCTCAAAGCCGCCTTCTCTTCCGATCCCGGACTGTTTGACTCCCCCAAAAGG
>CAYGTH010000522.1:0-5382 GCA_964352745.1 uncultured Bacteroidia bacterium
CTCCCCATATCCCCTATCTGGATACAGACATATACCGCGCTGCCGAGCGGCGGCATGATAGCCATTGGATTAGTGAACAGTTACAACATCCGGCGGCGCTAATCGCTCCGCTGTGGCAAAGCAAACAGTTTTTTCAGGGAGGAACGCCTGCCTATTTATCTGTTAAGGAAGTTCACTCGGTGCTTGCACAGGAGCAGGAATTCATTTTTCTGGGGCTTCGGGATGAACAGCCCTTTTTCGCGGTTGACCTTTCACATCACGAGGAAGCCGCAGTTCAGCAACTGGCGAGTATAGGCGAATTTGCGCAATTGCGAACCCGCGTGGGAGAACTTAATGCGGGCGATGCCTCATTTTTATTATATGCACGTGCGATTGTGCATTGGCATCGCCAATATCAATTTTGCTTCAAATGTAGTGCTCCTTTGGAAAATCGACATGGCGGCCATGTCAAGCAATGCACCAATCCTGCCTGTAAAACGGAAACGTATCCCCGGTCCGATCCGGCTGTTATTGTATTGGTGGAGCACAAACCCGATGATGGATCCGGGCCTCGTTGTTTGTTAGGCCGAGCTGCCCGGTATCCTGCGAAGATGTATTCTACCCTGGCCGGTTTTGTAGAACCCGGCGAAAACCTCGAAGCGGCAGTCGCTCGGGAGGTCTGGGAAGAATCAGGAGTACGGGTAGGCAATGTTGTGTATCAAGGCTCGCAGCCCTGGCCTTTTCCGGCATCTTTGATGGTCGGTTTTCGGGCAGAGGCGATCAGCACTGAAATCACAATTGACACCGAAGAGCTGGAAGATGCCCGCTGGTGGAGCATACCGGAAATTGAAGCGGCTTATGAGGCTGGCGATTTGCTGCTTTCCGGCTCAGATTCGATTGCGCGATTCCTGATTATGTCATGGCTGGAGGAAAATGAATGGAACAATCCCAAGCCTGTTGTTTTTCACTGAGTGTCTGGTGTCTCCGGTAATTTCCCAAATTTGGCGATATTTACTCCATGAATCTCAAAGCCCCATTTGAACCGAAGAGCTGGACAGAACTCCAGGAATTTCTGTTTCATGACACCTATAATGCCGAAATTGATCGTATCCGCTCGCCTTATATATATCGGGGGCTTTCTCATTTTGAGTATGAATTGCAGACTTCTCTGATTCGACTGAATGGCAATTACGATGCCCTCGAATTTCACTTGCTGCGCAACTTTAAGAAATATGCAGTGCGCCCCGATATCGCTATGGATACAGATTGGGACTGGTTGGCACTTGCACAGCACCATGGCTTACCCACTCGTTTGCTGGACTGGACTTATTCGCCCCATGTGGCGCTTCATTTTGCAACCGCAGGCCTTGAGCACTACAAGGCAGATGGCGTAGTCTGGGCCTTGAAATACGAAGCCCTTAAACATTACCTCCCGCTGGAACTCAAACATAAACTGGAGCAGGTAGGGTCCAACAGTTTTACCACAGATATGCTGAGTGAGATGTATCAGGGCTTAGGGGAATTATCGAAGGTGAAGGGAGAATTCGTCGTGCCATTTGAACCACCCTCCCTGGATGCGCGGATCGTGAATCAATATGCCATATTTACGTTCATGACGCACAGTACTTCTCTGCTCAATGAATGGTTGGCAGATAAGCCAGACCTGTATTTCCGAATCAAGATTCCCGCTGCTATGAAATGGGAAGTACGGGATAAACTCGATCAGGTCAATATCAATGAGCGGGTGATGTTTCCAGGGTATGAGGGATTGAGTAAATGGCTCAAACGGCATTATGCATCTAAGGAAGAGCAGTAGCATGCGCCGTTCAGGATCAGCCATGTATCGATAGCTGAATGCGGTACCTGTAATGGGCAGAATGTGAATTTGTGAAGACACTTCTTCGCATGGGGCAAAATTGCCGAGTATAGCGCGATCTGCCAACAATCGACTGAATTTGGTATCTTGCCAATTAAACACTTGTCTAAACAATTAAGCAAACTCAAAGTTACCTCTACCTAAACGGCTTTATTCATGAAACTTGTTACTTTATTCCCCAAAACGATCAGCTGCCTGTTGGTCTGTTGCCTTATCTCCTTGGCCCCTGCAGCCTTTTCCCAACAAGCAGAAGCGGCCCCTGACTCTACTGAAAAATCAGCAGACAAGGATAAGAAAGAAGGCCCAAAAGAAATTGCAGAAGTTGTGAAGACCTGCATTGAATTTGACGGTTTATTCCCAATTTACCAAGACTCTACTTCCGGTAAACTATACCTCAAAATCACGGAAGAGCAATTGACTAAAGAGTTTATCCATTGGTACTACTCCGAAAATGGGGTAGCAGATGCAGGATGGGTACAGGGAAACTACGGCCGTTCCCGGTTGTTTACCCTCCGCAAGCATTTCAATAAAATCGATATTCGCTGGGAAAACACCTCTTATTACTACAATCCCGAAAGTGCACTCAGTCGCTCCTCGCATGCCAATATTAATAAATCAGTTGTGGCAACCGAGAAGATCGTCGCGATGAATGCTGATCAAAATGAATACCTGATTGAAGCGGATCAATTATTCCTCACAGAAAAGCTCGTTCAGATCAAGCGGATGCCAAATCCCGAATCCAAGGTAAAAAATCCTTTCAAAGTCGGGGAATTGAGCAAAGATAAAACCCGCTGTACGGAAATTCGGAATTACCCCAAAAACTCAGATGTAATAGTCGAATATGTATTTGATAATCGGTATCCTACCAATTCCGGTTCCAGTACCGTAACCGATGCACGTTATATCAGCATCACCATGCAGCACAGCCTGATTGAGATGCCGGAAAACGAGTATCAGCCTCGCTATGACGATCCGCGTGTTGGATATTTTACAACAAAAGTAACCGACCAGACTGCAACGACCGTAACGCCCTACCGGGACATGATTCACCGCTGGCATCTGGTCAAGAAAGACCCGAGTGCTGCTGTTTCTGAGCCGGTAGAACCGATTGTCTTCTGGATGGAGAATACCACCCCTGAAGAACTCCGGCCTTTGATTCGACAGGGCGTAGAAGCGTGGAATATCGCCTATGAAAAAGCCGGTTTTAAAAATGCAGTTGTTGTAAAGCAGCAACCTGATGATGCCGACTGGGATGCCGGTGATTTGCGCTATAATGTATTGCGCTGGACCTCTTCTCCCCTCACCCGCAGTGCGTGGGGGCCTTCATGGGTCAATCCCCGTACCGGACAGATATTGGGATCAGACATCATGCTGGACTATATTTTTGTAAGTGGAAACCGGGTACGGGAACAATTGTACGAAAATTCCGACATGACCCTGGAAGACTATATGTTTGCGGCGGAAGAAAACCTGAGAGCGGGTAATCTGGCACATTCCTGTGAAGCCTCAGCCTTTGCTCATGAGGATATGTTATTTGGTGAATATGCAGGACAGGTGGTCGGTTTGTCAGATGCATCTTTGAAGCGAATGGTCGAAGAGCGGATCATTTCCCTCCTGCTGCACGAAGTGGGCCATACCCTCGGACTGAATCACAATTTCAAATCGAGCCAGTTGTGGGACGAAACGGAAATTCACGATGCCAACCTCACCCGCAAGCAAGGGCTTACAGGTTCGGTAATGGATTATGCGCCGGTCAACCTTTCTATTGACCCGGAAAAGCAAGGCGAATTTCACAGTACAGTTCCCGGTCCTTATGACTTGTGGGCGATTGAATTTGGCTACGCGCCAACGCTTTCAGACAAGGAAGCCGAGGCAAAAAGAGTGGAAACCTTGCTGGCACGCTCAACAGAAACGAATCTTGTATTTGGAAATGATGCTGACGACATGCGTTCTCCCGGACGAGGAATTGATCCTACGATCATGACCCGCGACATGAGTGCGGATGCGATTGGCTATTCTCAAATGACGATGGATATTTGTAATCGCACCTTTGGAGAACTAAAAACCAAGCTCGCCCGCCCGGGAAGTTCCTATCATGAAATGCGCTCCGGATACAAATTGATCATGAGCCAATACTTACGAAATATCACCATTATTTCCCGGTATGTAGGCGGGGTGGAGATTGATCGCGCATTTGTGGGACAAACAGGCGGTACACAGCCCTTTACGCCAGTTGCGTATGCAGAGCAAAAGCGTGCAATGCGGGTACTCCGGCAGTATGCGTTTAGTCCTACCGCATTTCTCGCTTCAGAAGATGTGTACAAACTCTTGCAAATTCAGCGCAGAGGGTTTGATTTTTTCCGCATGGGAAATGAAGATCCGAAGATCCACACTGAAATTGCGGTGAATCATACGCAACTATTAGCGCACTTATTGCACCCTACAGTATTGAAGAGAATGACGGATGCGCAGCTGTATGGGAATCAATATTCTGTTGCTGAGATGATGAAGGACCTGACGGATGCTATTTTTGCCGATGACTTAAAAACAGCGGTAAACACGCCTCGCCAGAACCTTCAACTCATCTATGTAGAGGGATTGATCGCAGCAATAAAGAATCCCAAATATGATCGGGTAGCTCAATCAGGCGCTTTGTACCAGTTGATTCAAATTCGCAAAATGATGAAGTCCAATAAGAGTTCAGAAGTCAGTACCCTTGCTCATCGCCAGCATGTGATGTTCAAGATTGACAAAGCCCTGGACAATACAAAATAAATAGATGGACAGATTTTAGGATAGCGTACCTGGACGAGATACTGCTGATTATCAAATAGATAGGGCCTATAATCTTTATACTGAAATCTATTTTCTTACTTAGACATATTACGCAGTACTTAAAGGCGGCTGGATACAATAAGTTGAAAGCCAAATACTTAGAAGAAGCGGCTGGCTCATAAAAGAGCTGGCCGTTTGTATGTGGGGGTATCGATAGGGAAAAACGGCTATTTTTAGGTTGTTCGTCGAAATTCAATCCAGAAAAACTTCTCTGATTCGTAAAAATATGTATTTTGGGAATACACTAACTCACTTTTACCTATGGAACTCAACATTTACATCTTTTTTGTAGCAGCGGTTATCCCGCTCCTTATCGGAGCAGTTTGGTATAACCCTAAAGTGCTGGGCAATGCCTGGATGGCATCGGCAGGTCTGAAAACAGAAGACCTGGAAGGCGCAAATATGCTGAAAATATTTGGCCTGACATATGTGTTAGGGATCCTGATTTCTGGCGCTTTGTACCCGATGGTTGTCCACCAGCAAGGCTTTATGTCGCTCATGGTCTCCGAACCCGGTTTTGAAGTAGCCGGCTCTGAAGTTCAAAATGGGATCGATGCTTTTTTAGCCAACTATGGGGATAAACACCGGAGTTTTGGACATGGCCTCTTTCATGGAATCCTGAATGTCATTCTGTTTATTATACCTGTTTTAGGAATAAATGCCCTGTTTGAGCGGAGAAGTGTTAAATATGT
>CAYGTH010000523.1:0-5376 GCA_964352745.1 uncultured Bacteroidia bacterium
CCCGATAAGGGAATTATTATCAATGCACCGGAATTGTCAGATTTTTCGAATAATTCGGATTTTGTTCGGACTGAATGAGAATTTTCCAGGAAACGGGCGTGGCCTGACGGTTTTTTTTCAAAGGTAAAATGAACTCAAAATGCTCTCCGGGAGCCAGAGAAGTCTTTGTAATGACCCTTTTCCTACCTTTTTTATCGAATGACCAAAGGAAATAGGTATCTGACATGTTTCCTTGATTCTCGATTACGATCTTGGCAGTCTTCCGCTTTCCCACCTGAGGAGCCGGGCCAACTGAAACAGCATAAGAGAGGGGATACAGGCTACTTGTCCAGTGCGCACGGTAATTTGCAGCAATCCCCTGCCAGACACCACCCGGTTCCCGACGAGTCTCATGCTCAACCTGCCACACAATGCCTTCTCCCATTTGCCAGACCAAACTTCGCGGAACAGCTCCCATACAGGCAAGTATCCGTTTGCCGGGCATCAGGTCCACATCGCCTTTGGATTCTGACCAGGATTGATATCGGCTACCAAAATTGAGGGGATATCGTGCGAGAACCTGGGTAGGAGTTCCGACTGAATCCGGTACAGAAAGGATGACAATGGAAGAAACTGAGTCCGCTCCCCGTCCCCGTCGGTTGTCGTATAAAAAAAGAGAGTCCCCTGATATATTAGGAGAATGCTGATGAACAAAAGCACCCTCACCCGAATGTGCCTCGCCAGAAGGCATTCTTCGCCCAAAACTCTGAATGACCGTTTTTTCGGGATAAGAAAGTTGCACCACCCGGTCGATATACCGAAAGGAGATAAACACCTCCTGCTTACTTTCATCCATAAAAAATCCATTCATATGGGTAGGATTATCTTTCAGGCCGTCTGCAAATACATCTATGTCCTGTAGGTAATCCTCACTTCGCCAATACCATACGACCTCTCCTGCCGGGTTATATTCGATCAGGGTACCGTATCGTGCTATAATCGGCATACTGGCTGCAGCAGGTTGGCAGTCGAGGTAATGATCTCCAATTACCATATAATTCCCATTTTGGAGTCGCTGAAAATCGTGGTGATAGTACTCCCGATCATGGCCTGAGACCTTTCCATCGTCAGGTGCCCGCCAGACCAACTTACCATCCAGGGTGATTTCTTCCAGGGAGAGCCCCTCATTTCCTGATCTCCCGCCGGTAGGTCGGAGATAAGCAATATTTCCATTTGCCAGGAGCTGCAGGTTAAATACACGGGTAACGGTATCTGCCGGCACATACCATACGGGAGCCCCTGATTGGTCAATGAGTACACCAGGCTTATCAATAAAAAAATAATAACGGTCCCGGGGCAGGGCATCAACCACTACCCGATGGCGATACATTTCCGGATCAATACGAGGTGCTTGTCGAATGTAAAAATGCCGAACTGGAAAAGCGATTCCAGTGCGACTTGTATAAAGTGGCTTAACCTGCCAGGCATAAGACTTGCCAAATTCAAGGCCACTGGTAACGATTGCACTGGCAAAAGATGTCTCAATTACCTGATGATGACTGGCTGAAAGAGGGGAATCCAGAGCCTCCGAATGGCTTTCCCAAATTCGGAGTTGATAGGCTTTCGCATCCCAAACCGGATCCCATTCAAACCGAATATGCCGATAAGTAAGCGTATCCCCTTCAGCAGGGGTAATTTGGGGAAATAGTGCTTGTAGAAAAACAATTTCCACGGATAAAAATACCAGCCCCACAAGGCCCATTCTTTTGAAACCTCGCAGATTCTCGAATTCGTAAATTTCGCAATTCTGGTGTAAGACCTGGTTTTTATTAACCATTTAAATAGTTACTTTTGTTGGTAGCATGGTCAAACTATTTGCCAATGGAAAAAATATCTACCAATTTCAAAAAGACCCATTTAAAAGCGTTTTTCAAAGTTTTATTCACATTCTTTCTGATTTTGAGTGCTTTCCCCGCGGTAGCATCTCACTTCATGGGAGTGGATATTACGTATGAATGCATTGGGCCCTGTACTTACCGAATCTATCATAGCACGTACTATGATTGTTCAGGAGCCGCAACCCCTACTCCTGTTCCGGGTCCGCCTCCAGGTGCTCCAAATTTCAATTTCTCAATTACGGGAATTCCCAATACCCCAACCCAGTTGTGTAATGCACCTGTTGCGGTCGGCGGTTGGACCTTTGTTTCCTATACGGAGGTTACGCCTATTTGTCCCTCTGCTTCCACAGAATGTACCACCGGTGCAGGAACAAATGTACTGCCGGGAGTGTCTGAAGCCGTGTACTATCGCGACTATGATTTCTGTGCTGCAAACTGTTCCGGGTATCAACTCGAATGGGAAAGTTGCTGTAGAAATTATGGAATTACTTCTGGTGCTTCCGGAGATGGTATTTACTCGGGTTCTACCGTGATTAATCCAACTTTGTCGACTTGTAACAGCTCCCCTCAGTTTGCCAATCCTCCTGTACCCTATATCTGTGCAGGTCAGGCATTTACCTTTAATCAAGGTGCATTTGACCCGGATGGAGACTCCCTGGCATATTCGATCGGGCCTTGTTTACAAGACCCTCCTGCTGCTCAGGTTGGATATAACAACCTGGCAGGCTATACTCCCACTCAACCTCTCGGATCCTCTTGGGATGTAGCGGTCGATCCTTTCACAGGTGATATTTCCATTACCCCCCAGCCAGGCAACCTGGTCATTGGGGTAATGTGTTTGGTAGTAGATGAATTTAGAAACGGAGTCCTAATTGGGCAGGTTACCCGAGATATACAGATTACCGTAATTGATTGTTCGATCTTTGGACAAACTAATATTGCCCCCACTATTTCAGGAATTACAAACTTGTCTGCCGGCGCAACAGCAACGGGCCTGAACGTAACAACCTGCGCATGTGAGCAAGTATGTTTTGATTTGCCGGTGGTAGATCCGGATTTGAATCAAGTCATTACCATGTTCTGGAGTGCGAATCTCCCGGGAGCAACCTTTGCCAATGCAAATAATCCTAATGTACCCGTAGATACGATTGTTTCCACAGTACCGCCTACGGGTCAATTCTGTTGGGTCCCCACAGAACCAGGGATATATAGTTTTCTGGTCTCTGTTCAGGATGATGGCTGCCCGATATTGGGGCAGAATCAAAACACAGTTGTCATTAATGTTACCAACTGTTCCCTGGATCCGTTTATTGGGACAACGGTGAGTAATTGTTATGATGTTGATTTTAGTACGGTAGCATGTGGAGGCTCACCGCCCTTTACTTACCAATGGTCAGGAAGTGCCGGATTGACCTTTAACCCGGATGCTAACCAGGATACGCTGGTTCACACCTTCCCGGGACCAGGTACCTATACCTACTCAGTGACCATTACCGACTCACTGGGAATCAATTCTTCCTCCAGTGGCTCAATTACGTTATTTAATACAGCAGTAGCGGATGCAGGGCCGGATACCATTCTATGTCCTAATGAAGTCGGCATTTTAGGGACTCCCGCCCAGGCCGGGTATTCTTATCAATGGGCTGCAAATCCACCGATTGGTACAATCGGTAGTTTGACGGGTGCAGAATTACAGGTTTCCCTCAATAACCAAACGAGTAATTCCATTCCGGTTGTCTTTACAGTTGCTGCTACGGATATCAATGGATGTACGAACTTCGATTCGGCGACTGTGGTATTTAGCCCTGAGCCAAGTGCAGCCTTTTCCGTAACACAGGCAGTCTGTGTCGGGGAAAATTCAGACATCATAGCCACCGGCGTACAAGCACCTAATGCAACGTACACCTGGGACTTTGGAGGAGGCGTACCCATCGGTTCAGGTCAGGGCTTTGGTCCTCATCAAATCAGCTGGCCCACTCCCGGAACCAAGACGGTTACCTTACAGGTAGAAGTAAATGGCTGTATCTCTGTTGTCAATACACAATTGGTATTGGTCAATGATATTCCGACCTCCAGCTTTACGGCTTCAGGACCGGTCTGTACAGGAGAGGCCTCCATTGTCAATTATGTAGGAACTGCCAGTCCAACAGCCAGTTATATCTATGACCTTGACGGAGGTATTGGAACCCCAGGACCCGGAAGCTTCCCGGTCGTTTGGTCTACTCCCGGCTTAAAAAACATTTCACTGATTGTAGTCGAAAACGGATGTATCTCACCTGCTACGAATGTACAGGTACAGGTATATGAAATCCCAGAAAACACATTCAGTATTCCAGCGACTGTATGCGAAGGCGATACTGCACAGGTTGTTTACAGCGGAAGTGCCAGTACCACCGCAGCGTATATCTGGAACTTTAATGGTGCCATCGTGGCGAGCGGAAGCGGCCCCGGCCCTTACAAGCTAATTTGGCCTACCGGAGGCGTCCGTACCGTATGCTTACAAGTTCAGGAGAATGGATGTTTGTCAGCTCAGGCTTGTCAAACAATCAATGTATTCACCCAACCCAATGCTGGAATTGCTTCCATGGCAGATCAGTGTATTGGCGGAAATACTTTCACCTTCACTTCGACTGGAGATGCGAATGTTGATACCTATGCATGGAACTTTGGAAGTGGTGCAAATCCGGGAGTCAGTACTTCCGCTACCCCTCCTGCGGTTTCCTATATCGATGCAGGTGTCAAGACTGTCTCATTAGTAGTTACCCGAGACGGGTGTGTAAGTGATAGTGCAAAAATCAGCTTTGAAGTCATAGAAGAACCCGAAGCGAATTTCAACACCAGCACGGGATCTATTTGCTCAGACAGTTGTATTAATTTCACTTATACTGGTACACCTGTCGGCCCTGGCGAGAGCTATGCATGGGATTTTGGTCCCAACGCAGTGCCGCAGACCTCTACGCTACCGAACCCTGGCTGTGTGTCATTCCCAGGTGGAGGACTTGAGACCATTACCCTCACCGTGAGTTACCGGGGATGTGTAGATGTTTCGATCCAGCAAGTAGATGTAAACGCTGTCCCTCAGGTTTCGGCCGGGCCGGACCTCAGCTTCTGTGAAGGTGATGGCGGGGTTCAGCTCGATGGATCTGTCTTAGCCGGGTCAGCAAATCAGTTGTATTACGAATGGTGGTGTGATGATCCCGGTAATTGCGGAATTAATGACGCATTTATCGAAGACCCTACCGTATTGCCAAACGTGTCTGGCCCACTGCCGCAATCCGTAACCTACTACTTCCAGGTATTCGATCAGTTCGGATGCCGGAGTCGCGTAGACTCAGTAGAAGTAGAGGTGAAGGCCAAGCCGAAAATGGATGCCGGACCAGATGTCTTTATCTGTGCAGAAGGGCCCGGTGCATTCCTCACAGGGGATGCTGCTGCCAACAATGAAGCCCCGCTTCCACTCAGCTATCAGTGGATACCGGCCGATGGCCTAAGTGATGCC
>CAYGTH010000524.1:0-5366 GCA_964352745.1 uncultured Bacteroidia bacterium
ACTACATGATAAACACATTAACATACTTCGTTTTAACGCTGTTATTGACCCCTCTCTTGCTATGGGCCCAGCGCCCGGATTTTGCTATGGATACCTTCTTTGAAGTCCCTCAGCAAAACAACCGTTCTGTTGAACCCTTACAAGCAAATACCAGCTTGTATTGTAATGGAGAAAGCATCACCCTGGTTGTACAGGTATTCGACGATCGGATTAACCTGGACCCGAGTCCGCTCTATACAGATCATATCGAGCTATGGCTTGCCTTGCCGGCGACTTCCTATCCCACCAATTTTGAGTACGGGCATCATGCTGCCTATGTGTATTATCCGGACTATTCCCGGGATCAGCCCAGCCCCAGGTTTTTTAGTATTTATCCGGAATATGCGCCTCAATTGCGTGTAGATGATTTTGTAGATAAGTTCGATTATCCTTCTGAGCGGGATGTATTACAGGATCGCCTTTTGGTACCTGTTGGCAGAAATCTCGAAGAGCGCGAAGTGCATTATGGCATTGTTCAATATGGTATCTATCCCAATCAGTCCCCTCAATTACTTAATAGAGACCATCATGTTGTATTGGAGCGTAGCTTAGGGCAGGGTTTAGGCGATCTGGCTTCCCAACTGAACTATAGCGTAGAAATGGATCGGGGGAGTTACACGGTCAACGTTGAAATAACACCAGAGGCACTCGGATTCGTAAGTTTACCAGAGCTTTCCGAAATGCGATTTATGGTCAATATCATGGATACTGGATCTGGCGGAAAAGCCCGCCGCGTTTTGTCTTCAGCCCAACAGGGAGAAGCGGGCAGACCTTCGAGTTTCAATGAAGTCCGATTCCTCCAGCCGCTGAGAACCAACATGACAGATGTGCCCGATGGCTTGTTTCAGGTTACGGGTTTTCACCCGGTGATGATCAACGGGCAGCAGGGGTGGATTCCTACTTCCGTGGATACAGATGCATTGGTTTACAAAGAACAAACAGCCAGCCAATCCCTGGTAGAGGTGAAATTTTCCGAGCAACCCTTTCGGTATTCCAATATCAATCAGCAGGGGATTTCGCTTCATCGCCTGGAAGTGTTGCACGATTTTGTCAATTCAATTGCTGAGGAACGCGAATACATGATGCTCAATGGACAATTGTTTGCAGCATCCCGCATGCGAAATTCCATCTCCCCCCTTGATACCCTAAATAGTAGCTTCTTTCGGTTTCCTGATGGCTCGCCGGGTTTACTGGTCAAAGAAAACACCCCCATGGATCCTTACGGCTGGGGGAAAAACGGCCATTTGATTGAAGAGACAATTCGGATTCATCGGGTAATAGATGATCGTACGCAGGATATTCTGTATATCCAGCAAGGCGAAGGGGAAAGACCTTACTGTTTCATCCAAGGACAGGATTTTTCCAGTCATTATGTTTCAAAGCTGGATTGGATTCGTAAAGGAGAAATTCTGGTGTTGATTCTTACCGACTGGAATACTGGATACCCTACACGTGTCAAAATCAGCTGGAACCCTGACGGGACCAATGTGTTGGTAGAAATGGTAGATTAGATGTAATAGACATCAGACATCAGACATCAGACATCAGACATCAGACATCAGAAATGAGATATGAGATATGAGACATGGGTATGAGACCGCTTTCCGCTTTCCTCCGGTCTTCTGTCTTCCCTCTTCTTTCTCTCCCCTGACTCCTCTTTCTTCTTCTCTAATACACTTCTTCCATCAGGCGACTTTTGATTTTGCCGCCTGTTGATTGAATAACAACTTCTCCGGCTCGTAAGCCGATTACCTGAACATCTGGGTTTTCGAGGGGCTCCAGATCATGGGTTACGCAGATCAGGGTTTTACCTGATTTTCCCAATGCTTCCAGTTGCTGATAAAGAATTGCCTTGTTTTTGGGATCGAGCGATTGGCTGGGTTCATCCAGCAGTAGTACCGGAGTATCCTGACACAGGGCCCGTGCGATACAGACTTTCTGTAGTTCTCCCCCTGATATTTCATCGAGATTTCGTCCTGAAAGATCTTCAATCTGTAACTCAGCCAGGGATTTGTTTACGCTGTCATGGTCTGCGCTATGGTAATTCCCCAGCCAATTCAGATAGGGAAATCTGCCCATCAGGATAAAATCATAGACTTTTACTTTAAAGGGGATATTCAGGTGCTGAGGTACCACGGCTAGTTGCCGGGCGATCATTTTGGGGCTGAATTGTTTGAGGGGCTGGTCTTTCAACCAAATTTCGCCTTGATAGGGGAGGAGTTGGGAGATACATCGCAAGAGGGTTGTCTTGCCGCAACCATTTAATCCTATTAGGTAAGAAAGGCCTTTAGGAAAAGAAACAGAGACATCCCGGAGGATGACTCTGTTTCTTATACTTACCGACAATTTGTCGAGCCGTAAGGTCAATATTCGTCTTCGTTAAAAAGAAAATCTTCTTTAGAAGGATAGTCCGGCCAAATCTCTTCAATATTTTCATAAGGAGAGTCCTCATCAGGAAGGTCTTGTAGGTTTTCTACTACTTCCATCGGAGCCCCGGAGCGTAACGCATAGTCAATAAGTTCTTCCTTAGCTGCGGGCCAGGGAGCGTCTTCAAGATACGTTGCTAATTCAAGTGTCCAATACATACAGTAATTTTTTTAAAGCCACGCAAAGATATGATTAAATATGAGAAAGTCAAGTAGAGAATATATACCTCGGAAAATACCCATTTTTGGCCAGATAACGCAGAATTTGCAGGAATACCTATCTGCTTTTGCCTCTTCTTACGATCAATTTATCAAAATATTGCAATTGCTGAATGTTCCTCTACTCATACTTCATACTAAAGAGTCTGTTAATAAGCTTAAGGTCACTTCTTTTTCAAAAAATATGAATTTTCATAAGGGGCAAGAGGACGATTTATCTTCGAATAATTGATCCCTGAGCCTTGGGATAGGGAATGGCCTTTGAACTGAACCGGTAAATCCACAACTTTATCCCTGCAAATGAGTAGAAAAGCAGATAGCAGAACTGTTTCGCAGATATCTCAGCTGCTCACCAACGCCAAAGGGAGATCCTGCGGCTCAATAGTGTACGACCTTATGACCTTTCTACACCCGGGTATATTGTGGGGCTTATTAGCGATTTCAGTCCCTATTATCATTCACTTTTTCAACCTGCAACGTCCCCGTCAGGTATTATTTAGCAATGTGGCTTTCGTCCGGGAGGTAAAGCGATCTGTAGTTCGCCGGCTAAAATTCAAACAGTGGCTCTTATTGCTGGCTCGGGTGCTGGCGATTTCTGCCTTAGTGCTTGCTTTTGCAAGTCCGGTAATTCTGGGGGAAGATAATCGGGTGCTGCAGGGAAACCGCTCCATTGCAGTGGTCCTGGACAATTCCTATAGCATGACGGCGGGCAATAATAAAGGTGAATATGAACAGCAAGGGATTTCGCTTGCTCGTAATATTCTCAAAGCCTATGGAAATCAGGATGAGGTCCTTTTGATGACTTCTGCCGATCTTAAACTGAATTATAATTTTGCAACACCGGAAGAATCTCTTGAAGAGTTGCGGGGCATGGAAGTGCGACAGAATACCCGCTCGCATACGGAAATGCTTAATTTCCGGGAAGAAATATTCTCCCGTTCAAGCAATACCCTCCGGGAGTTGTATTTCCTGAGTGATTTTCAGATTTCCACGGTGATGGCTGATAGTCAGCAAGTAGTCCTGAATGATACTAACCTCATCATAAAATATCTTCCGCTGGCCACTCGTCCGCAGCAGAATGCATATGTCGCCCAAACTCAGATCATTTCGCAGATTATTGAAAAAGATAAGCCGGTTCAAATGACTATGACCCTGGTGAATGATGGGGAGGATGCTGTTAATGACCTGAGTGTCCGCGTATTATTAGAAGGGAAAGTGGTAGCCATTGACAATAAAAGCCTTGAAGCCAATGGAAGCAGTAACATTGATCTGGCGTTTACCCCCACTTCAAGCGGCTGGCTTTCTGGATTTGTGGAGTTGGACAATGACCCGGTAGATTTTGATAACAAACGCTATTTCTCACTCTATGTGCCGGAAAAAGAAAAAGTTCTCATCGTGGAGGGGCAGAACTCCCGTAATATCAAGGTCTTATATGAATCTGTATTCGATGCTTTTGACCCTACTTTTATTTCTACCCGTAGTTTCGCTTCGGCTCAGCTTAATGAATACCGTTCGCTTGTATTGGTGGGTATGACTGAGTTTAGTTCTGGTCTTGCTGATAAACTTCGTACCTACCTGGAGGGGGGAGGAAGCCTCTTGTTCTTTCCGGGAAAAGACATGAACCTGGCCAGTGTGAATGCCTGGATGAGTTCGATTCAGGCCGGTTCCTTTGGACCCATACAGAATATTCAAACCGGAAGCCGTGCCAGTCGGGTAGATCTTGATCATCCCTTGTTTGAAGGGATTTTTTCAGGAAATAAAAATGCGCGTGAATTTGATGCGCCACTGGTGTACCAGTATCATCCTTTTACGCCCAATAACGCGAGTATCCAAAACCGGATTTTGAGTCTGGATAATACCCAGCCGATTCTGGTGGAATCCAAAGTCGGAGATGGAATTTTGTACACCTTTACAGTCTTCCCAGGTGACGCCTGGACAGATTTTCATGTAAAAACGTCTTTTGCTCCTGTAATTTTTCGGGCTACGCAGATTATGAACCAAACCCAACAGGTTCATTCTTCTCAGGAGATCGGCGCATTTGAGCCCAAAGCAGTACGGGCACCCAGACAAGAGTTGGTGAGCTTGGTCAATGAGGAAGGGGTGGAAATGAAACCTTTACAGCGTACGCAGGGCGGTCTTACCTATTTGGATTTCAGCCAAATGGACCTGAAAGAAGGTAATTATAGCCTGATACAGGGAGAGGATCTGCTGGAGAAGATTTCCTTTAATATATCCGATCAGGAGTCTAAGTTGGATTTTGCTGATCTGAATAGTCTTCAAAAGCAGCTGAATGCGGCGGGATTAGGGGCAATCGAAGTGGTGGAACCCGATGCTGACGATGTCGCTTCCCGCATCCAGGTAGAGAAAGAAGGAACCCCCCTTTGGAAATACTTCCTCATTCTCGCCTTAGGCTTATTCGCCGTTGAGGTTCTTATCTTACAACTCAAGGAGCAACCCGCAACTGCCTAAGTAATGACTAAAAAATAAATACACCTTTTTACTCTCCACGCACTTGCGTCATTCCGGAGGTCCGAGGTTGCGCAGCTTCCGAGGACAATCCGGAATCTTCTATGCTTTGCTCAAAACCCTGTTTGGGGCTGGGGGATTCCGGATAACATTTCAAAGCTACGCAATGAAATATTTCCGGAATGACGGGTTTGTTTTTTGACCATTACTTAGTAG
>CAYGTH010000525.1:0-5354 GCA_964352745.1 uncultured Bacteroidia bacterium
GGACGCCTGGACTTCAGGAATCACAGGAGATACGGATACGAGCAATGACTCTACGTTGGCTTATTCTTTCTTCCACCGCCCTGCCATTACGACCTTCCCCTATGTGGAAGACTTTGAAAATGGAGGTACTATTCCGGTGGAATGGGAAAATGTAACGAATGACGGCTCACAGGACTGGACATTCAGAACAGGTAGCACGCCTACTGCGGGTACAGGTCCAACAGGCGACCATACTACCGGCAATGGCTACTATGCGTTTGTAGAAGATAATGGGGGAAATAATGACTCCGTTATTCTGGTTACCCCGTGTTATGACCTTTCTGCACTGACAAATGGAGCAGTGTTCTCTTTCTGGTACCACAGTAATGAGATCAACGGAGGAGCCGTTCCACAAACTGTGAATGAGTTGCATATCGACTTGTTCTGGCAGGGAGATTGGATCCAGGATATTATTCTGCCGATTGAGCATAAAAACAATCAGTGGAATAAGCAGGATATCAACCTTTCCGCTTATCAAGGTATCGTAGGACTTCGATTCCGCGTAAATAGCCGGAACAACAGTGGAAACCACGATATCGCGATTGATGATATCCTGATCTCTGAGTTGTTGCCACAAGATGCCGGTATTGTCGACGTGAATTCTCCTGAGACCAATTGTGGACTCGGTGCATCAGAACCTTTTGATGTGAACCTCCGCAACTTCGGTACGGATACCATCTTCTCTGTAGATGTATTGTACACCATCAATGGGGGTACGCCTACTACAGTAACGATCAACGATACCATCCTGCCGCAAACGACACAGAGTTTCAATATTGGAACCCTTAACCTTGCCGCTCCGGATGATTACCTCATTTCGGTGTATACCGTGCTGTTTGGAGATACCAATAATCTCTTTGACACCACAACGGTTGAGATTATCAGCATTCCGAATGTAGCTACCTTCCCTTACTTCGAGGATTTTGAATCCGGATCAGGGGGATGGCGTGTAGTAGATGAAAATGGGGTTTCTACCTGGGAATTGGCATTGCCAGATGGTGCAGTGATCGATACCGCCTACTCAGGAGTCAATTCCTGGATTACCAATGCAGACGGTCTGTATTCACCTGATGATCAATCTGCAGTTGTTGGGCCTTGTTTTGACTTCACTACGCTCAACCTGCCCATCATCGAAATGGCGATATGGTGGGATGCGGAAACCAGCTGGGATGGAGCAGTACTCCAGTCTTCAACTGATAGCGGAGCTACCTGGATCAATGTAGGAGCCCTTAATGATCCGAATAACTGGTACAATGACGGTACGATCAATGGTATACCCGGAGGTCAGCCTGTAGGCTCAGCCATAGGTTGGTCTGGATCTCCCGGTAGTGGTGGATGGGTAATTGCTGAGAACAGTATGCCTGCCCTGGCCGGAGAACCTGATGTCCAGTTACGGGTAGCATTCGGTTCCGATGGTTCTGTCTTTGATGATGGCTTTGCCTTTGATGACATTACGATCCGTGATACGCCGGCTAATGACATGGGGGTTTCTGCTCAAAACAGCCCGGCTGCTTTTGATTGTGGAGATTCTACTGCATCTGTTGAAGTAACCCTGATCAACTATGGTACTGCCCCACAAAGTAATGTACCGGTGATTGTCAATATTGGTGGCGCAGGGAGTGGTACCCTTAACGGAACCTTTGCAGGACCGATTCAGCCAGGTGATACCGTTACTTTCATCGTAGGGACAGTGAATACTACTCCGGGTGGAATTTATAATTTCACTTCTTACACCAACCTGACAGGAGATGGATTGGCTGATAATGATACAACCAATTTCATTTCTGAGATCAGTATCGTACCGGACAATCCTACAGTAGTAGATGGTTCTTCCTGTTTGCCGGATTCTATGATATTGACTGCCAGCACAGCGGTAGGAAATATTTTCTGGTATGACTCGCTGACAGGCGGCAACCTGCTGACCATGGGAGATACCCTGGTTACCCCATTCATTACCGGCTCGCAGACTTATTATGCGCAGGCTCGGAATGATGTGCCGAATCCTATCCGAATCACCGAAGTAGAATTGGGCGGTCCGGATTACGTCGAGATCATGAATGCCGGATCAAGTCCGGTAGATGTAACAGGCTGGACGGTAGCGCTTGGAGAAGACAATGATCCGATTAATACCATAGCACCTCAACAATGGAACATGACAGGCGTTATGCAGCCAGGAGAGGTTCTCTATAGGGAAGATACCGGAACAGGTGCCACTGCCTGGGGCGGAAATATCCTTTGGAATCCTAGTCAGGAAGGTTGGGCCATTATCCTCGATCAGAATAATTCGGTCGTTGACTTTATGGTCTTCAACCACACGGCTGCCGATATTGCCAACTTTGGGCCGACAATCAATGGCACAGTGATCAGCTTAGGTAGCCAATGGACCGGTCCGTCAATCTCTTCTGTTGGATTCCAAAACCTCCGCCGGGTAGGGGGAGATTCGGATAATGCTTCTGACTGGGTCGGAGATGCTACTGCGAATACGGGACTGAAAGGCTTACTCAACCCAGGACTTCCAGCAGGATTCCTGAGCGGTTGTGTCAGTGATCGGGTACCGGTACAAGCCTTAATCAACACCCCTCCTCCGGTCAACTTAGGACCAGATGCAGTAGTGTGTGCAGGGTTCCCAATCGACGCGACTACTCCAGGTGTAGCATCTTACCTGTGGAGTACAGGTGAGACAAGCGCAAGTATCGTTGTAGACCTTTCCGGTACCTACTATGTAGATGTCGTGGACATCAATGGTTGTACCGGTGGAGATACCATTAACATGACGATCTTGCCTTCTCCAACCGTTGCCTTGGGTAATGATACCACAATTTGTGGAGGAATTACGCTGGATGCAGGGAACACAGGAGCTACTTATATCTGGCAGGATGGAAGCATGGGTCAAACCCTGGAAGTAACCCAAAGTGGTCAGTACTTTGTAACCGCTACCCTTTCAGGATGTCCGGATACAGATACGATTAATGTAACGATACTGCCAGCACCTGCTGTCAACCTCGGAGCAGATATTGCGACGTGTCAGGATGTGACACTGGATGCAGGTAATCCCGGATCGACCTATCTCTGGTCAACAGGAGAAACTACTCAGTCCATTACGGTCGCTTCTCCTTCTGTGGTAGAGACCATTACGGTAACGGTAACAGGAGCTAATGGCTGTGAGGATACGGATGAAGTTACCGTCAGTCCAGGTATGCCACCGGTTGTAGATATTCCTAATGCATTGAGTGCATGTGGAGATACGATTCTGGATGCGGGTAATGCAGGTGCGACCTATCTCTGGTCAACCGGTGAAACTACCCAAACCATTACGGTAGATATGCCCGGAAACTACACGGTTACCGTAACTGACGGATTTGGCTGTGAAAACTCCGGAGCTGTCGATGTAACCATCACAGAAATTCCTGACGCTGAGTTTACTTTCACCAATACTGGATTTACCTATACCTTCATGAGCCAGGATATTACTGGAGCAACTTATGAGTGGACATTTGGGGATGGAAGTAGTGGAAGTTCCGATGCGAATCCGGTATTTACGTACCTGTTTGCCGGTGCTTATGAGGTTACCTTGACCGTAACCAATGACTGTGGTACGGATACGTATTCTGAGACGATCGGTAATGTAAGCATTGAGGATGACCTCTTCTTAAGCAAACTGATTGTTTCTCCGAATCCGAACAACGGTCTATTCTCTGTGATGAGTGATGAAATCAGAGCTGATCAACTTACGATTGAGGTTTCGGATATGCGAGGCCGAATCGTTTGGACACGCGAACAAGAAAATGTGAATGGCTTCAATCAGACGATTGATATCAGCAGTGAAGCTGAGGGCGTTTACATGCTCAGAGTATCCGATGGCTTGAGAAATGCCTATATCCGGATCATGCGCGAATAATAGTTCAATTTTTTTTGAAAAAAGGGGAGCCTTAAATTAGGTTCCCCTTTTTTTGTATGTTTAACAGACAGTTTCTCATCCTCCAAATGCTTTCTGGTATGCCTAAAATCATGTACTTGTATTTGTTAGTGGCCTTGACTTGTGGGGGCCTTTCTGTTTCTGCCCAGTCCTCTCAGGCGAGCTTGTCGCCAGCCTTGTCTGAAATTGCCTATCCTACGGGTACAGCAGGCTGGATTACCTTTAAGCCAGATCAGGATCTCAATCCCCTCACTATTTTTGAGACCCACCGGGAGGCATTTGGCTTAGGAGAATCTGATGAGATGCATATTACCGAGACCCGATATGATGAGCAGGGATTTGTGCATTATCAATATCAATTGTATCGGGCGGGAATCGAGGTCGAGCATGCAGTATATTACCTCCATGCGATGCAGGGAAGTTCGGTTCGGGCAAATGGATTTTTACCGCGTATTGGGCAAGTGAGTACGCAAGTCACAATAGCGGAAGAAACCGCAATTGAGGTTGCCAAAACCCACCTGGGTGCTTCCGAATATATGTGGGAGGAGCCTGGATATGAGGCTATCATTCAAGCAGCTAAAAATGATCCTGCTGCCAGTTTCTACCCGAATCCGGAACTCCTGTTGGTAGATACAGATTTTAAATGGGAAAGCCCGCTATACCGCGCAGCCTTTAAGCTGGAAATATTTACGGCGCAGCCGCACGGGTGTCATTGGGTATATGTCGATGCGCAAACCGGGGAGGTCCTCAAAAGCCTGAATGTAACGCAGCCTACGGATGTAGACGGTACAGCGGTAACCCGGTATAGCGGAACGCAGACGATGACGACCGATTCTTTTGAAAATGGATATCGTATGCGGGAATACAGCCGCGCCGCAATGGGAATTGAAACCTACGACCTCAACCGTACCGAAAACCTGGCTGCTGCAGTAGATTTTGTAGATGCAGATAACTTTTGGGACAATACCGTAGCTGCTGATGATGCGGCTAATGATATTCACTGGGGAAGTCAGGCGGTGTACGATTATTTTATGGAAAAATATGGGCGAGATAGCTACGATGGACAAGGCGGAAAAATCCTCAGCTATGCTCACTATGGCAATAACTATAACAATGCCTTTTGGAATGTATTCTATGCAGGCTATGGAGACGGTCCGGGGAATAATTCTCCCCAAACCTCCATCGATATTATCGGTCATGAAATTACCCACGGGATCATTCGCAACGCTGCCGGGAACCTCATCTATATCGACGAATCCGGCTCCCTCAATGAAGGCCATGCGGATATTTTTGGGAATGTGGTAGAGCATTTTGTCGATCCCAATGATCTCAACTGGCTCGTCGGGGAGGACCATGGTGCCATTCGCTCTATGGCCAATCCCAACTCCTTTAGTTATAG
>CAYGTH010000526.1:0-5344 GCA_964352745.1 uncultured Bacteroidia bacterium
CATATAGACAATGTAAATGACATATAAAGCCATCAGAATAAGTCCGTGGTACCAATCGATTTTGCTGCTACTGATAATGACAATCAGGACTGCTTCACAAAGTAAGAGCGCAATTCCGTCTCGTAAGATCACTTTTTGTGAAAGCTGAATAGACTTCGCAATACCAAATCCCAACACAACAAGGGTAACTGCGGCTGGAATAATTACCCCATTAAAAATGGCACTTCCGGCAGTAGTACCTATCCCCCCAGCAAATCCATTTACATCGTCGAGAGCAAAGAGGAAAATAGCTGTGGTAAACAATTCGGGAATTGAACTCCCTATCGCATTTATCGTTGCTCCTCTGACCCCTTCGGATAGGTTTCTGCCCAGGTATTCAGACGCGGTTTCAAACCCATCGCTCGCTCGCCAGATTGCCAAACAGCAAATGGTGATTACTGCAAACCAAAAAAGTGCTATCATGTTAGGTGCGTTCCAATGTAAAGGCCTTCCAAATTCAGGAAGATGAAAAGTATGCGTGGTAGGAATATTAGTCCAGTAGGCATATTAAGCAAAAATTGAATCGCTGCCAAAGGCATACAAAAAAAATTAGCTGTTTTTCCCTTCAGACTGGAAATTAATTTACCGGGGCTGGAAGTTCGAATAAAAGTACGGGAAGTCAGTAACATAGTTCACTTGCTTTGTGTTAAATAGAGTGAATACGATTGAGGCAGCATTTGTCTATCCTCACACGTTCATGTGGTAAAGCTATCTGCATGTATTGCGTATATTTACCCCACTAATGATAAGATCCTCCTATGGCTAACCAACTTACTTCCTTACGTCTGATGCTGCCGATTGGCATATTGATTGGGCTTTTCCTATTCGCCTGGAACGTAAAACCGGAACGAATACCTGAACCTGTCCGAAAAACAGAAAGCGGTGCAGGAAAGGCAATGGATGCCTGGGCATTTATCCGCGCATATCCCGGCAAAAAAATCACAATGCGAGCCTTTTCGCAGGCATTTGAATCTAAAATCAGAGAACAGCAAACCAGTAGTCGCAACCTCAGTATGAGTCCCTGGGAGCCGATGGGCCCCATGAACATTGGAGGTCGAACGCTCTGCCTGGGTATCAATCCGCTAAATCCCCAGACGATCTATGCCGGATCTGCGAGTGGAGGTTTGTGGAGAACACGTACTGAAGGTGCTGGAGTAGTTGGTTGGGAACGAATGGATCTGGGACACCCTGTACTGGGGGTTGGAGCGATCTCTATTTCGCCATCAGACACCAATGTGATGTATATCGGAACCGGGGAAGTTTATAACTATCAAAACACAGCACCGGGAATCGCTAATCGGATTACCCGGGGATCTTATGGAATTGGAATCCTTAAAACAACAAATGGGGGCCAAACCTGGACCAAGAGCCTCGACTGGGCGTATGGTGATTTGAGAGGAGTCGCAGATTTGCAAATTAATCCCTTAAATCCCAATACGGTTTTTGCTGCCACTTCAGAAGGCCTGTATAGAAGTCGGGATGCAGGTGATTCCTGGCAACTCGTTCACAATATCCTGATGGCTGTTGATATTGAAATGCATGCTTCTGACACGACAACGGTTTTTGTCTCGCATGGAAACCTGGGTACAGCTGGAAGTGGTATTTACCGATCACAGGATGGAGGTACCTCGTTTAGCAAATTGACCAACGGATTGCCTGCTTCCTATACAGGGAAATCGTTGCTCGCGATCAGTGAATCGAACCCCAATATTCTGTATGCCTCTGTAGCAAATACTTTTATAAGCATAGGGCTTTATCGTTCTGATGATGGAGGAGATAGCTGGACCTTGAAAAATACCGATGATGTAGCCAAATATCAGGGATGGTATTCCCATGATGTTGCCATTCATCCCCTTCATCCGGATACGATCATTTATGTCGGAATCGAAACCTGGAAATCTACCGACGGAGGAACCACCCTTTCTCAAAAGTCGGTTTGGTCAAGCTGGGATTTTGGGCAAACGCCAGTTGGAGGCCCGGAAGGTCCACCCTATTATGTGCACGCAGATATTCATGCGGCTTATTTCCATCCTATGAATCCGGATAAGTCCTTGCTGGCAACGGATGGCGGGATGTTTGTTTCGGCAGACGTGGGAGAAAACTGGGAAGGGCGAAATGGCAGTTTTCAAACTACTCAGTTCTATGCGAATTTTTCCAATTCTACCAGCGACTCATCACTGGCAATAGGCGGCATGCAGGATAATTCCACCGCAGTATATCTGGGCGGAGGATCCTGGAGGAGAGTGATAGGAGGAGACGGCCTTTCCGCTGCGATTAATCCCATAAATGATAATATTATCTACGGCTCGTATCAATATTTGGGCCTACTCAAATCCTATGACCGAGGCGTAGGTTTTAATCAAAGCGTAGAGCCGCCTGAACTGTCAGGGGAGAATACCAGTTTTGCCGGGCCTTTTGAGTTGGCACCTTCTTCCCCTGATGTGATATATGCAGGCCGTGAGCGGATGTACCGTTCCTCCAATGGGGGATTGGGCTGGACGAATGTTTCAGGGGTTCCCATAGATGGTGGAAATCCGATTATTTCTATCGCAGTTTCAAAAACAGATGTCAACCTTGTATATGCTGCAACTGCTCCATTAAGTTCGGGGCCTGCCAAGATCTTTAAAAGTGAAAATGGAGGGTCTAATTGGCTAAATGTCAGCGCTTCTTTGCCAGATAGAATTGCAACGGATATCGCTTTTCATCCGCTGGATCAGGATCGTATATATGCTACTTTTTCCGGGTTTGGAAGTGCCCATTTGTACGCATCTCCTGATGCTGGCCTGACGTGGACGCCAATAGATACGGGGATTCCAGATGTGCCGGCCAATACGATTTGTATCGACCCTATGTTTCCAGAACACCTCTATCTGGGGAATGACCTTGGAGTTTATGCCTCAACAGATGCGGGACTAACTTGGGAGGTGTTTTGCTCGGGATTGCCGGAAGCTGCTATGGTCATGCACCTGAGTATTTCTTCTTCCAATCGAAAATTGAGAGTGGCTACCCATGGGAATGGGGTCTATCAGACGCCATTACTGGATCAGCAGACTTCCTCAATTGAGAGTGAGTTGCCAACAGGCATTGAATTGGGGCAAAA
Organism: uncultured Bacteroidia bacterium; assembly: GCA_964352745.1. Lineage (GTDB taxonomy): Bacteria > Bacteroidota > Bacteroidia > J057 > J057 > CAYGTH01. The sequence goes on from CAYGTH010000526.1 coordinate 3,140, forward strand.
TTACCCCAATCCAGCAACTGCAAAAACGACTATTCCCCTGTTACTGGAACATGCAGCAGAGATACAGCTGGATTTATTGGATATACAGGGCCAGGTCGTCCGGAAGTTAATCACAGGAGAGACAAGAATTGGAAGTCAGGATGTGGAGCTTGATTTGGCCTCATTGCCAGCAGGACAATACCTGTATCGCCTGATCGTCCGTGAATCAAATGCTGGAAAAACTTATCAGGCTACTCGTAAATTGGTAAAACGATGAATTATTTCCGACACATTCTATTGGGAGGAATTGCCTTTCTGCTGTTCTCTGAACTGGCGGGCCAGGCTTTTCAATCCCGATGGATTGGGTTGGAGCAGGGGCTTTCTCAAAGTAGTGTCTCTGCGATTGTGCAAGACGATTCTGGATTTGTTTGGATGGCTACGCAGGATGGCCTGAATCGATTTGATGGATACGGCTTCTCCGTAATAAAAAAAGAGCCATTTGATTCCGCCTCGCTTGCGGCCAATCGCATCAGCGCTTTGTTGACAGATCAGAATGGCCTCATATGGTTGGGGACGGCTTTTTCGGGACTAAATGTCATGAATCCTGCTACCCGGAAAATCAGAAGAATCGAGCGAAGTCCTGATGATCCTACTTCCCTCAGCAGCAACGCGATTACCAGCCTTTTTGAAGATAGCAGGGGGCATATTTGGGTGGGCACCTCCAATGGATTGAATCAATTGGTGCTGCGGGGGAATGATCCTATGGAAGACTCCCTGAGTTTCATCCGCTATCAGGTAGATGAGCGTGATCAGACCCGGGAAAAGGGATATTCCTATATACATGTGATAGCGGAACGCGCAAATGGAGAAATATGGGTGGGCTCTACGGGGAGTAATAACGGCATTCAACTATTTGAATATATGCCAAATGGGGTGCTGGTTCCCAAAACAATGTCGGCAATTCTGCATAAAGAATTGATCCGGGCGCTGGCACTTGCAGAAGATAAACAAGGCCGGATGTGGATAGGAACGCCTTCTGGCCTGTTGCTCTGGGATGCTGAAAAAGATAGCTGGGGAAATGAGCCCGCGTTGGCGAATGTTAGAGGAGAGATCAGCTGCCTGCTCAGTCGCGAAAATGGAGATATGTGGATCGGCACCAGTCGGGGAGCCCATCTTTTGCCTTTCGATCCTGCAACTCAGCAATTTGCACAGGAGGCCATCCATTTTGAGGCAGGCCCCGGTAACTCGGGCCAGCTCAGCGGGAATGAGGTGATGTCTATTCATCCGGATGCCCTGAATCCTGATGGGGTATGGCTGGGAACCTACACCGGCGGCGCTACTTACCTGTCCAGGAACAACCAACCCTTTCGGACCAATACCCTTCGCCATCCGGATGTGAACCAGTTGGCTTCCGCTTCTCTTACCGCCATTTTAAAAGACCGGAATGGGGTTTTGTGGTTAGGTACCCACAAGGGATTGGTTCGCTATGATCCCAGTCAGGATGCCTACTTGATTCTCCGGGAGCAAGCGCAACAGAGAAAGGGGAGCAAGGGCATGGGCTGGGGAAATGTATTGTGTTTGTTGGAAGATCGGCAGGGGCGTAAGTGGATGGGGACCTATGAGGGGCTTTTCCTGATCGAAGAAAATCAGGCAGGCTCGATTGAGCTGAGTGCATATTCTGGTTGTGAGGATCAGCCGGTCTTTTGCTTGTATGAAACCGAGGATGGGAGAATTGCTACGGGCGGCCATTCCGGGGTAAATATTTTTGATCCCGAAACCTCAACGTTTGTGTATTGCGGGACTTCAATGGATGAAACCAAAAGCGGTCAGATCGGGTATCGGATTCGAGCGATTTTTCAGGATACTAATCAACAATTATGGATAGGGACCAGTTATGGATTGATACACTTTCAGGCAAGTGGTCCCATGGAGTCAATTCTTCGTGATGCAAAACCTGATATTCTCTACCACCAACCCGATGATAGCTCAAGCCTGCGAAATGATTTGATTTCTGGGATCGTAGAAGATGCACATGGGAATATTTGGGTAAGTACATTAGATGGTTTGATTCGACTACCTCATTCCAGTCAGGGCAAAGTGTTTGAGACATTAACTGAGCAGGAAGGACTTGCCAATAATATGATTTATGCAATCCTGACCAATGCGGCGCAGGATGAAATCTGGATGAGCTCTAATGGGGGGCTGACTCGAATCGATATTGATTCG
>CAYGTH010000527.1:0-5339 GCA_964352745.1 uncultured Bacteroidia bacterium
GTTAAATTTCAAAGCTGCGCAATGAAATTTCCACGGAATGACGAACTTTGTTCTTGAGGTGAAAACGGATAAGTTATTCTTTTTCAATCCCTTAGAACATGTTTGGGACAGGAAATTTGAGAATATCGGGGCATAGATAGACACAAGATTGTTTAAGGAGCTAATTTATCGGAGGTGCTCACCTTAATACGTAAAATTCAGGCCCAGGCTGACGATATTCGCTGCCAGCCCTGTACTACGTGTATAGTGAGCATATCTAAAATCGACCGATCGGAGTAGAAAGGCCCCCTTTTTGAAAGGACGTTTGATTCGGGTAATGCCCTCCACCGGTGAGAAGCGTATGCCTGCGCCAAATTGATGACTACTAAGGGCTGCAAGATCATAATCAGAGGTGTAGAAGGTTACATCTGCCGAGTGGCCTTCAAAGGGCTGGAAATAGTCCGCCGCTGTCTGGGTGTGATAGCGATAAAAGGGATACACCGAGAAGAATCGGTTCAGTTTAATCGGCAATTCGATATTCGCCGTGTGCGCGATTACGCCCCAGTCATCCCAATAAAATCGATAATAGGAGCGGATCAACAAGAAATCAGCGACATAGTAATTCAATCGAAGGCCTACCGGTATTTTGGTTCTGCTTCCCGGAAGGGTTTCAAGTCGGGGCAAACTTTCTCCCTCAAAATACACGCGATGAAACGGCGTAGAGAGTAAGCCCGTTTGATGTACGACTTCTGCCATCAAAGATGCTTGCAAGCGCTTATTAATCACCTGAGAAAAGCTCAATGCGAGATTGTACGACCTTCGGTTTTTAGTAGGCACCAATTCTCCCTTACCCCGCAATTCTTCTGGGTAAAAAGTCTCCCAGGTATCAAAAAATACCTGACCGGATATGCCGAACTCCCGATTGCCATCTTTTGAGGTTTTGGAAAAACTACCCCCAATCTGCAGGGAGTTATAATCATATTCGCGGGAGCCGCCGCCTTTCAAGCTGTAGGTAATGCCTTTTTCCTTCAAGGTCTTTGTGATCCCAACATTTGCATGAATACGGGTATCCTGGCTTGAGGCAGAGGAGGTCTGGGAATCAATTTGATCCGTAGAGGCTGAGGTATATCGATCAAATCCGCCATCCAGGTTCAATTTGGTGGTTTCATTGATCGGCACATTGATGACCACCTTAGGCGTGAAGTCAGTCAGTTGTTCGGTTCCAATACCGCCCGTAACGGCAGAATTATTTCCGTCTTGTTCATAGTAACTGAACATGAAATTCATTTCAGTTTCTTCCAGTTTGCGAAAAGGAAGCGCTGTGCTATCCGATACGACTTGCGATTCGGAATAAGGAGTGCTGCCCGATTTCCGAAGCAGGCCACAACTTCCGAGGCTTGCCACAACAGCAAGTATCAGGGACCATTTGATCAGTTGCATCCGCATCCTCCTCCCACTTTTCCGCCGTTTGCGCCGGAAGCACCTTCCCGGTAGGACTGAAAATTGGTTTCATAAAACTCCAGTGATCGCGCACTCAGTTCCATTTCCTCATCATTGAGGTACATCTTCTGGTATTCTTTGACAGGCACACATGCGGTCATGAGCGTGAGTCCTGCGAATGCGATTATTCCCAGCAGCAAGAGCCGGGGGCTTGTTAGGGTTTTCATTAATTTTGGGTAGGGGATAAGGAGGAAGTGGATTCTCCCTCATATTGCAACTCAAGGTTGTTGGAGGAACGAAGTTCGTTTTCGTCCGTAATGATGAGGCATTCTATGCCCTTGAGCTGATTGATTAATGCCAGACCCGCGTCAGGGCCTAACACAAATACAGAAGTGGCCAGTGCATCCGCAAGTTCGGGATCGGGGCAGACGATGGTTACACTCTTGGTTCCTGTAGTAGGGTATCCGGTTCGGGGATCAATAATATGGGCGTATCGCTTGCCATCTAGTATCGCAAAGCGTTCGTAGTCGCCGGAAGTAACAACTGCGCCTCCCCGAACCGCCAGCCACGCGATGATATTGCCCTTTTTTACGGGATCAGCAATCGCTATTGTCCAATCTTTGCCTGTTTCCATTTTTCCCCAGGCGATCAAGTCTCCGGCAGCATTTACGAGTCCGTCTTTGATCCCAAGTTTTTCCATACTGGCTTTCGCCCGATTTGCTGCATAGCCTTTTCCGATAGCGCCAAAGCCTATTTTCATTCCGCTTTCCCGCAGGAAGACGGTACTATTGTCTCGATCCAGAATGATGTTTTGATAATGAATCCGGGAAGCGGCTTCCTCGACCTGTTCGGGGGGAGGCATCGTTTTCATGGAGCCATCAAATTTCCAGATCCGATCCATTGAGGCGAATGAAATATCAAAAGCCCCATTTGTCAAACCAGAGACTTTCAGACTCCGCTCAATGAGTTGAAACAATTCAGGATCCACCTGTACCGCCTCAATCCCGGCCATTCGATTGATGGCACTGGTTTGGGAGGCTTCATCCCAGGAAGAAATGAGTTGTTCGATCCGGGAAATCTCAGCAACTGCTGCATTGATTCCTTCCCAGGCAAGTCCGGGATCTTCATGGACTGCCGTGATATCAAATCGGCTGCCCATCAGCAATAGAGTTTTGGTGTGGACTTGTTTTTCCTGAGCCTGAAGCGTCCCGGAAACCAGCAAGGCCAATAAGCACAGCAGTTTAGGGATTTGCATGGCCTGAAATCGAATTGATATAGTGAATATAGGATTGGGGATCTTTTCCCGGTGTATAGGCAAAATGTCCCAGGACTTGCTCCTCATGATTGATGACAACTGCCAGGGGAAAGGTGCCTTTGGGGTTGAATTTGTCTGCAAGCGCCTCATTATGGGTAGTTTGTTCTTTGCTGAGCTTGTTTTTTTTCTGAGCAGGGAAGTCGAGTTCCAGTAATACCAGATTCTTTTCTGCAAATGTCTTGAATTCAGAAGAATTGAAAATCTGCCGTCTTAACAGAATACAGGGTTTGCACCAATCTGAACCAGAAAAAACCATGAGAATGGGTCGCGAACTTTGTTGGGAGGCGGCCTGCGCCTCTTCCAGATTTGTGAGCCATTCAGAAGTAGCTGCAGGGTCTGCCTGCGAAAATGCCTGCAGTAGGCTGAGGGTAAATACCCCTAGGAAGATCAATACTTTCATTTGCGATGATAAATAAATAATAATGCGAATCGCTAGTTGGCCGAAAATGATTCCAAGATCGTCAGCCTGAGTCCCGATCGAATCGGGAAAGGCCTGGCGATCGTTCCAAGCGGCAAATTTTGCCTAATTACTTCCGTTTTGTTATGCTTCGTACCTCGACTTCGCTCGGCATGACGCGCTCAGCATGACAAAATAGACAGATTTTCCAAAAGCGATTCGCATCTATAATAATTGAATATTGGTCAGGCGATTTAGATTCGCCTGACCAATATTTTCCCCTACAACGTCACCATCGCCTTTATTACCCCGGTTTCCGGCTTGAGCCAGGATTCAAAGTGGTCCAGCATTTCATCAAAAGCTACTGTATGGGTGATAAATGAATCAAGGGGAAATTCTCCTTTAGCCAAAACCTCCATCACCCATTTGAAATCTTCTGTCGTCGCATTTCGGCTGCACAAAAGGCTTGTTTCTTTTGCATGAATAGAAGGATGGTGAAAGGTAATCGGCCCATTATGGATACCCACCAATACATACCTACCTCCGTGTCCCATGTATAGCGGCCCGGATTCCAATGCTTTTTGATTGCCAGTCGCGTCTATAACCGCATGTGCTAATTCGCCGTTCGTGATGGCTGAAACTGCTTCAACCGGGTTATCAAAAGCAGAAACAGTATAATCAACTCCTACCACCTCTTTGGCGTACTTCAATCGGTCTGGATTGACATCGATCGCAATAGTCTTGGCTCCTTTGAGTTTGGCGAATGCAAGAATACCGATCCCAATCGGGCCACAGCCTACAACCGCAACATACTCTCCTTCCTGAATAGCTGTTCTGCGAATCGCATGAGCAGCGATGGCAAGGGGTTCAACTACTGCAATAGCTTCAAAAGACAGGTGATTGGCCGGTAAAAGCAATTCATTAGGCACTGAAATAATCTCCTGCATCCCCCCATCTGTATGCACGCCCAACACCTGCAAACTGGTGCAACAATTTGTTTTTCCCTGGCGACAAGCGACACAAGTACCGCAATTCACATAAGGCATAATCACTACCTTGTCACCTGCTTTCAGGCCCTGCTCATTCTCCTCAATTTCCAGCACCTCAGCTGCCAACTCATGGCCCAGGATGCGAGGATAGGTAAAAAATGGCTGCTTCCCATTATATGCATGGAGGTCCGTACCGCAAATACCGACTCTGCGAATGGCTAATAATGCCTTGCCTGCCTCTTTTATAGGCGCCTCTTTTTCCTGAGCTGAAAAATGATGAGGGGTTTCGCAAACTATGTATTTCATAGACCTTTTGAATTTTTGGGGAAGTACGTAAGATTGTGTTTCTTGATCAAATCAGGTCAACCCTTTTCTGTATGAAACTCGACTCACATCAGCATTTTTGGAAATACGATCCACAGAAACATAGCTGGATTGATGATAGCATGGCTGTGCTCAAGCGAGATTTTCTCCCACCCGATTTACAGGTCATTTACGAGGTAAATGGCATAGATGGATGTATCGCGGTACAGGCGGATCAATCAGAAGCAGAAACGCTCTTTTTGTTGGAGCTTGCCCAGAAATACTCCTTTATTCAGGGCGTGGTCGGATGGGTGGACCTCCGGGCAGATCAAGTGGAAGATCGTCTGAATTATTTCGCTCAATTTCCCAGACTTTGCGGCTTCCGACATGTGGTACAGGCAGAGCCAGACCCCAATTTTATGCTTAGGGGAGATTTCAGAAGGGGGCTATCCCGCCTCCACGACTTTGGCTATACCTATGATATCCTGATCTTTCCCACCCAATTGGAGGCCGCGATACAAACGGTTAAGGATTTCCCCTTGCAGCCCTTTGTCATTGACCATATTGCCAAGCCGTATATCAAAACAGGAGAAATCGAAGCATGGGCTACAGCCATGAAGGAGATTGCAACATTTGAAAACGTTTCCTGCAAAGTATCCGGAATGATTACAGAGGCACATTGGGAAAATTGGTCCTATGAACAATTGTTGCCTTACTTGGACATTGTATTTGAAGCCTTTGGGGAAGACCGAATTTTATTTGGGTCCGACTGGCCCGTTTGCTTGCTCGCGGGTACATATGGGCAGGTAAAAGGAATTCTCGAGCAATACCTGGGAGCGGGAGGGGTCAACTCACCCGTTTGGGGGAAAAATGCGCTTCAATTTTATCAGCCTTAGTGCTTCAGGATCGAAATAAT
>CAYGTH010000528.1:0-5329 GCA_964352745.1 uncultured Bacteroidia bacterium
CCCCCGCATCGAGTGCGGGGCAGGCTTCCCCCTATTCCCGATGGCTTCTGCATCGCCGACCCGCCTTGATGGGAATCCTTGAGGTTAAATTGTTGTTTGCAGACCCCGATCTGCCAAATGCTTCGAAGATTGAGAAGAGCCCTCACCTTCCTTATCAGCGGAATTTTCAGGGAAAACTAATTCTTATTCGTAGGTTTGCACCTTCCAATAGCAGACTATGATTTCAGTTGATGATTTAGGGGTATCGTTTAGCGGAACGACTTTGTTTAGTGGGGTCTCTTTTGTCATTAATCCCACCGATAAAATCGCCCTGATGGGAAAAAACGGAGCCGGGAAATCCACCATGATGAAAATCGTGGCGGGTGTGGAAAAGGCTACCCGTGGCCATATCGGCGTGCCCAAAGATGCCGTGATCGCCTACCTCCCGCAGCATTTGTTGACGGAAGACAATTGTACGGTATTTGAAGAAGCGGGAAAAGCCTTTCAGCAGGTATTTGAGATGCGCGATGAAATGGACCGCCTCAATAAAGAACTGGAAACCCGGACTGATTATGAGAGCGACGAATACATGGCCATCATTGAAAAAGTGTCGGATCTGGGCGAAAAATTCTACGAACTGGAAGACATAAATTATGATGCGGAGATCGAAAAGGCCCTGAAAGGCCTGGGCTTTAAGCAGGGCGATTTTACCCGCCAAACCAAAGAATTTAGCGGAGGCTGGCGCATGCGGATTGAATTGGCGAAAATCCTCCTTCAAAAGCCCGATTTGATCTTATTGGATGAACCGACCAATCACATCGATATCGAGTCGGTGATCTGGTTGGAGGATTTTCTGGTGAATAAGGCGAATGCCGTCATGGTGATTTCGCACGACCGGGCATTCATTGACAATATTACCAATCGCACCATCGAAGTTACGATGGGCCGCATCTACGATTATAAAGCCAAGTATTCGCATTATTTGCAATTGCGCGAAGACCGGAGGGCCCATCAGATAAAAGCCTATAAAGAGCAGCAAAAAATGATTGCCGATAATATGGCCTTTATCGAGCGATTCAAAGGCACCTATTCCAAAACCAATCAGGTCGCTTCCCGTGAGCGAATGCTGGAAAAGCTGGAGATTATTGAAATCGATGAAGTCGATACTTCAGCCCTCAAATTGCGCTTTCCGCCTGCGCCACGTTCCGGTGATTTTCCCGTGACCGTGAAGGAAGTCTCCAAATCTTATGGAGATCTGATCGTGTTTCGAGATGCTAATTTGTCTATCGCAAGAGGCGAGAAGGTCTCTTTTGTGGGGCGAAATGGCGAAGGGAAATCGACGATGATCAAGGCGATTTTGGGAGAGATCGAAGTAAGGGGTACCTGCCAACTCGGACACAATGTAAAAGTGGGCTATTTTGCCCAGAATCAGGCTTCTTTATTAGATCCTGACTTGACCATTTTCCAAACAGTCGATGAGGTTGCAAAAGGAGAGATTCGCACCCAAATCAAAAATATCCTGGGCTGCTTTATGTTTAGCGGAGAGGATATGGACAAGAAGGTAAGTGTGCTGTCGGGTGGGGAAAAAACCCGCCTGGCGATGGTCAAGCTCTTGCTGGAACCGGTCAATCTGCTCATTCTGGATGAACCGACCAATCACCTGGATATCAAGTCAAAAGATGTGCTGAAAGAAGCCCTGTCCAGTTATGACGGGACGATGATTTTGGTGTCGCACGACCGGGATTTCCTGCAAGGCTTGTCACAAAAAGTATTCGAATTCAAAGACCAGCGCGTCATCGAGCATTTTGAAACCATCGATGCCTTCCTGCAGCGCAATCGCATCAAGAATATTGCGGACATTAATTTGATGCAGTAGGGGAGGACTAGCCCCAGGGGCTATTTTGTAGTGCTATTTGCGGATTCCGATCCGCAGACTTTTCATATTCGCAAAGCGAACATTCAGGGGTAGCCGGACCGGAATCCGGCTATAGCAGCGGGGCTGTTTTTTAGTGCTATTTGCGGATTCCGATCCGCAAACGCTGGTGGCCTTCATTTTTCATCATAGTGAAAACGGCATTGAATGATCGAGCAGGTTTGATCAACTCCCTTTTTTCCGCTTACCCGATACACCAATCTGTGTTCGCTGGTTATTCTTCTGGACCAAAACCCTTTTAAAGAGTACTTCAGGGGTTCTGGTTTCCCAATTCCTTTAAAGGGATTTATCCGGATGGATTGGATCAGTTCCTTTATCCTGGCAGCGACATCTGGATCATTTTCAATCCAATAAACAAAATCTTCCCAGCCATGCCGTGTAAACTCAATACGCATATGTGGGCTTATTCAGCGTCTGGGTCAAAAGCAATCGTATCTCCAGCATCAAGTTGAGCAATAGAGGCTTCCAATCTGATATGATTTGCTTTTGAGGACAGCAAATGAGCCGTTTCTTGCAGGGAATTATATTCGCGGATTGACATAATCACTACAGCATCCTCATCTTTATTATTCCGAGGCACAATGATCACTTCTAATGATTCACTCACAGCATCGAAATAAGCTTTCATTTTTGACCGAAGGGAAGAAATAGTTACTGCTATCATGAAGTTTTATTTATTATCATGTACAATTAAATGTACGTAATTTTGTACGTTTTTGCAAATAAGCAGGCTTCATGCATCTCCTGCGAACCTTAGTGCTTACTCAGTGTGCTTCGTGGCTTAGTGGTTTTTTCTCGATGATGTTTACGAATCCGATTCGTAAACTCATTCACCAATTCCCTCACTCCTGCTCAACCTTCCGGATCAGTTGAACATTTTTTGTTTCAATTTCTGTCAGAAATGTGTCCACGTTTGCATGCTGACCTCTGTACCAATCTTGCTGATTGAAATAAGCGTCCATTTCTCCGCCCGGGATAAACCGATAGCCATACCGGGCGAAAATCTCGTTTCGCATGATTTTCAACTCCTGTTTGGACAAGGAAGCCAACTCCTCTCTACCCAACAGGCGCATAGAAGCCTGGGGATAGGTTCCTGAAAAATAGTTTTGAATGGGATAAGACATAAGCCCGATTTCTGTTTCTCCCTGATCGGTTATGCCGCTCCAGGGCTGATACACTTTCAGCCCATTGACGAGGCTTTGCCCATTGTCATAGCTCACAAATTCACCATTTGTTTGATCAGAATAGAATGCATTGCCACTAATTCGGACATGGGTGAGGTTTTGATACCGCCAAACCCAGGCCGCTCCGTCATCACGCCATTCCCCGGATTTGATCTGGGCATATACCTGATTGGCTCCAAAAAACAGGATGAGATCTGACTCCACTTCTGAATCCCCGAAATGATAAACATGCTGATATTCAATTTCCGATTTGGGTATCCAGGGAGAGACTTTGGTAGAATCGATTTCATCAAAGCCGATATATTGCCCAAACAATACGCCGTGGGCCAGGAAAATAGTGAGACCTGTTAGGATTCGTTTTACATGCATGGTAGTAACATTTGTGACGGTAGGGCTAGCTACTCCTTATACATTTTTATTGCACCTTGTGCGGTACTCACGACATAGATTCCCGGTTTCAGCCTCGATACATCCAGTATCATCTCCGAATCTGATTGCTGTACAACCTGTACACCTGATTTGACTTCCTGTCCCAGATGATTGAAAACCCGCAAGATCCCGATCTTAGCTGATTGGCTGCGAATTGCAACACGTTGCCGGACGGGATTGGGATACAAGCTGATGCTTGCTGTTGGCATCGGCGACTCGATAGGCGTGGAATGGGCATCATTCAGCTTCAGAACATAACTGTCAAATGAGCCGACGGAAATCTGATTTGTCATTCCAACACCCGGATCAAAATCTACGGTATCCGAAAAAATGCCAGTCGAATATACTTCGCCTACCGCCCCTATGCTTATGGCCTGGCTAAAGTCCTGCCCGGATCCTCCAAAAGCCAATGCCCAGACTAAGTTGCCCGTAGCATCCAGTTTTTGGATAAATATATCAATAAGACCCGCAGCGGTCAGATTGAACGTTCCAACTCCGGGATCAAAGTCTGCCGTATTCTCAAAAATACCCGTGGTATAGATACTCCCTGTGGCATCGATAAACATCGATAAAATGAGATTTACCCCGGATCCTGTGATTTGTTTTGCCCAGAGGAAATCACCCGCAGCATTGAGTTTGAAGAGATAGGAATCATCAAAGCCAGCCGATGTCAGGTTGGTAGTACCCGCTCCCGGATCAAAGTCCACGGTATTTTGAAAACTCCCGGCACTGTAGATATTGCCTGCCGCATCTACTTGTATCGCGTATCCGTATTCATAATCCGGCCCGCCGATCTGCTTGACCCATGCGAGGTCTCCGGCAGTAGTCAGTTTCAGGATGTAGGTATCATCTGCTCCATTGGAAGTCAGGTTGTTGGTGCCAAGCCCGGGATCAAAATCGGTTGTTCCCCAAAATTTACCCGTTACATATACCGCTCCTGCTGCATCTACTGCAATGGCTTTGCCTTCATCCACCACTGTGTTTTCGAGTTGTTTGACCCACAGGAGATTGCCAGAAGCATCGTGTTTCTGAATATAGGTATCGCGCTGATTCAAAGCGGTCAGGCTTACCGTCGCTCCCGGATTAAAATCAGCTGTTCCTTCAAAATTTCCGGTCGAATAGACGTTGCCAGCAGCGTCAATTGCAATGGAACGCGCTACGCTGGTCAGGACAGATTCGGTATGTTTTGCCCATAGTAAGGTACCCGTTGGATCCAGCTTGAGGACAAAAATATTGGGGTCTGTGCCCAATGAGGCAACGCTGACGATGCCCGTGCCAGGATCCAAATCTGCTGTCCCGCTATACGCACCGGTTACATGCACATTGCCGGAAGCATCCAGTGCCAGCGCTTCTGAAATAACCATAATACTGCTGCTGATCTGCTGTACCCAGACAAAATTGCCAGCGGCATCCAGCTTTTGGATATATCCATCCGAAGTACCCATGGCTGTCAGATTCACCGTGCCGGCACCGGGATCAAAATCCACCGTGCCTTGAAAGGTGCCGGTCGAATACACATTGCCTGATGCATCAATCGCAAGGGCGTATCCGCCATCAGACATGGGGCTGCCCATGCCGCGGGCCCATTCGTAATTTTGAGCAAACAGGAAACAAGGAAATAAGAGCAGGAAGGAGAGGATAAAGTTTTTCATGTGTGGAATTTCCGGTGATTCAATTCTTGCCCAGGTTTTGTGATTTCTTTTGCCAATATAACATTTATCTCATATCGTATCTGAGAAGGGAATATTGGGGTGTAGGCCAGTTTTCCTGCAAGCGAAGAATAACCGCAAGGTTCGCAAAGGAA
>CAYGTH010000529.1:0-5327 GCA_964352745.1 uncultured Bacteroidia bacterium
ACCGAAGGTCGAAGGTTCGATTCCTTCCGTGGGTACTGAAAAAAAGCGAATGCCAATGGTGTTCGCTTTTTTTGTTTGAAGCCCTACATTATTTTGAATCCAAAAGCGCGGTAACTTATTCTCTATATCTTAGAGAAGCTCTACAATGACCTTGGGGATATCGAATAAGTATTAGCGAAAGTCGCTATGTGATATGGTCATTTTTCGAGACGAGTGGCCGGATGAGTTTACCTACAATAGGAAGTATTTCGTTATACGAGATTCTTGGGATTTGCACCTATCCAACCGTAGAAACTATCTTTAGTAGTAGATACTTCTCAATCAAATAATCATTCCAGAAAACGAAAACCTATCGAATATACTTCTTACTTGCCTCGATATAGGGCATAGTAACCAGGGGGGTGAAGTTTCGAAGGAATTGCAATTCCTTTAGAATTTCTGCTCCATTGTTCATCATACGCGCCAATCCACTAGATATAGTTTCCGGATTATTGATCGCGATAGCTGTACCATTCATCGATGTTGTGGTTACTTGTCCCAGCGTATCAAGGTCTATATCGACTGCTATTACAGCATTACCACCTACCGAAAGTGCATTTAATCGTAATTTTTTCATGCAATACAGTTCGCCACGTCCAAATCCAGCCGCCGCATCAACAATCATGTATCCAGCGACAGCAGAGGCCGCCGATTTTATTGAATTCGTTGAATAACGAGCGGAGACCATCTGCAAAACCTGATAGTCCCAGGCTCGATGTGCGTCCGATGAGATCACAGGAACAAACCTGCCATATTTACTTACCAGGGCATCCGACTTTTTGAAAATTGTCTGCACCTCTCCCTGGGCCTTATTATAATAACCCTTACCACAGTTTATACAGACGGTCTCTGTCTGAAGCCCTCCATATCGCTGGAGATATTCGGTCAACCCGCCTGATAAAAGAGTCTGATTGCGTAAGCATACGTCACATTTTTCAATACTTTTCATGTTATGATGTATTTGATTATTGACAGATTATTATTTGGAGTTATATCAGTTGATCAACTATTCTATTCCCCCTCAATACCTCTTCTTCTCGTACATCCGATCATTGCGAAAGTAAATGTGTACTTCCCCGCCATTTTTATTTCGCCATTGCCAACCCGTAATTATTTCTGGGTATTCTTCAAATACAGAGTGAAAGTAGACGGAATAGATCTGTGTACCGGGATCGGCAATGATCTCCTTCACTTTCCGGTAAGGCATATCGGGTTCGATGCGATTGAATTCCTGGACAGTTACCACCTTATTGCAGCTAAACAGCAGACACCAAGGGAGAACGCAAAAAAGTATTTTGAGGAATGATCGATTTGTAACAGACATTTCGAACAGGCTATTACTGCGGTTTTAGATACATGAAGATGCAAAAATTTAGCTTACTGAACTACTTTTTGGGCTGTGAAGTAGTGGGGCGGTATCCGAAAATAAAGGCCGCATGTTCGGTTTTTGTCGTGAGTACTGAATTAAAACGAATGCCCATCGGTATTTGCTTTTTCTTTTTTTATATCTTATCCCAAGACCTTTTCAAGCAAAATAGCCCTAACCCCCACCCCCAATGAACCGCCGCGACTTTCTCAAAACCAGCTCCGTATCGACTGCCTCTCTCCTTGCCAGCACCCAATGGCCCGCATTTCAGTCAGATGCAGTCTCCATTCTCAATCCCCGGAATCGGGTGCCGGTCAGTTTTATCATTGATGACTCGACGGCATTGGTGAATCTGGCCTATTATGGCATTCCTCAATTTGGGGAGGTATTTCCGGAGAACTATAAGCAGGACTGGCGTGCGCTGCCGAGGGAAATTCCGGATAGTTTTGTGCTGGAGTTTTTGGGCTGGTGTGCGGATCACGGCGTCAAGGGCAAATACAGCATGGTGCCCTTTCCGGCCTGTACGGGCTATTTGCATCGCTTCATTCCGGGCTGGACGAAAAAAGAACTGGAAGCCAGTTTGAAAATCGTGCGGGAACAAGCCATGCCCGATTGGGACATTCACTCCGAAATGATCAGCCATACCCGCGTGATCGACATCAAGACCGGCCTGCCCTTTCCGGATGCCACGCCTGAGTTCATGGAAAACTGGGAGTGGAGCCAGACGAAAAGTGCGGATGAATTGGGAGAATACATTGCCTATTCTCTGCAAATCCTGAAAGACGCAGGCTTTGATTGCGACGGCGTAACGACGCCCGGTGGTTTTGGAGGCCGGAACATCCCTAATCTGGCGCGGGGTACGCAGTATGCCGTTCGGGAAGTATTTGGGCATAACGTTGCCCATTTTTTCCGGGATGTGGTCACGGAGCCCGACAAAAGCGTACAGCCGCAAATCTTTCATGCCGAAGGACTTGAGGGGCCCGATGCCTCATGTTCGGTGCACATCATCGCGTGTACTGGCGACTGGTTTGGCGGATGGGATGGCCTGACCCCCGGCGATCCGGATCGCTTCATTACTGAGGACGGAAAGCAAGGGCGTCTGGTGGAAGTCATTGAACAGGAAGAGCCCGCCATCTTCATTTGCCACTGGCCGGGGATCTATTATAATGGTGAAAAACTCGGCTTTGATATCTTCAAAACCGTGGTGAATCGCCTCCATGCGACCTACGACCATTTGCATTGGATGAAACTCACCGACATCGCGCACTACTGGGCGGCCCGTACCTTTGCCAAGATCACCCTGACGGATGAGGGAATCGTTATAGAAAGCCCCTTTGCCACCAAAGACTTTACCTTGGAAGTGGCCCGGAAATTCAAAAATCCCGCCCTGTACCGAAATCAAACCATGATCCCATTGGATCGGGTGGCTTCTTCCCGCGCCCTGACTGAGAATAGCTGGTGCAAGGAAGGGAAAACGAGCTATGTATGCCTGGACTTGGAAGCGGGCATTACGGTGATAAAAGAGAGATGAGAAGAAGAAAGATAGAAAACTGCCAGCAGACCTCGATCTGTTATTTTTAGGCTAAACTTTAGTTCCCACCCAGGCGAGTTGGCCTCAACCCCGAAGGGCTCACGAATGCCTTTGAAAATAAACAGACTCATGAGTAATAATATGGCGAGGGCGGCCTGATTGCGGTGGGCTAAAATTTTTGTGAGTTTTTTGTTTCTTTTTTGCTCATCAAAAAAGAAAATGACCTTTTAGGAAGAAAGCGACCCAGATAAGAAGTTGGTGAAAACCAGGATTGACAAAGTAGAATTAGTACGTGTCAAGTCGAAATGCAGCAATATGACTCATTCATCCGTCTGATGAAAAAAGGCATCATGAAACAGATCGTTACCCTTACCCTGATTGGGTGTTTCTGCCTGGCCCTGACTGCCTGCTCTTCCGAACCTAACTTCCGCAAATATGGAGGAGATACCCCCCTGGAAGATTTGCCCTGGGTGCAGGAAATTATCAATGATGGCGGCGACTTTCAGCAGGAATATGGCTGGGTGCTTCGCTTTGAATATAAGCGTGAGACGTATATCACCTTTGGCAATTGTTGTGTTACCTGCCTGTCGATGCCTCCGGTTTACTGGACTTGCGAGGGAGATATATTTGAATTTTCTGAGGAAGAGCGCAGCGAAATTGAGACGCAATTGATGGAGAAAACGGACTCAGAGCTTATTTTTTGTGGAACTACTTGTGTATGTGCCGAATAGGGGAAGTTCTTTTAAAAAAATCTTGTCATTCCGGGTTGCCTGAACTTGCGTAGCCTGTTCAGGCAACCCGGAATCTACAGCTTGTACAATCAACTTTTTGAATAGAAAATCCCGGATTCTACTGTCAAGCTGCGCAAGTCACCAGCTTCGGAGCCCCTATCGATACTTTTCCTGGACCTCCTGATTAAGCGCAATCATCTCCGCATGATTTTGCAGCCCAAACTCTTCGAGAATATCAGCGACTTTCAGTTCCGGATCGCGACTTTCGATCAGCGTCCATTCTTCTTCGTCAAAGGTGCGAAGATGGACGCGGCGGCCGTACTTTCTTTGTATTTTCCCAAATGACTGAACCGCTGGCCAGCTGAGTAAAAAGGCCACTTCCAGGTTGACGGGCGCACACACCCAATTGCGTTGCCAACGGCCGGTTTTGGCAATGATTTCCCCGCTGGGGTCGCAAATTTTGGTGGTGTCCTTTTGCGTACTGGAAACCAGGTGCACCTGATGCCGCCAGGCACGGCTATTGACTTCCCTGCCTGCTGCGTAGGCAGAAGGCCAAAAGATGATTTCTGCCCCTGCTGCTTGCAGATGTCGCCAACCTTCCTCCCATTTTATATCAAAACAAATCTGTATCCCGATTTTTCCAAAATCTGTTTCGAATACAGGGGGCTCCAAGGGCCCTGGCCGAACGCCTAAGCTGATCTCATAATCAGTCGGGCGAGCCTTTCTATATTCTCCGACCACCTCTCCCGCCCGATCAATCAGGACTGCCGCGATATATACCGAACCCTGATCCAGCGTGTAGGTAGGGCAAATGACATAACAGTTATTTTCCCTGGCAAAATCCATAAAAGGCCTCACAATCGATCCCGGAACGGCTTCGGCTACTGCTTTGACCTCGTAGCGCTCCTCCAAATGTCCATAGGCGAAGATTTCCGGTAGGCAAATGATGTCAGGCTGATAGGGAAGCATATTCTCCATGATGTTCAGGACTTGTTGGGTCATGTCATGAGCATTTTTAGCCCGCATACCCATGGTCGATACGCTCCCAATCCACACCTCGCGAGGCAAGCGATCAACAAGGGATACAGGAGGTGCCTGAGATTCAGAAAGAGACAGGCCCAGCGTACTGGCTCCGAGGCCCAGGGCAGTTTTGCTGACGAATTGACGACGGGAGAGAGGCATGGTATTGGGGATTAGGTGAATGTTTAGAAACCTATGGAAAAAAGAGGAGAAAGGAAAATGGAGGACTTCTGCCTGATTTATCCGCTGATGCTATGAAAATAATCTTGCAAATGGTATTTTTCGATACCTTGTAGCAAATGGCGGGTGTTTTGTAAAATCATATTATACTTGATCTGTTACCCATGAACTGGAAATTCCTCAAAAATTGCCTCGGCTTATTATGTATAAGCCTGATCCTTCCCCATGTCTCTGCCCAAAACGGACTGGCCTTCGATGGCTTTAACGACTATGTGCAGACGACCTCTCCGGGGGTAAGTGGCGCCGGTCCCCGAACGATAGAGGCCTGGATCAAGACAACGGTTGTCGCTAATCCCAGTGCAGGGGGCGTTCAGCAAATTATTGTGGATTGGGGAACGCAGGCTACAGGGTCTCGATTTACCTTTAATGTACTGTGGGCCAATGCAATCCGGCTGGAAGT
>CAYGTH010000530.1:0-5323 GCA_964352745.1 uncultured Bacteroidia bacterium
ATATGAATGTCTTTGTTGAAGATTCGGGGTTTTGTTGCAGAAGCTGCGCAACAAAAAAGTCAAGGAATGGCGGGCACCTTGTTATGATCTCCCGTTTTAAATAGGATCAATAGGATCGGTTCAATAAAATTCTCTTTTTGACAAAAAACAGTAATCTTAAAGGGTCGGTACCTAATCCACCTTAATGCATTAAAAGCTATGAAAAATGTAAGCATTATCCTCCTGGCACTTGCAGTTGGGCTGATTGGATGCAACAATTCAATTTCAAATGACCCGGAAAAAACCAAACTATTACCAGGCACTCCGGAATATGAAGCTGAAAGCGAAAAAATAATGGGCACCATTCATGGGGAATTCAAGGCCTACTTTATTAAGGATTATGAGGAGTGGCAAAGCAAATATATCCAAAAGGATTATTTTAAATACCGGGGATATTGAGATGGAAATAATGTAGGCATGGATATACGAGATCTGAATGTCCAAATTCGGGGCGATGTGGCGTGGGTTACTTTTAAACAAATATCAAGAGATCAAAAGACAGGGAAATTTTTAGGAGAGGCATTGGAAACAAAAATATTGGAAAAAGAAAATAGAGAATGGAAGATTGCTTATCTTAATTTCTTATACCTTCCGGCCGATCAAGAAAATACAGATTAATATTATGTGCTAAATAGTATCGTATTGCATCTAATCATGAATAGAATTCGTATATTTGGATTTAGAAGAAAAATATAAATCTCAAGCGATGAGTGTTATCATACCAGACAACATCATTCAGCAATCAAATATGTCTGAATCAGAATTCAGGCTGGAATTAGGATTATTCCTATTCTCCAGGGGGATGCTTACAATGGGTAAAGCAAGTGAATTTGCTGGGATATCTCAATATGAATTCCAACTCGCTATGAATAGTCGAGGAATCCCTATTTCCTATGATGAGGAAGAGTTTGAAAAAGATTATAAAAAAGTAATGCTTAAATACGGAAAGGCTTGACAATTGTAAGACCATGTTTGGAACGCTAATTTCCTTAGAAACTGGCGGCTTCCGGAACCTGATCTGCACCATTTCTACTCGAAATAGCTCGCTATTTCTGCGCAAAATGGCTTGTCAGAACCCGAAATCCACCAGTTTCGCTAACAAATTTACTGTCCCAAACATGGTCTAAGTGATACTTCCTCCATCAGCAATCTGATCATTATTGGGAAGCTTTCCATCTTGAAAGACGTTTTTGGTAACATAATAATTCCTCGAGCGGTCCTTGAGGAATTACTGGTGTTAGAACGATTCGGTCACGATCTATCAGAAATACATGAAAGCTCATGGATAGAAGTGGCAGAGCCTTCAGATCAAGCATTCGTTCAACAATTAAGCGTAAATCTGGATTTAGGAGAATCTGCTGCAATCGCACTTGCGATAGAATTGGAAGCATCAAATTTAGTAATAGACGAAAAGAAAGGGCGTCGAATAGCAACTGAATTAGGCTTAGAAATAATTGGATTAGTTGGGATTTTGATTGAAGCGCGAGAAAAAGGCATCATAAAGTCTGCGAAACTAATTCTTGATGAACTGATGGAAAAGGCTAATTTCAGGATTAACCCTACTTTTTATCAAAAAATCCTATCGAAATTACAAGAAAAATAAGGCGCATGACATTAAGATTTGAATCAGCAATCGACTGCGGTGACAGGCATTAGAAACCTTAATGTTAGCGCTACGACAACATATAGTAGCCGTTTTTCGCCTAAAAAGGCAAGCCCCCACAAATGGCATATTCGGATAACATATCAAGGCTGTCTCGCTTGACTGCAATTTTGTTGAAGCTACAGTCCAAACCCTCTGTATCCGTACTGCAATTGGTCGGGCAGTTTGGCGTGAGTAAAAGAACCATCTATCGGGATTTGACGGCCCTCGAACAAGCAGGTGTGCCCATTGTACCAATCGAAGGGAAGGGGTTTTCCCTGATGGAAGGCTACAACATTCCTCCGGTTATGTTTACGGAATCAGAAGCCAATGCCCTTATCTTTGGGGAGAAGATGATCGCCACAACCAAGGACGAATCCCTGATCCGGGAATTCAACAAGGCCATCGACAAGATCAAATCCGTGCTGCGAAGTAGTGAAAAAGAAAAAGCAGACTTCCTCGCCAACAGAACCATCATCGGGAAAAACTGGCAGGAAGAACGAACCAGTACCTACCTCTCCGACATCCAGAAAGCCCTCACCCATTTCAAGGTCCTCAAAATCGAATACCAAAAGGAAGGTGCCAGCCAATCAACAAGTCGGGAAGTTGAGCCTTTTGCCATTTATCACAACACCGCTGAAAACTGGGTCCTGATTGCCTGGTGCAGGCTGAGAAAAGACTTTCGGAATTTCAGGCTGGATAGAATTCAGCAGCTACATTTTCAGCCAGAGAAGTTCAGTCCCCATCAGATGACCCTGAAAGAATATGTCGGGATTCAACGCAAAAAACATTTCAATGAAGCGTGACAAAGGGTTGACACAGTCCTTGCTTATCTTGCCAAAAATTGATCCTATGCACTCAACCAACTATTATAACACCTTCATAGAAATCGCCGAAGATTGTCAATTGAGCCAGGGGGAAATGCCTCCTGTGAAAGGCGATAAAAAGACCGTGGCAAACCTCCAATTTGAAATGCTGTATGACAATCCCTACCAATACACTTCCGATGAAGTGCTGTTTGGGGTATTTGCGATTAGAAAAGAATTCAGCGCAGCAGAATTAGCCGAAGAAAGAGACCACTATTTTTCCAAAGGACAACCCTGTTTCCGCGCATCTCCCTTAACCAAGCAATATGGCTGGGGCATTCACAGCGACGAAGCCGGAAAAATCGCACTCTATGGCGTAGAAACAGAAGCCTACCAACGGTTTGTAGCGGACGATTCCCTCAAAAAGGTAAAAGCGATGCGATCTAAGCGGAAATAGGGATTCGGCATGAATATTTGGCGCTGTCATGCACAAGACAAAGCTCTCCCTTAATTTTTGTACCTTAGACTTGAGCCTTTAAGTCTAACCCATGATTCCTGTATCCCGATTCGGACTTCTGATCACAGCATGCGTATTCATTGTCCTTTTGGGGAGTTTTATCTCCAAAAATGCGATGCGGGAACCGGCCCTTTCCCTTGAGGTTTGTGACAATGCCCTCGATGATGACAACGACGGACTCATCGATCTCAACGATCCGGAGTGTGCGTGCAAGCGCATTGACTTCGAATCCATGATTCCCAATCCGTCTTTTGAGTCAATTTCCTGCTGCCCTACGGAAGAAGCTCAGATGGAATGCGTCGATTACTGGGACCAGGCTTCCCTGGCTACTACCGATTATATGAACGAGTGTGGCTGGACAGATCGAACGCTTTTTGCGCCTCCCAGGCCCCTTCCACATGGAGCGGGTTTATTGCGATTTGTCAATGGACACACGGTAGATCCTGGCGACCCGAATAATGAGAAAATCCCATACAAAGAGTATGCTGCCGTATGCCTGAATTATCCTTTGCAGAAAGACTCCCTATATGCATTGGAGTTATATCTGGGCTTTATTGAAATTACGATTTCTTCCGATATCAATCTCTCTGTGTATGGATCTGCGAGCTGCGCAAATCTCCCTTTCTCAGAAAACTTTGAGTGTCCCAGCAATGCGCCAGAATGGTTTTTGCTGACCTCAGAGGTGATTACACGCGATTTTGGCGGAGGCTGGAAAAAAGTACGGCTGGAGTTTCAGCCCGACCAGGATATAGCGGCCATCGCTATCGGGCCTGATTGTGAGTTGTTTGAATCGCCACAATACCTCTACTATTTCCTCGATAACATCATCCTGGATGAGTTGCAGGCATTTGATTTTCAATTACAGGAGTTGACCGTTCCATGCTCGCCGGATTTTGCCTTCTCAGTGCAGGACAGGCCAGACTATGCATATCAATGGTACAAGGATGGAATTGCGATCGTGGGCGAAACAGCCGCACAGCTTTCAACCATGCGAGGAGAAGGGAATTATCAACTCCGGATCATACATGGCGAGGAATGCCGGGTTTCTGCAGATTATCCATTTTTCATTCCGACTCTCACCGATACCCTCTCCCAAACGATCTGTACCGGAACCGAATTCTGGTTCAACGATAAGCTCCTTACGGAACCGGGCATTTACACAGACACCCTCATCTCAGCATCAAATTGCGACAGCATCGTTACCCTGATCCTGAGGGTTGAGGACGTGATCTCCGATACTTTAACGGCACAAATCCTGGCTGGAGCCACCTTTAAAGCCGGCAACCGTTCCTTTACTTCCGAGGGAGAACATCGGATCCAACTGACCAGCGAACAGGGGTGCGACAGTCTCCTGGTCTTACAACTCAGCCTGACAAACATTTATTTCCCAAATGCTTTCTCGCCAAATGGTGACGGAATCAATGAAACCTTCCAAATCATCGGGGCTCAGGGGGAAATAGCGGATCTCGATCTTTCCATTTACAACAGATGGGGAAATCTGATTTATAGCGGACAGGAATGGGACGGTACCGCTCGTGGCCAATCCGTCCCTTCGGGCGTATTTGTGTATATCGCCCGCATTACCACCCACGAGGGCCAGGAACTGAGGTATGGGGGTTCTGTAACCCTGATTCGATAACCACCTATTCCCATAATACTCACAGCGCATCAATTACCCGTTGCAGCTGGGTTTTTACGGTCTGGGCAAAGGGCTCCAATGCTTGATTTTCTACGCTTTGCATCGCAACCTCAGGATCAATAATCGCGACTTCGATGGAACCATCCGGGAGCTTTTGCAGAATTACATTACAGGGCAGCATCAGACCGATTTTGTCTTCGGCCTGAAGGGCCTGATAAGCGAATTGGGGATTACAAGCACCCAAAATAAGGTATTCCTGCATGTCCACATCCAACTTCTTTTTCAGCGTTTTCTGGATATCAATTTCAGTTAAAATCCCAAACCCTTCCTGCTGTAAGGCTTTCGTAACCTGCTCCTTTGCCTGGGCAAAATCTGTATCGAGAACGGTCCTTAAATAGTAAGTCATGGTTGTACGATAATAGGTTGATTACCAAGCCATAGTGCCTGGTCTTCTATAGGCACAAATCACTTGTATTATGGCTGATTTTCAGATGATTAAGATCACACTGACCATTGAGCCTTCTCATTTGCCGGGACGGTCATTCTCGCTAGTTTTCATCCCTCAATGATGGGATACCCTGGAAACAAACAGGCTTATGAAACATGAAGCGGTACAACCAGCACAGATTAAGACCATGTTTGGGACAGAAAATTTGTTAGCGAAAATGCTGAATTTAGGG
>CAYGTH010000531.1:0-5321 GCA_964352745.1 uncultured Bacteroidia bacterium
GTTTCAATTACCTCGATGGAGGATTTGACAAAACGATGGCCGCACAAGATCACGCGGCGCTCAGTGCTGCCGGAAAATTCGCTGCCGGAAAAGCGCTGTTCGAAGGAAGCGATTGCCAGGCTTGTCATGCCATTACCAAAAAGGTGGTGGGGCCCGCACTCCGGGAGGTAGCGCTTCGCTATCAGGCCGAGGAAGGTGCGGTGGCCTATCTCGCCGGAAAAATCATCAACGGCTCCAGTGGCGTCTGGGGAGCAGGCGCGATGGCTGCCCATCCGCAGTTTTCGCAGGAAGAGGCTGAGAAAATAGCCGGGTATGTGCTTTCGCTGGCGGAAGCGTCGGCTGATCCCGTTTCTCTCCCCACGAAGGGAACGCTTTCCCCAAAAGATCATCTCCGAAGCAGCGAAAAAGGAACGTATTATTTCACCATCAGCTATACCGATAAAGGCGGTGAAAAAATGGGCCCCTTAACGGCGTATGAAAATATCATCCTCAGTTCTAATCGGATAGAAGGAGAAAGCCTGGACCTGGCAGGCTCCAGCGATGTGCGGATTCAGGGCAGCCCCGGAAAAGGCAAGCTTTCTGCCAATTTGCTCGATAATTCTTATCTCCGGTATAATGCCGTTGACTTTTCCTATATCGGCTCCATTCGCTTGCGCTACTCCTCTCTTGCCACAAATGGGCAGGTAGAAATTCGGGCAAATGCCCTGGATGGCCCCTTACTCGCAGTAGCACAACTGCCCAACACAGGCGGTGGGAGTAGATTCGAAACACTGAATGTGGAGCTGATGACTCCCGTAGAAGGCTTTAACAGTTTCTATTTGATATTTGAGGCAAAAGATGAAGAGCGATCCGGCAATGAACGCACCTTCCGGGTTGACTGGATGGAATTTGAGCGATAGCGAGTTCGTTAGCTTTCACCGAAAAAATAAAATTAAAATGAACAAGTACATTCAATCAATATTATTATTTGGAATTGTGTTAATCTTTGAAGCTGTACCGTTTCTGTACAAGGAATCATATGATGTTATGGATATGAAATGGGGGTGGGTAATAGGGTTGCCTTTGGTTTTATTCATTCGGAATATTTATGAAGAAGGCAAAGCAAAAAACGAAAAAGGTACTCCTTAAAAGAAAAATTCCCGGGATAATGTTGAAGCCTGTTGAGGGTTTCATAGTCGAATAAAAAGAAGGCGAAAAGCTTACAATGTGTATGTGACATGAACAGCAAAAGCTGGGCATGTCACATACACGGAACCGTTGGCCAATTATAAGATGAACGAAACAATGACATTACAAATACAACTGTGAAAATATATAAAGAAAGAGCATTTTGGGTAGGGACCTTTTTAGGTGGACCTTTAGTTGCAGGATACTTCTTTTCAGAAAATTTCAAAGTGCTCGGGCAACCTGAAAAAGTAAAACCTACTTGGATAATTACCATAGTTGCCACCATCGTCATATTTGGAGGGATTTTCATGATTCCTGAACATATCCATATTCCTAACCAAGTAATTCCTTTGGCATATACGGCTATTGCCTTTGGGCTCTTTAAGAAGTATCAAGAAGAAATAGCAACTGAACACATAGAACAAGGAGGATTAATTTATGGATGGGGAAGAGTAATCGGAATTGGAATTATTGGGCTCTTAATTACCATAGTACCGATTATTTCTTTTGCCTTCCTTGCTGACTCAATTGAGCAAGCCAACATTTCTACAAAGACCTACGGAATAAATGTTAAACACGAAATTGATTTTGATAAATCCAATATTTCCGAGGCAGAAGTAGATAAAATCGCAGAAGGTTTTAGCGAAATAGGTTTTTTTGACTTGCCAGTAGCTCAATATGTTTTTGTCGCCAAAAATGGGAACAAATATGAAATCTCTATTCCTGTAGTACAAGGGATCGAAAATGACTCGGAAGGACTTCAACCTTTTGTAGAATTAAGAGATCAAATGAGTAGTTATTTGTCAAATAACAACGTTGAGATTAAGTTAGTAGTTGACTACTTGGATAATGTAGTAAAGGTATTAAAATAAAGAAGGCAATAACGGGGTATAATGCATACGCTTTGGGATACGGACCGGATCCGGACCGTTAATAAAAAGCTGAAATTTACCGACTCCATCAACCGGTTTGCCTATCTTTATCGCTTTTGATATGCGACAAAGCCCAGGAGGAAACCCGCTCAGCCTCAACTAAACCCATACAATCCCCTTAGCGCATAAAATTAACAAAATGAAAAAAGAAATAATTTTAGTATTCCTACTGCTTAATTCCATTATAATTATAGCTCAAAAGAACCAGGTCAAAATAGGCGGAGGAATAGGAGTCGTACCATACGAGGGCTCTCCAGGATGGAATGCTGAATTTCAATATGAATATAAAATGAACCCCAAATTCTCAGGGTTTATAGGACTGGGCATCAACGGTGATGATTTTATCACACAGGGAAGGTCTCAAGGAACTGACGGAACTGATACCTGGGACAATAGTTGGCAATTTCAATATTCAGAGAAGTTTATCTATTTGGATGTTGGCCTAAAACATCGGATTGTTAAGCGAGGGGAAAGATTCGAGATCAAGGGCTCCCTTGGAGGCTCTCTTGCGCAATCAGTTTTTCAATACCCTGAGGATATTTATATCAACAGAGGAATAATCGAACAACAAAATGTGGTAAGCCGAAAGGTTGCAGTCGGAATGTTGCTATTAGGGCTCGAAAATTATGTTTACCTAACGGACCGTTTCTTTTTGAACCTAAATCTGATGGTTAGAACCACTTTCAAGGAAAGAAGTATATTAACGCGTGAAATTGAATTTCATAACAATTTTTCCTCTGAAACCTCGGGAATCTTAAATGTGCCAAATCTAAACTTACAGCTTGGGTATCAATTTTAGGTGTCACTTAAAAATAGGAAGGTCTAATTAGAAATCTTCTCCTTAGAAGACAAAAACGCTTATACAGTATGGAGACGATTATGAGGCCATTAAAAAAGAAAGCTGCGTCGCTACTGGGACTCCGTTGAAAGAGGGACACCCGAATAAGTAAATCCGAACTACCTATGCTGAAACAGCACATCTTTGCCCTACTTTCTACCTTGCTTGTTACACAGGCAGGAATTCCCCAATCCCCTGGCACCTTTATTGACTTGCGCGATGGCCAAGCCTATAAAACTATCAGCTTCAAAAACGCGTTGACGGACACCACATTTACATGGATGGCCCAAAACCTGAACTATAAAGTGCCGGACAGCTACGCGTATGATGACAATGAGAACAAGCGAAAAGAGCTAGGCTTGCTTTACACCTGGGAAGCAGCGAAAGAGGCTTGTCCAGACGGCTGGCATTTAGCAACGGATCGCGAATGGTCTCAGCTGGTGAGTCAATTTGGCGGAACCGACAAGGCTGGTGAGGCCCTGAAAAGCGTCAATGGATGGAAAGAAGGCGGCAACGGCACGAATAGCAGTGGGTTCAACGCGCTTCCGGCAGGTGTTCGCAGAAATAATGCTTATGACGTCCTGGGGTATTTCGGTTTTTGGTGGTCGTCCACCCCCACCGGTGAAGCGGGCAAAGCCTGGGGATGGAACTTCAGTTATGGAGGTCCTACCATGGGGATTAAATCAAAAGCTTTCCGTTTTGATGTCGATATTCTTCACGGATCATCGGTTCGTTGCGTGCAGGATTGACTTATTTTGATGAATGCCGCCCAGCAGAAAACCTGACCAGCCTGGGATAAGCTGTGCAATCCTCATAGCTCATAGGCGGCCAGGGCGGCTGCGTTCAAATGATGGGTAATCAGCCATCGCCTGCGGCGGCGAGTGTTACAAATCTTAATATTGTGTACCATAGAAAATCAGCAATGTCAAAGATTATTCAATTCACAAAAAAATATGCATTTAGGTCGGATGATACTGAAGAGATAGCCTCTTCCAAACAACTCATTTTACTGGTTTCTCTATGTTGCTGCCTTTGTGGTTTATTATGGAGCCTTCTTTATGTTGTAATTTTTGGATTCGGCCTGACAGCCATTCTTCCATTATCTTTCATCGTATTTGTAGGCATCGCTATTGTAGTTTCGCATCACCTGCGAGATCACCGCCTACTAATATACACACAGCTGGCTTGTATAACCTGGATTTCAGCATTAATACAATGGAGTATTGGAAGTATGGATCATTCAGGACTTGTAATTGCCTGGAGCTTTTTAGGTCCTATTGGTGCAATTATATTTCTTTCTTTTCGTCAATCCATAATTTGGATTGGAATGTTTTCTGTCATTGTTGTTGTTTCAGCGGCTTTTGAGCCCGCTCTTTTAGGGCATGTTCTAACTGTTTCAGACATGGAAAAAACAATATTCTATATTATGAATATTGGGGTTTCGTCTATTGTTGTTTTTATGGCCTCAGCGTGGTTTGTAAAAACCATTCGATTTGAAAAAAGAAGGTCAAATAGGCTGTTACAAAAAATCAAAACACTTTTTGGGCAACATGTCTCCTCAGAAGTTGCTAATACCTTAATTTCAAATGACCTATTGGGATCAGAAAGCAAATCATATGAAGCTACAATTATGTTTTTGGACATTAGAGATTTCACGCTATTTGCTGATTCGAAACCCCCAGAAGAAGTTGCTGATTTTCAGAATATAGTTTTTAGCGAATACATCAATTTGGTCAGGGCGAACAGAGGGATTGTACTGCAAATTCTGGGAGATGGAGTACTAGCCGTGTTTGGCGCTCCCATTGAAACTACTACCCACCCATTGGATGCGGTAAAAGCTGGTTTTGAGATGATAGCGAAAACTAAAGAATTGAGTGCAGAAGGTCAGGTCCCAGAGGTAAAAGTTGGCATAGGCCTTCATACTGGAAAGATTATCGCTGGAGAAATTGGGAATGACTATAGGAAATCATACTCTATTACTGGTAGCAATGTAATTGTGGCATCACGAATAGAACAATTAAACAAAAAATTGCAGAGTCAATTTTTAGTGTCAGGAACAACGTATGAAGAAATAAAAGTGAATGGATATGATATTTCCTTTCAAGGAAGCCATGAACTGAAAGGAATTTCTAAAGATGTAAAAATATTTCAATTAGCTTGAACACAAACAGCATACCATACATAAGGCTCCATGCGGTCGGTAGGGCCGAGCAATGAGGCTTCCGATGTATCGGAATTGAACGAATGCCTGTTATGGGGATTGTATTTTTTGAGAAAACCTAGAAAGGGATCGTGGGGGGAGGGTATTTCTTCGAGACACGTGCTATATATACGCATGGCCGTTCCCAGTAATAAATCAACACCTAACTGCTGTAAAACGTATA
>CAYGTH010000532.1:0-5293 GCA_964352745.1 uncultured Bacteroidia bacterium
TTGTCAGGACTCAAATCATCTCAGCATAGAAATCCAGGGCTGCAGCGCTAGTTGAATCCGAGTCTGCAAACACCCGTAAAGTGATTTTCAATCGCAGATTATCCTCTGGCGGGATGGCGATGCAGCCTCGTGTACCCCTTCACACAAGCACTGTTCCCTTGAAAAGGGACTCCCTCAGGCCCTTTTCTTCAAAAATGGTTATCGTTCGTTGAGAGGTGCGTTTTGCGGCCAAGGAAAAACCCTCCTGCTACTTTTTACCGCAAAAAGTAGCCAAAACCTCCAAACGGGCTAACCAAGGCCTGCCCACTTGCCATCCCCCGGATCGAGTCCGGGGCAGGCTGCGCGCGCCCGTTTAATCACCAGCCCGCCTTGACGTGATCTTTGATAAAACTATTTAACCTTCACGGTTCCCTCCCAGGTGAATTGGCGATGCAGAAGCCATCGGGAAAACGGGGGAAGCCTGCCCCGCACTCGATGCGGGGGACTGCGCGTTGACTTGGCTTCTGCGATTTTTTCCGCTACTTTTTTCTAAAAAAAGTGGCAAAGATGTTAAAGAAGGGAGTTTGGTGATCCACTAACCTTCCTGCAAAATGGCCTCCATCTCTTCGGCGATTCCAGCCTCATAAGGATGGGCACTACTGGTCAATAGAGCTAGTGTGTCAAGCTGACCGCCATAAAGTCGGGCAGTAGCATTCCGATCTACCCCTGCATCTAATAAAAATCGGGTGATCTCAGGCAAGTTAAGCGGTACTTGCTGACGACGGGTCTCTACCCCATTGCTGCCGATATAATGAAACAAGGTCGCAGCATGACCATACGGCGAACGCTCATGTAATAGGGCTGGATGGGTTTCAATCAGGGTTTTCAGCAGGTCGAGGTCTCCAGCCAACAAAGTATCAATTGCCAATTCAAATTCAGGATCAAAGGGCTGATCTCCTTTGAGTTCCACTTCTGCCCAATCTTCAAATCCATGTGCACGAGCCACTGTCAGGTGGGCATCCTCCCGGGAAAAAGGAGCCTTCAATATCGATTCCGGTTCCTGGTCGATATGCGCGGGATGCCAGTTATTAATCTCAAAACAGACTGCCTCATCTCCATTATGATGGGCTGTAAACAGCAATTCCGCAAAAGCCTCTAATTGTTCCCGAACGGTGAGGTCAGCAGCTTGATGATCCAGCACCGGGCTATACAATTGCTGGGCCTCGCGTGCAGGATCGGGTATATATATCGAATCAGACATAGATGAAAGGAGGATTGAATATGAGTAATATATGCATCATGGCCAGAATCAGAGGATGGGAATGTTGCGGAAATAATTGCTTACAAACTCCATCCGTGAAACAGCGTCTCAATTACAGCATCGGTATGTTTATCTACTTCTTCGGGTTCAAATACTTCTATCTCAAATTGTTGTCGCATTTGTACAGCCTGATGAAAGGCGGCATTGACAGCACCAAAGGTGATGATGATCATGTTTGCAATCGGGAGGGGCTTGATTCGTCCCGCGATTTGTTCTGATTCGATGGTTTTCTCGTACAGGGCCTGCAACAAAGGAATAATTTCTTCTGCCAGCCAGGTCGAACGGTTGCTCCACATCGCCATTTCCTGGCTGAGTAACCGGTAATATTCCGGATAGCGCGCATTAAACAATACAAATTGCCGAACCAGGACTTTCATCAGGGCAATGCCCTCCAAGTCTTTATGGAGTTTTCGAAATTCAGCAAACTCATCAATCAACTCCTGCGTCAGTGCTTCTATGCCGCGCTTCCAAAGCTGCTCTTTATTGCCAAAATGATAATGTAACAGGGAATCATTCACCTGTGCAACCCGTGCAATGGCTGTCATACTGGTACCTGCAAATCCTTTATCGGCAAAGACCTTCATGGAGATATGCAGCAATTCAAGCTGATTGACTTCTTTGCGCTGCGAAGGTCTCCCACGTTTTCGTTTTTCCTCCATACCTATCAAGACATCCTTATCAGGTATCGCCTGCCTACTACCCTGGCGAACCCATTCCATTCAGCTTACAAATTACATAAATTAAGAAATGTCTCAAAATATGAATGGAATAAGAAATTCAGAACAAACCGAACCTAAACCACACTGAAGGGTTACAATAAATAATCTTGCAAGTCGAGCCAGAATCCCGTAAATTGGCATATATATTTAATTACGAGAGCTCTTAATTAATATCAATCTCGGGGCTACTCCCCATTATTCAATAAAATACCTAAACATGGAAGCTTATATTTATGACGCCATCCGCACCGTACGGGGCAAAGGCAACCGAAAAGGAGCCCTCAATGGCATCACGCCTACTCACCTTTCGGCCTCCCTTCTCAAGGAATTGCGCGCGAAGCATGACTTCGATCCGGAGTTGGTTGAGGACGTGATTTTGGGTTGTGTAACGCAGATTATGGATCAGGGCGCCAACATCGCCAAAACGGCCGCTCAGCAATCGGGCTATGGCGATCATTTATGTGGGGTAACCCTCAATCGTTTTTGCGGATCTGGCCTGGAAGCAGTGAATCAGGCTGCCGCCTATGTCAAGTCCGGGTTTTCAGATTTGCTGATCGCAGGCGGGGTAGAAAGCATGTCTCGGGTAAAAATGGGCTCTGACGGCGGTGCTCTATTAATGGACCCGGCTGTTGCCCTTCCCGGCCATGCCATTCCACAAGGCGTTTCGGCGGATTTGATCGCAACCAAATATGGCTTCAGCCGCGCAGATGTTGATGAATTTGCCTACCTCTCTCAAATGCGGGCGACCGAGGCCGAAAAAGAGCAACGTTTTACCTCGCGCATTCCGGTTTCAGATGTAAACGGATTCAGCATCCTGCAAACCGACGAGAATATCCGTCCTCAAACGACCATAGAAGCACTTGCCGGTCTTCAACCTTCCTTTGCTATGATGGGTCAAATGGCAGGCTTTGATTCTGTCGCCATGGATCGCTACCCGGAAGTAGAGCGAATCGACCATGTTCACCATGCGGGAAATTCTTCTGCAATCGTAGATGGGGCAGCTATCGCATTGGTAGGGAATAAAGAAGCGGGTGAAAAAATGGGCTTGAAGCCTCGCGCCAAAATCAGATCCATTGGTGTGTACGGAACCGACCCGACCATTATGCTGGTGGGTCCAGCACCTGCGAGCCGGAAAGCGCTCAAAAAAGCAGGGATGAACAAAGAAGATATCGACCTCTTCGAAGTAAACGAAGCCTTTGCGGCTGTAGCTCTTCGCTTTATGCAAGACCTCGGTGTACCGCATGACAAAGTAAATGTAAATGGCGGCGCTATTGCCCTGGGCCATCCATTGGGCGCTACGGGCTGTATGCTCCTCGGCACCGTCATTGACGAACTCGAGCGTCAGGACAAAACTACCGGCCTCATCACGCTTTGTATTGGCGGTGGAATGGGAATCGCAACTATTGTAGAAAGGGTTTAATCATCACTTTTATCAACGCAAAGCCGCCAAGTAGCAAAGGAAGGGATTTTACTTCGCGTCTTAGCTCCTTTGCGTTCATTCAACATAAAAACAAATGGCAACTGCAGTCAAAAACGATATTCTTTCCTACGCCGTGGATTCAGACGGTATAGGCATCATCACCATTGATATGGTGAATCATCCGGCGAATTTGTTTAGCCAGGATTTTTTCGAGGCGTATTTTGAAGCGGCAAATGCAGCGATCAAAGACGAGTCTGTAAAAGGAGTAATTGTCACTTCTGGGCAGCGGATGTTTATGGCTGGTGGCGATCTGCGTCTGCTCGCAAAACCGCTGGCGGACCCGGAAGCATTTTTCAAAGGCATGCTCGGAATGCATCAGCAGTTTCGGGCCATTGAGACCTGCGGAAAACCCTTTGTGGCAGCACTCAACGGCAATACCCTCGGTGGCGGCATGGAACTGGCCCTCACCTGTCATCATCGGATTTGTGTAAATGATAGCAGCATCAAGCTGGGATTCCCCGAATCTAAAGTGGGACTACTGCCCGGCGGCGGCGGCACAGCAAAAGCGCCTTATCTCATGGGC
Organism: uncultured Bacteroidia bacterium; assembly: GCA_964352745.1. Taxonomy (GTDB): domain Bacteria; phylum Bacteroidota; class Bacteroidia; order J057; family J057; genus CAYGTH01. The sequence continues at coordinate 4,023 of CAYGTH010000532.1, forward strand.
ATTCAAAATGGCCTGATGTACCTGCTGCAAGGCATCGAAGCCCGTCCGCCAAAAGCATTAAAAGATGGCTTGATCGGTGAATTGGTCGAATCCACAGCAGATCTCATTCCTGCGGCAAAACAATGGATAGCAGCCAATCCAACGCCTGTTCAGCCCTGGGATAATAAAAAACACCGCATTCCCGGCGGTGGACTGATGACACCTTCTGGCGCTCAAATCATGGTCGGCGCAATTGGCAATGTTCGTAAACTTACCCACGGTAACTACCCTGCGGCACAGTATATCCTGAGTGTGGTACACGATGGCTTACAAGTCTCGATTGATCGGGCCCTGGAAATTGAAGCCCGTTATTTCACCAAAATACTCGGTGCCAAGGAATCACGCAACATGATCCGAACCGGATTCTTTGGGATTCAGGAAGCTAGAAAAGGAAAAGCCAAGCCTGCCGGTCTGGGTTTCTACAAAACCCAAAAGCTCGGCATCCTGGGTGCTGGCATGATGGGCGCAGGCATCGCCTTTGTCTCTGCCAAAAACGGCATGGATGTCGTGTTGAAAGATGTGAGCATGGAAGGGGCCGAAAAAGGAAAAGACTACTCCCGCGCGATCCTCAAAAAGCGCATGAGCAAGGGGTATATGTCCCAAGCCGATGTGGATGAAATTCTCGACCGTATTCAGCCCACAGATGATCCTTCGTCCATAGCAGAATCAGATTTGATCATTGAGGCGGTATTTGAGAATCCGGAGTTGAAAGCTACCGTTACAGCCGAAACAGAAGCAGTACTCGGTGCCGATAAAATCTACGGTTCTAATACCTCCACCATCCCGATTAGTTATCTGGCAAAAGCCTCCAAGCGGCCGGAAAACTTCATTGGTATTCACTTTTTCTCGCCTGTAGAAAAAATGCCCCTGGTCGAAATCATCGTCGGCGAACAAACGAATGACAGAGCTATTGGAGCCGCGATCGATTATGTTACCCAAATCAAAAAGGTGCCTATCGTGGTGAATGACAGCCGCGGCTTCTTCACTTCCCGCTGCTTTGGTACATTTTCCTCTGAAGGCATTTATCTGCTGGAAGAAGGCGTACCTGCGGCCATGATTGAGAATATAGCCCGTAAAATCGGCATGCCCGTAGGGCCATTGGCCGTAACGGACGAAGTGTCGCTCACCCTGGGCTTACATGTGATGGAAAGCGATCCTCGACTCCATGAAAATGCAGACCTGAAACGCATTTATGGCATTCAGAAAATGCTGGTAGAAGACCACGGTCGCGT
>CAYGTH010000533.1:0-5292 GCA_964352745.1 uncultured Bacteroidia bacterium
GGGAGAAGGAATCACCCGGGTATCCCGAATTTCAATCACCTGCCCACGGGGAATAAATTTGTGTAAAAAATAAAAGTCTTCGCCTGCTTTTCGGCGGTTCATTCCCCCTTGTCGCTGATAAGCCGAGGAACGTACTGCCATAGAAGAACCCACAGTATGCATCGCATAAGGATAGCCCCCAAATCGCAGCGCCTGAACGTAGTAGCGCAAAAACAATTCGTAGCGCGTGATGCCCCGATAGATATCCGATTCAAATGCCTCACCTGCTAAAGGATGCTCAAAATAGATACAGGCGGCTTCTGCTTTCGGGGCATGCTGAAACGCTGCAAAAACAGCTTGCAGGTAATTCGGTGCCACCTGCGAATCGGCATCCAGACACAGGATAATGCCTGCTGGATTCTGCGCCTGCTCCAGTCGATCAACCGCTTCGTCCATTCCGATTTTCCGCGCCAGCCCTACTCCTGCATGTTTCTTTGGCAGATCCGGAAAGTCAAGCAGGTGAAATCTAAGGGCTCCGGAATAGGTAGCCATCCACTGAGCGGCGGCTCCCTTACTCTCTTTATTCAATTCCCGCTCAGCATCGCTCGCTTGCTCCGAAGCATTAATGACCACAATTACCTCCACCGCGCAAACAGGCAGTTCACATGCAGCCAGCGATTGCAGGGTCAGATGCAGGTCAGGTTCGCAGTAACTCGGGATGACAACTACGATTCCGAGGTTGGGATTAGGATGATTATCAATTTGCCGGGGAGCAAAGCGATGTTTTTGCAAATAAGAAAGTCGGGTATCGATGGGCATAGGCGTGCGAAATATCGGATAAAATTAGCGAATGGGACGGAATGACAAAAGTAGCCCTGATAAAGTCGGAATTATGGTCCTTTCTCTCCTTAAATAGCTTGTTTATTACCCTACATCAGTTTAACTTGCGGCGATTTTCATGATACGAACAATTGTTTACCATATTTTACAAGCATAATGGCCATCAATAAAGGAATCGTTTCTCAGGTAATCGGCCCTGTTATCGACGTCGATTTTAGCGCAGAAGATGCTACGCTACCCAAAATTCATAACGCGCTCAAGCTAATCAAAAAGGACGGCACCTCCTTGATCCTCGAAGTGCAGCAGCATCTTGGCGAAAGTCGCGTTCGTGCAATTTCGATGGATTCAACCGATGGAGTTGAAAGAGGTACAGATGTAGTCGATACAGAAGATACCATTCGTGTACCGATTGGAGATGAGATTCGTGGCCGCCTGTTGAATGTTACCGGCGACCCTATTGATGGTTTGAGACCTCTTACTACAAAAGAGGGATATCCGATTCACCGCCCGGCTCCAAGATTTGAAGATCTGAAAGTAGAGTCAGAAGTACTGTACACAGGAATCAAAGTAATTGATTTGCTGGCTCCCTACCTCAAAGGAGGTAAGATTGGACTATTTGGAGGTGCAGGGGTAGGAAAAACAGTTTTGATTCAGGAGTTGATCAATAACATCGCCCTGGCTCACGACGGTCTATCTGTATTTGCAGGAGTAGGAGAGCGTACACGTGAAGGAAATGATATCCTGCGTGAGATGATCGAAGCCAACGTAATTAAATACGGAGAGGAATTTGAGCATACAATGGAAGCCGGGGGCTGGGGACTTAAGGAAGTCAACTACGAACTCCTCCGCGATTCTAAGCTCACCATGGTGTTTGGTCAGATGAATGAGCCTCCCGGAGCACGTGCACGTGTGGCACTGACAGGTCTGACCATTGCAGAGTATTTCCGCGATGGAGATCCTGAAGATGCACAAGGAAGGGATGTGCTGTTCTTTATTGATAACATTTTCCGTTTCACCCAGGCAGGTTCTGAAGTATCAGCCCTGTTGGGACGTATGCCTTCAGCAGTAGGATACCAGCCTACACTCGCTTCTGAAATGGGAGCGATGCAGGAGCGGATTACTTCTACCAAACGCGGATCGATTACCTCTATCCAGGCGATTTATGTACCGGCGGATGATTATACTGACCCCGCTCCGGCTACGACCTTTGCCCACTTAGATGCTACAACAGAATTGTCTCGTGCCCTTTCTGCACTGGGTATTTATCCTGCGGTGGATCCTTTGACTTCTACTTCCCGGATTCTACAGCCAGATGTAGTAGGAGATGAACACTACAGCTGTGCACAGAATGTAATTCAGATTCTTCAGCGATACAAAGAATTGCAGGATATCATTGCCATTCTGGGTATGGATGAATTATCCGATGAAGATAAGTTGGTGGTAGAGCGTGCTCGTAAGATTCAGCGATTCCTTTCGCAGCCCTTCTTCGTAGCTTCGCAGTTTACCGGCCTTGATGGTCAGTTTGTAAGCATCGAAGATACCATCCGCGGATTCAACCTGATCCTCAATGGAGAACTGGATCACTTGCCAGAGAGTGCTTTTTACCTCAAGGGAGGAATTGAAATGGCAATCGAAGCAGGTGAGAAAATGCTTGCGCAAGAAGACTAAGCTTCTCCTTGAAACAGAAATCGATATTCTATGAAGTCTTTTGAACTGGAAATAGTTACCCCTGAAGCAAGCATTTACGCCGGATCTGTACAAAGCGTACAGGTACCCGGTACAGATGGCAGTTTTCAGGTTTTATACAATCATGCCCCGGTTATCTCTACGCTCGGAGAAGGCAAGGTAAAACTGGTACAGGAAGATGGCGGTGACGTCACTTTCAATACCCGGGATGGAGTGATTGAAGTGTTGAAAAACAAAGTCATTATTCTGGTTGAAAAAGTACTGGAAGATTAATTTTTGAGAAAATATTAGATTAATGGGGTGCATTTAAAAATACCCTGCTATCTATTTGCGTTATATAAGCGAGTCATGAGAATGGCTCGCTTTCTTTTTTCCCGGCCAGATTGATAATCAGCACATTAAGCGCTTTTTTTGCAAATGCCAGCCTTGTTTATTCGTCAGAATAAAATTGCAAAAATTGATATCCACCTTAATTTGTGCTACTTTGATCTTGCCTTAAGGTGTTTTTCCCAGCACAGCATATTGGTATTGAACCTACGCTTCACCCAATCTACCGATGCTGATGAGAAAAATGTACCTTACTTTCCCCGCTCTTATTTCTGGAATTTCCCTGTTTTTCCTGACTTTTTTGTCGAACACGCAAGCAGTTGCTACCCACGCAATGGGGGCAGATATTACCTACTCTTGTGTAGCGCCCAACCAATATTTGGTTTCTCTTACCTTCTTTAGGGATTGTGTAGGGATTCTCCCCCCCACCTCAGAAATTTTAACCTATTCCTCTGCAACCTGCGGCGTGAGTTCCTCTATTTCTGTGAACCTTGTGGGATCAGCAGTAGATGTAACCCCGCTCTGCCCCGGAGGCGTGAGTAGCTGTAGTGGCGGTGCGGGTTCCTATGGTATTGAACAGTACGTATATCAGGGAATGCTGACGCTTCCGGCCTCCTGTGGCAATGATTGGGTACTCGGCTGGGACCAGTGCTGCCGAAACTTCGCTATTACCACCCTCACAGGGCCTGGTAATCAGGATCTGTATGTATCAGCCACCCTCGACAATACCCTGGCGGTGTGTAACAATTCTCCTATTTATACCAATATCCCCACTCCTTTTGTTTGTATCAACCAACCGGTTATTTACAATCACGGTATTACAGACCCAGATGGAGACGACCTTGTTTTCTCCCTGGTACAGTGTCTGCAAAGTGCACCCAACAGCGTCGTTTACGGAGGCACTTTTTCCGCGACTGTTCCCCTGGCTACCTCCACTGGGGTTAATATCAACCCTGCAACCGGAGAATTAACCTTTACGCCCAATGCGATTCAAATTGGAGTTTTGTGTATCCTGGTGGAAGAATATCGGGGCGGGGTGAAGATTGGAGAGACAGTGCGGGATATGCAGTTCAATGTGATCGGCTGTACCAATGAGTCTCCCGTTGCTTCAGGAGTGAATGGGACCGCTAATTACAGCATCACTGTTTGTGCAGGGACCAATGCCTGCTTTGATGTCAACATGACCGATGCGAACACGGATAATATCACTGCGAGTTGGAACGGGGGGATTGCTGGCGGGACATTGTCAGTTAATAATAATGGCACTACCGCACCTACGGCGACTTTTTGCTGGCCAACCACTACCAATGATTTAGGTTCTCATTACTTTACAATCACAGTAGAAGACGAAAATTGCCCTTTGACAGGCAACAGTACCTATACCTATGAAGTCATCGTTACCACAGCCGGTACTCCGGTTGATGCAGGACCCGACCAATCTGTTTGCCTGGGGGGAACTGCAAATCTGGCTGCCACTGCAGGCGCAACCAGTTATACCTGGACACCCACAACGGGTCTATCTAATCCAAACATTCAAAACCCGGCAGCCTCTCCTGCTGTAACCACTGTGTACACGGTTACCGCGCTATGGCCCGATGGCTGTACCAGTTCTGACTTTGTAACCGTAGCAATAGGCGGAGATCCGGCTCTCTCAATCAGCCCCGGCGTAGCTTATACCTGCCCCGGTTCTCCGGTTACCCTAACAGCAAATGCACCCACTGCAACAACCTATGCATGGAATACCGGCCCCGGAACTCCGGCCATTACGGTAAGCCCTGCTACCACAACAACCTATACGGTCGATATTACAGACGCAGCCGGGTGTACCAACACAGAGAGTGTAACGGTCAATGTCAATACCTCAAGCAGTAACTCCTGCAATGTCGTGTATGCGAGTCCCGCAGGAACGCCTGCCGGAACGGGAACACAAGCTGACCCAACAGATATCCTGACAGCAATCAGCATGGCGAATTGCAGCGATATGGTCATCAAGCTCGCAACGGGTACGTTCACCCTGGACAATCCCATCACTTCTATAACCGGCAACATAACCCTTGAGGGAGGCTTTGACCCCGCCAATAACTGGCGAAAAACCAGTGCAGCAGGCGCCACTACCCTCAATCGAAGTACACTCAACCCTGAAGGAGCTGCCAACCAGCAGCGATTGGTCGCCATTTATCTCAACAATGCAACCGATTTTCGATTTCAGGATATTACTATCACAACAGACAATGCCAATCAACCCGGAATGTCCACTTATGGCATTCACATGACGAATTGTTCCAACTATGAGTTTGTACGGACGCTTGTGATGGCAGGAGATGCCGCACAAGGCGCGACAGGAACGCCCGGATTAGATGGAGTAGATGGAAATAATGGACTTGACGGTGCTGATGGACATACTTCCCACCAGAATCTTTCAGGAGTAGGTGGAAATGGGGGCCTTGGAGGAGGTACAGC
>CAYGTH010000534.1:0-3492 GCA_964352745.1 uncultured Bacteroidia bacterium
CATATATCAGACTCCTGGCATCTACAATCCAGTCCTGATTATTGAAGACACTGCAGGTTGTCAGATTTTAATTACTGATACCAGTTTTGTGGAAATATTTGCGCCGCCCGTTGCGGATTTTAGCAATAATAATGCGATCCTCTGCGACAGTGGTGCCGTTACCTTTACCGATCTTAGTCAGGCAAGCTCTTCGGTTGTGGCCTGGCAGTGGGACTTTGGAGATGGATTCGGAACTTCTGCCCTCCAGAATCCCAGTTATACCTTCACGACTCCCGGCGCTTATGATGTACAACTAATCGTTACTTCGGCAGATGGCTGTAATGATACGATTATCAGTGCGGGAGCGGTGTCTGTATTTGCGAGTCCTGTTGCAAGTATCGGGGCTTCTGACCTCACCGGTTGTGCGCCGCTGAGTGTTCAGTTTTCCGACCTTTCTCCAGGTACGAATTCGCCCATTGCAACCTGGCAATGGGATTTTACGAACGGAACGTCTGCTTTGCAAGATCCCCTCAATTTTTTCGCAACTGCGGGAACCTATCCCGTTACCCTCATATTGACAGACGTAAATGGCTGTACAGATCGGGACAGCATCGGGATCGAAGTATTCCCGATTCCACAGGCTGATTTTGTATCGGATGAACAAACGGGTTGTGCGCCTAAGTTGATTCAGTTTACAGACCTGAGTGTGAATGTCGTGGACTGGAAATGGGATTTCGGGGATAATAGCCCTGCTTCTTTTATGGAAGATCCCACGCATATCTATACTGCAGATGGAACCTATGATGTCAAATTGCAGGTGTGGGATGCCAATGGATGTACGGATTCGCTAACCCGATTTGCCTATATAGAATTGGATCATCCCGAAGCTGATTTTAGGGTGAGTGATACTCTCATTTGCCCCGGACAGGTCATTACCTTTACTGACCTCAGTCAAGGAATTGTACCCATTAGTACATGGTTGTGGGATTTTGGAAATGGCTCGGGCAATTCGGTGATACAAAATCCGACATATACCTATCCTACTATTCCCGGGATTTTTGATATCAGCCTGATCGTCGAAGATGCGAATGGCTGCCGCGATACGATGGAACAGACACAGTTGATCGAAGTATTACCAGATCGCATCCCTGCACGCACAAACGTAAAAGCGGTTACGGTACTGGGGGCAAGCCGAATTCAAATCCAATTTGATGCCTATGCGAATGCGCTGGGTGATTTTGGGCGTTATGTCTTATACCGGGAAGATGGTGCGGGGAGTTGGGTGGAAATTGCGAGTTCGACGCAAGTCGGGATTACGCAGCTAGAGGATGGAACGGTACAGGCAGCGGATGCAAGCTACTGTTATCGATTGGTTGTAGAAAATTTCTGTGGTACGCAGGCACCGCTGGCAGAAGCCGAAACGCATTGTACGATGCTGCTCACGACGACGCCTTTGATTGATGAGATTGCGGTGAACTGGACGCCCTATATCGGGTGGTCAGCTGTCTCCGAATATCGAATCTATCGGGTACAGAACTATGGCCTCTCCTCTGTTCAACTCGTAGCTACCGTTCTGGGTACTCAAACGAGTTGGGTCGATACAGACATTTTTTGCTACCAGGGTCATACCTATCGGATTGAAGCCCGCGAATCAGGTTCTGATCTATTGAGCTGGAGCAATATTTCAGCAGAAGACCCCATTCACCTACCGCCAGTCGAATCCATGCATATGCTCGTGGCAACGGTAGCGCTAGATAGTTTTGTGCAAATCAAATGGGACGACCTGCCGCCGGGAGATCGACAATCACAATTAATCATTGAAAAATCAAGTGGAACAGGTTTCAGGGAACTCCTGCGACAGCCAGTCAGTAGCCCGATTCAAAATTATGATGATTTTGCTGTGGAGGTTGACGTTCGTCCCTATCAATACCGGGCTTTTGTGCTGGATTCTTGTGGAGACCTTACCCTCGATGGCAGGATAGCCAGTAGCATCCACCTGCAAGCACGCCGGGAGCAGGGGCTGATTTACCTGGATTGGACTCCGTATGAAACCTGGGAAGATGGAGTAGACCGATATGTCCTGGAAGCCTTCAATGAAGCTACCCAGCAGTTTGTTGAGGTGGGCTTTGTATCAGGAGATGATAGTGTGTCCTTTATCGACCGAACGACCAACTGGGAGCAAGGAGAGTATTGTTACCACGTGAGGGCGGAAGAGGCTGGTGGAAACGGGCAGGTGAGTTTGTCAAATGAGGCCTGTGTTACCATAGAGCCGCTGTTGTATTACCCTTCTGCCTTTACGCCCAATGGCGACGATGTAAATGACCGATTTGTGATTCCAGGTGAATTTGTCGAATCTTTCCAGATGGAAGTCTTTAACCGATGGGGCGTCAAAATATTCACAACGGATAATATGGACGAAGGCTGGGACGGAACCTATAATGGCAGCCCGGTCCCGGAAGGCGTTTATGTATATACTGCTTCAGGTATCGGCTTTTTGGGGCAGTTTATTGAGCGATCGGGGACGATTACCTTGATCCGGTAGGGGAATGATCCCCCCTCACATCGCCTCAATCAAAAATCGAGAAAATACCGTGTCCTCTTCCAGGTTGATCCCTTCCTTGCGGGTCTTGACAGAATCAGTAGAATCTGCAATCATGATGCTATGATTCGGCGCATATCCCTGATTGAGAGGCGGTCGGTCCAGAAAATACAAGCCAAATACCAGCAGGGCGGTCGCAGCTACTGCCTGATAAGCCGGAACCTGATAGGACAAAAACCGGAACAGCCCAATCCCCGCAGCTGAGCGTGCCAGCCGGGATTTGCGCATGCGCTGGAGGAGTTTACGTTCGGTTTCCGGGCTCGGTGTGAGGCCGGTAGGCGCATGCTGAAAGTGGGCCTGGGTTTCCACGATCGTCGCGCGAAGCGCCTCAAAACTCGCGCGGTCCACCTCCGCCAAAACAGTCTCCCGTTCTGCGGCATTCAGCTCTTCAAAATTTTTGTGATGGAGCAGGTAATCGAGGTCAAACTGTGATTGAGACATATGCTAATATGATTAATTCAAGATTTAGGATTAAATAACTGCAGCCGCTTGGCCAGCTTACGCAAGGCGTAAAACGTGCGGGATTTGACAGTCCCTTCTGAACAGGCCAGTATCTCGCTGATTTCTTTTACCGACCGTTCTTCCTGATAGCGCAACAAGAATACGGTTCGATGTTCGTGGCTTAAGGCGTTTAATTCCTGATGTAGCCCCTCTTCAAACCTCAACCGATCCAGTCGCTCATCATCCAGATGTTCACGTGGAACCTGTGTCCCAAAATCGCTGACGGTCTGCATGATTTTTCTGACCTCCTGACTCCGGTATTCATTCTTGCACATATTCGAGGCTACCGCATAAAGCCAGGTCGAAAATTTCCGGTCAGTCTGATACAGGTGTGATTTTTCAACCACTTTCATAAATAGGTCCTGCAAAAAATCCTGTGCCTTCTCCGCATCCCGCCCCAGCATCCGGTAGAA
>CAYGTH010000534.1:3592-5280 GCA_964352745.1 uncultured Bacteroidia bacterium
TTGGAAGAGAATTCGGGTTCGTAAAAAAGGCCGGTTGTTAATTCATCGAGTAAAAATCGCTGCTCGATATTGGTCCTGAGCATTGCCAGGTTATCCATTCTTTTTTCACTGTATCGGGAGGCTAACCCCGTCATATAGAGATTTTGTTTGTGCGCATCGCGAAATGATTTGGCGACCGTCAGGCAAAAATACACAGGCCTTCCGGATTGACTGGCGAGGTGCTGTACCAATTCATCCACATAAGCAGCACTGGTGGGATCGCCTGAAAAAGGCGGAAGATTCGCTTTTTTTAAGACTTTGTCGAGATAAGGTTTGTCTCGCACAAGCCAGCGGTTGAGCAACAAGATATCTGTCCGAATGCCCTGCACATCCTGAAGTACCCAGATCGGATAAGTATCATTATCACCATTGCTGAACAAGATCGCGTTTCGCTCCACGCTCATCAGGACATTGTAATTATAGGTGAGGAGCGTAGGGGGAATTTCACCCGATTCAAACCATTTCTGATTGAAAATTTTGCGTTTGTCCCATTCGCCAGTCATCTCATACCGCGTAACAAAATTATGCAGCAATTCCGGTCGGCTGGAATCGAGGTCATACGCTTTTTGGAGGTGAAAAAACTGATCCGGATCATTGCCACTGTCCCACCAGGCCACGTAGTGATATTCATAGCTATTGGGGATGGCCTGTCCCATATCTGCTACAATCTCAGCTAAGGGAGTGGGCCGCTCTCCTGTCTGGCCTGCCACCCGGTTGGCGAGGTAATAGTTGTACCAGGCGGATTTATTTTGCCGATTTTTATCCAGCTCTTTTTTCCACAGACTCGCTTGCGTGAGGTACCATTTATTGGGTCGCTGCTCCTGGGTAATGGGCTTCACGACTTGCGGCTCCTGACTGAGGACCATAAGCGGAGTGAGGCAAGCGTAGCAGAAGAGGAAAATGATTCGGTTCATGTGAGAAATGGAATAAAAATGAATCGGGGATTCCCTGTTTGTAATGGGTATTACACGTCAGGCATCCCAGGGTTCATTTTTTCTCAGCCCTAAAAGGGCTATTGGCGGATTCCGATCCGTCAATCATATTGGCAAAGAGTACATTCAGGGGCCAGCCGGATCGGAATCCGACTATAGCAGGCTGCTAAGCTTCACAAAGTTTACTACTCTTCATACCAAATCCGATACACAACATCCGCATGATCATCCGAAACCAGCATAGACCCATCTGGCAAGAGTAATACATCGGCCGGACGGCCCCATGCTTTCCCTTCTTTGAGCCAGCCTGCTGCAAAAGGTTCGTAGCTGGTTACCTGATTTCCTTCGAGCTGTACCCGCATGATTCGGTAGCCAATGGGTTCTTTTCGATTCCAGGAGCCATGTTCGGCAATAAAAATGTTGTGTTTGTAGGATTCTGGGAACATACTCCCGGTATAAAACTTCATACCGAGTGCTGCGGTGTGCGGGGCGAGTTTTTGTACGGGAACCGTGAACTCATCACAACTCCTTTTTTCTCCAAAACGAGGATCGGAAACATCTCCAGCATGGCAATACGGATAGCCAAAGTGCATACCGGCAGAGGGAGCGCGATTGAGTTCGTCGTTTGGAACCTCATCGCCGAGGAGGTCCCGCCCATTTTCGGTAAACCAAAGCTCATCGGTCTCTGGATGCCAACTGAATCCAACGGTATTGCGG
>CAYGTH010000535.1:0-2009 GCA_964352745.1 uncultured Bacteroidia bacterium
TCTGAGCACACTGGAAATTTCAGATGCTGACGAAGAAGAGTAGGGGGGTAAACGTCGCGAATCTATCGCCTATTCCCCCAACGCTTAATTTTCAATCCCCAACTTTTAACGCTTCCTCCGCTTGAACCTTTCCACTTACATTGCGCGTCGGTATTTATTCTCCAAAAAATCGAGTAATGCGATTAATATCATCACGCTCATTTCCATGGTGGGGATTGCGGTCGGAACAGCTGCATTGATCATTGTACTTTCCGTGTTTAACGGCCTGACGCATTTTATTGAAGGCCTGTTTGCCGCACTGGATCCTGATTTGAAAGTCGTAGCTGCGAGGGGCCAGGTAATTGAATATCAGGAGGATGTGTACCAATTGATTCAGCAAGCAGACGGCGTGATGGCGGTTACCCGAACGATTGAAGGGAAAATCGGACTCGAATATGTCGACAAGCAGGCGTTCTGTGTGATAAAAGGAGTTGAATCTAATTTTACAGAGATAAATCCCCTGGATGATATCAATCCGGAAGACTCTTTGCCTTATGTGTATCAGGGATCTTACACCTTTGCACCGCGCAATGGGCGTTCTCAAATCCTGTTGGGAAGCGGGGTGGCTTCTCGCCTGCATGCCAACTATAACGATGATGTACAGCCGATCAACCTCCTCTTTATTCCCCCGGATGAAACGGTGCTGGGAGCTCCTACTGTAAAAATTGAGCCCGTCTTCCCGTCTGGCTATTTCAGCATACAAAAGGAGTATGACGAAAAATATGTGATCGCAGACTTCGACTTTGTAAAGGAATTATTTGGGTACGAAAATCAAATTACTGCCTACGAAATCAAGCTGGCTGATATCGACATGGCCGCTCAGGTCAAGGAGGAATTACAAGCCAAGCTGGGAGATACCTACGAAGTTCAGACCTGGTTTGAACAGCATAGAACCCTGTATTCTGTGATGCGCAATGAAAAATACATCAGTTACCTGATTCTTACCCTGATGCTTGCCCTCGCCGCTGTGAATATTGTAGGAAGCCTTTCCATGATTGTATTGGAAAAAACCCGCGACATTGCTGTATTGAAATCCATGGGCGCTACAGCCAGGACGATCAGGCGTGTATTTCTGACGGAAGGCTTACTGGTCGGCGGATTCGGAGTCCTGGCAGGGATGACAGTCGCGTATGCTTTTGGTTTGCTTCAAATTCGCTATGGCCTGATTCAGTTGCAAGGCGGAGATAGTTTTCGGGTAAAGGCATTTCCGATTGCCATGCAATTGGATGATTTTGTCCTCATCTTTCTGACTGTCATGGGCTTATCTATCCTGGCTTCCCTCTATCCCGCCTATAAAGCCTCTCAGGTAGAGGTGGTAGAAGGACTTCGAAGATAATTCCGGGATCAAAATTGGCCAAATCCGTACTTTTCAGTAATTTGCATTAAACTCTTTGCCAAATTACCATGAGTAGCCCTCCAGTGCGCGTAATACGCCTTGCACTTTCAGGTTGTCTGCTGTTTCTGTTAAGTTGTTCAGCCCTGTTTGCGCAGGAAACCGGAAAATATGCCGGCTACATTATCTCCCACTCAGGAGACACCACCTTTGGTACGGTTATTCCCGGTAATTCTGTTTACCACCGCCAGCGGCGAGTCCGCTTTATTGACGAGTTGGGGATTCGAGCGCATTACGATGCGGAATTACTCACAGCCTATGGATACGGCGATTCCCTGTATGTGTCTCGTACCCGGCCCTTTGATTACAAAAAACCCTTCGAGCGAGATTCTGTATTTATGGCGTGCTCCGTTTTTGGGGCTGCGAGCCTGTATCGATATTTTCCCCCAAAGTCCAAAGTCCCCCTCGCAGGGAATGCGGATTTTATGGAATTCCTGCGCATGCCAAATGGGCAAGTGTATGAATTAATGGCTCCCAATTTTCGCAAGCGACTTGCTTTGGCTTTCTTAGGCCAATTGTCTTTGACGGAAATGGTGCGAAGGGCAACATTCTCCAGAAAGGACATATCTGGAATTGT
>CAYGTH010000535.1:2109-5274 GCA_964352745.1 uncultured Bacteroidia bacterium
GCTGGAATTTCAACCATGAGTTTATTTTCTGGTGGAGGAAGTGGGCAGGAATATTCCACATTATAGACACAATAGGGATTGTAGGCGGTGTTGAAGTCAATAGTCAGGTTGTCTGTGTAGGCCATGTCGATATATCGACCGCCTCCATAAGTGGAGACACTGGAAGTCAGGTCCCTGAATGGGATAAACAGTTCGCCTTCTTTCCCCGGTTCCAGGTACTTATAAGCGATGAGTTGGAGCGGGAAATCCTGAATGGAAAATTTGAGCTGACCCATGCGGACAAGTGGGAGGTTTTCTCCCAAGGTAGTCATTAGGGTAAGGGTATCGCGGATGGAGTCCAGTTCAAGAATGGCGGGTACACGGTATCGCTCATCTACCGGGTAGTATCGCAGGCCCTTGAATTCGTCCTGATCCGCATCGGGAATGGGAGATTCTGGAGAATTCCCGAATTGAAGGTCTTTCATCTCCCGCTGAGCCTCGATTTTCTGAATCAATGGACTCGGGTTACGCAGAGAGAAATACTGCATTAAAATAATCAGCACAAAAATGGCACCGACGCCGATAAATATATAGGTACTGGTTTTTTGATTATTCAGGTTCATACGGTCATTCCCTTTTCTGCCCGCAAGTTATACATTTTGGGGAAATCGAAGGACTTTTCCTGTATATTCGGCCTTTGAATCAATCATTTATGCTCACCCTACTGATGTCATGTCCAGAATCTGTTTCTTTCTGATCGTATTGCTTTGTTTCTCGTGCTCAACTTCCCCCGCAATTGAATTTGACCGATATGGCATCTCCTTTTCTACAGCACCCGGCTGGGAAATATCGGATGAGGGAGAAATAGATGGCTTTGGCTACTCGCTCACCTGCGAAAAATCGGGCTGGAATGAAAGCGGTATCCTGACATTGGCCTGGACGCGGGACAGTTTACCCCTTTCGCTGATGCTGGATTCTTTTCGGTCTAATATGGAAAGTGAGCAAGTCAATGAACTGGGAGGAATCGAGTTTGGGACTCCGGTTTCAGGGCAATATGGACTATATGAAGGGCAGATGCAGCCTTTCTCCACCTCTTTCATGGGCGTACCACATGAAGGGAACATGTATGCATTTTATGGGCCCGGAATGACCATTTTTCTCCTTGAACAAGGAGCCAGCGAAGACCTGCCAGGAAATCAAGTCGACTTTGACGTCATTCGGAGTTCCTTCAGGGCCAAATCCAGGTCGGGCCTTGCCGTAAAATCAAGGCCTACAATTGAATCCGTTTTTCCAGGATAATGGCCTCCCGGTACTCAATCTGCAACAAGTACACATCTCCGGGGATAGCTGGCAGGTCATAGGATTCGACCTGCTCACTTTTGTCGAAATCCCGTGTCAGGACTGCATTGCCTTTCATTCGAATCAGATTCGCTGTAACGGGAAATTCTGTCGGATTTAATACCAGGAGTTGCTGGGTTTCGGGATTGTACTGCGTGCTGATTTCCTCGATTTGCATCCCTACTTCAATGGGATCTGAGTAGGAAACCGTTTCTGCATGTTCAATGATCCGCAAGCGATAGTGCATGTAATCAGCCTCAGGGGGATAGTTGTCCAGAAACTCATAGCCCGTCAAATGAACATGGCTGCCCTGGAAGGGGATCCATTGAATTGCGGAGAAGGATTCTCCGTCCATTGATCTTTCTATCACAAAACCTTTGATTTTGGCTTCCATTTTCATGTGCCAATATAATCGGACGCCCTGATACAAGGACTCTCCCGAGAAAGAAAGCACGGATTCTGAACGACGCAGCGGTTGAGGATCATTGGCAAAAACCTGGGTACACAATAGGGCAAGGAGCAGACAAGTAATAGTCTTCATAATCATGCTGGATAAGAGTAGGGAGGAGAGATCTACAAGGTATGGTTGTTCCATTCATAAAAAAATATGTTTAGGGGATTAAAATTACGTGAGGGATTTCAGTATTTTTGTGGGAATGTCTGGGGGATGAGCCCCTTTCCTGAATCGGTTGGAGCGTGATTTGGGAACAGGAAATTCTTCTATTCATTTGCCAATTACAGGGGATATGATGGTTGCTTCTTACTTATTCAGGGAAATTTCGCTCTATGAATTAAGAGAGTTTGCCTCTTCGAAAGAGTGTTTTGGAGGGATTGGGTTTAGGAGAAAGAAGGGTTCAGATATTACATGGTAATTGAGTGTTAGGCTCTGCCTTCTTCTGCTAAGGTCGCAGGGGACGGGCGAACTTGTCGCCGATAATCCTCCGGGTTATCCACTCCCTTTAATCCGAGCTTCCCTATTTATAGAAGTGAGCGAAACAACCGTCTGCCAGCAAAAAAACTGAAAAAAATGGCTTAATCATCCGGAAACTCAATAAACTGCGGCGGCACAGCCTCCGTCAGCCAAACGCCATTCTCTGAACAGAAAAAGGCATGGCCCGCTTGATGCATTTCTCCTGACTTCACGATCAAAATGACAGGGGTTCCATGTCTTCCGCCCACTTGTGTTGCGGTTGTTTCTTCTTTTGAGAGGTGTACGTGGTGGCGCTTCCGTTTGATCAGCCCTGTCTTCCGGATAGCCGGGAGATTGTGGACTGCTGTACCATGAAACAATAACTCCGGCGGCTCTATAGGCTCGTATCCCAATTCGATTGTGACACTGTGGCCCTGACTGGCCCGGATTCGCTTGCCATCTTCACTAAATGCAAATCTTTTTTTGTTGTTTTTCTCCACGACTTCATTCAATAGCTCGCGACTCATTTTCCGGCCTGAAGCCTCTATTTTGCTTAATAAGTCATCTACTTCCACCCAGCCTTCCGCTCCGAGTTCGATTCCAATTAGCTTTGGACGATGTCGGAGGATAAGGCTCAGGAATTTGCTGTGCTTGACGATATGGGAGGAGCTTTTCATCTCTTTCAATTTTTTTGTATTTTTACTTGCATAGCAAATATAGCAATCCTACATTTGCACAGCATTTGAGAAAATGCACGTTCATTAAACATGGGAGCTTAGCTCAGCTGGTTCAGAGCACCTGCCTTACAAGCAGGGGGTCACTGGTTCGAACCCAGTAGTTCCCACCCTAATTATCAAGCACTTACGGCAATTTTGTTGTAAGTGCTTTTTTGGTTGTAACCTATTCGTAACGCCTGGTGGATTGGATTTGCCCAAACA
>CAYGTH010000536.1:0-5272 GCA_964352745.1 uncultured Bacteroidia bacterium
TTCTGAGAGAGCTATTTGCTTTTCTGTTCTTTTTCGGAGAATTTAATCCCAAAATTAAAACGCCATGGCCCAATTATTTAAAGTTTTATCCTTAGACGGCGGCGGTATCCGCGGATTAATTCCTGCAATGATGCTTGCCGAAATAGAACGTAGAACCGGAAAGCCGATCTACCAATTGTATGACCTGATCGCGGGTACGTCGACAGGGGGAATCCTTTCCTTAGGGCTTACCCGCCCCGACGCTGATGGAAATCCGACCTTCTCTGCCGAAGCGATGATCGATTTATATGAATCGAAAGGGAGTGAAATATTCTCCTCCTCCTTTATCGGAAATGTAGCTTCCCTTTGGGGAATATTGAACCAGAAATACGATGCCGACGGAATTGAGCAATTGCTCATAGAATACTTTGGAGATTCCCGTCTGAGTGATGCCCTGACCGATGTCCTCATCACTGCCTATGATATCCGTACCCACCGTCCATTTTTCTTCAAAAGCAGAAGAGCCCGGAAAGATCCCGCCCAAAATTTCCTGATGCGGGAAGTCGCACGTTCCACCTCGGCAGCTCCTACCTTCTTCGAGCCCAAGCAAATCATTCGCACGGTACAGGACCAACAACGGTCTGCTGCGCTTATCGATGGTGGCGTAATGGCAAATAACCCTTCTATGTGCGCTTTTGCAGAAGCGAAGGTTATGATCTCAGAGAGAGACCTGGCAGATCAAAATCTGCGAAAATCGAGTTCCAGTACCCGCGGTTTGGCGCCTTTATTGGAAGAAGAAGAAATTCAAGCTCGTTCGGATGACAATGATAAAATCCTGGTAACCTCCATCGGTACAGGGGAATACAATCAGGAAATCGCCTATCAGAAAGCCAAAAGCTGGGGCATGATCGGTTGGGTACAGCCCCTGATCGATATTATGTTTGTCGGTGCGAGCTACAGCATTGACTTCCAGTTGAAGCAATTGCTACCCCAAACACTCAAAGATGAGCGGCGTTATTTCCGTTTTCAAGGCATGATTGAAGAAATCAGCGTAGAAATGGACAATGTAGGCGCTAAAAACATTGCCGCCCTCAAACGTACCGGTGCCAAAATGGTGAAAGACAATAGCAAGGCGCTGGATGATCTGTGTAAGCAGTTGACGTAGCCTCATTTCTTTCCACCTTCCGAATTAATCATCACGTGTTCCCCTTTGTTATCACAGACAAAGGGGATTTTTCGTAAATTCGCCCTCAGATGGCAACCGACAAACCTCAATCCCTTCAAGATCGCATCCACGAAATCATCTTCGAGGCAGATACGCCTTGGGGCAAAGCATTTGATGTGTCCTTGCTGATATTGATTATTGTCAGCGTATTGGTCGTAATCCTGGAGAGTGTTGAGGAATTTCAACAGCAGGTTCCGGATTTGTTCTTTTATACAGAATGGGTATTGACCATTTTGTTTACCATAGAATACGGACTCCGGATTTACAGCATACAAAAACCCTGGAAATATATTACGAGTTTTTATGGGATTGTGGATCTGCTCGCGATTCTCCCCACCTATCTCAGTTTGTTCTTTTTTGGCACTCAATACCTGATTACGATTCGGTCCTTACGTCTCCTTCGGACATTCAGGATTCTGAAAATCAGCCATTACCTCTCTGAATCTGCCATTTTAATGGAAGCGCTCAAATCCAGTCGCCGGAAGATCGAGGTATTTATCGGCGTGGTGGTAACCATTGTGCTCATTATCGGCTCGATCATGTATGTGATCGAAGGCAAAGATTCTGGCTTTACCAGCATTCCCCGGAGCATGTATTGGGCAGTGGTAACGGTAACAACCGTTGGATACGGAGACATCTACCCGGTTACTACACTCGGGCAGTTTTTATCGGCAATCCTAATGATCATGGGCTATGGCGTCATTGCTGTGCCCACCGGGATTGTCTCAGTCGAACTCGCCCATGCAGCTCAAAAAGCAGATCAACCCCTGAATACCAAAGCCTGTCCGGTTTGTAGCATGGAGGGTCATGATTCAGATGCCGAATTTTGCAAGTATTGTGCGGGGAAATTATGAGATGCCGTTTTTCTATAATTACCCATATGAAACCGTTTTCTACTTTTTGGATTGTATCTATCAGCGCGCTGCTTCTCCTCGGGGCTTGTCGCACAGCTCCTGAAAAACAGGCCCCGACTCCCGTTATAGCAGATAATGCGATGGTTGTTTCGGCTCATCCATTGGCGACTCAGGTGGGTTTGAAAATCCTCAAACAAGGGGGTAATGCAGTTGACGCAGCAGTCGGGGTACAATTTGCCCTGGCAGTTGTCTATCCGGTAGCGGGCAATATTGGGGGTGGCGGATTTATGGTAGCGAGATCAAGTGCTGGCGCTACCTACGCGCTGGATTTTCGGGAAATGGCTCCGGGAGGTGCAGACCGGGATATGTATCTTGACGAAACGGGAAATGTCATTCCACAGTTAAGCACCAAAGGTCATCTGGCAGCTGGCGTTCCCGGTTCGGTAGCCGGTATGTTTGCTGCCCATGACAGCCTTGGCAAACTCCCAATGGCTGACATTCTCCAATATTCCATTGACCTTGCGGCAAACGGCTTTACCCTTACCGAAAGAGAAGCTAATAGTCTCAATAACCGTCGGGATTCATTAATCAAATACAGCACAGAATCCAGTTCTCTCACCGGAAAAGCGGAGTGGGCAGCCGGAGATAGTATTTTCCATGGCGATTTAGCTATGACCCTGAGCCGCATCCAGGAAGCTGGCAAAGCCGGATTTTACGAAGGCGAAACCGCTGATAAAATCGTATCCGAGATGCAGCGGGGCAATGGCATCATGACGCATGAAGATTTGAAAGCTTATCGGGCCATTTGGCGAAATCCAGTTATTGGTCAATACAAATCGTATGGCATCATCGGCATGCCGCCGCCCTCCAGTGGGGGCATTGCGCTTATGCAATTATTGGAAATGGTAGAGCCTTACCCGCTCAATACTTACGAATGGCATGGTAAGGAAGCTACCCACCTCATCACCGAAGCAGAACGTAGAGTGTATGCAGACCGATCGAAGCACCTGGGAGACAGTGATTTTTATCCCGTTCCTCAAAAGGAAATTCTCGGGGCTGATTATTTGTCAACCCGAATGCAAGACTTTGATCCCTTACATGCCACCTCTTCCGACTCCATCGAGGCAGGTGTTCCTATGCTGGCAGAGAGTGATCAAACAACTCATTTCTCAATCGTAGATGCTGAGGGAAATGCGGTATCTATTACTACGACCATCAACGGCGGTTTTGGAAATTATGTGGTAGTTGGAGGTGCCGGATTTTTATTGAATAATGAAATGGATGATTTTAGTTCCAAGCCGGGAGAACCCAATATGTTTGGTCTGCTCGGAGCAGAAGCTAATGCCATCGAGCCCGGAAAGCGGATGCTGAGTTCCATGACCCCTACCATCGTAACAAAAGGGGATTCTCTGTATATGGTCGTGGGCACTCCGGGGGGATCAACCATTATCACCTCTGTCTTCCAAACGATCCTGAATGTAGTCGAGTGGGATATGAGTATGCTGGAAGCTGTCAGTGCTCCGCGCTTTCATCACCAATGGCTACCGGACAAGATTCAATATGAGCCCACCGCATTCGATGCTGCGACCTTGAGTGTGCTCGCTGAAATGGGACATACCCTGGATACCCGGTCAGGTATCGGGCGTGTAGATGCGATTTTGGTATTGCCAGACGGACGACTCGAAGGAGGGGCTGACCCACGGGGAGATGATACCGCTATGGGGTATTAAGAAGCGGACAGATTACAGACATTAGACAAAATACTGTAGCTACTTTATAGCTTATCGAACATGAAACGACACCGGACCCTTCCTCGCATTTTTCTGATCCCAATTCTCCTTTTTGGTTTTGCATGCCTTTGGCAACCTGTATGGGCTCAGCCAGACCGGCCTGTCGACTCTATGGGCGTTGCTACTGCAAGTCCACAGCTTATGGTGCGCTATGACCGGTTTTATGAACCTTCTGAAGGCATGATTCGCGTCAAACGCAATGGGCTGTATGGCTTCATTCGAGAAATAGACAAACAGGAAGTAGTTAGCCTTCAGTATCGAAAAGCCTCTGATTTTTCAAATGGCCGCGCCGTGGTTGCGCGCGATAGCCTGTATGGGTTCATTGACCTCACGGGAAAGGAAGTCATTCCCCCCAGCTATGAACGTGCCTGGTCCTTCTCTGATAGCCTCGCGATGGTTCGGAAATCAGGGCTTTTTGGCTTTGTAAATCCGTCAGGGCAGGTAGTCGTGCCCATTCGATACCAGCGGGCACAGTCTTCCGCAGAAGGCATGGCGATGGTCAGCCTCAATGGCAAAAGCGGTTTTTTTGATCGATCCGGTCGTGCTGTGGTTCCATTGATGTATGATGAGGCCTGGCCCTTTTTTAGTGGAAAAGCCTATGTCCGAATCGGTGCAAACTGGTTTTACATCAACAAAAAGGGAGATTGTATTGAGGATTGTAAATAACAGTTGGCAGATCGGGGTCTGCCAACAACGATGAGACGATAGATTCATTCCGCAGCGGTTTTGATTTCGATGAGATAAGGCTTGAGGGGAATGCCTGCTTCATTCCAGAATCCTTCGGTTAGCATGACCTGATAGACCTTATCCGCTTCCGTCTCGACTTCCAATCGGATTGTTTTTCGATCCTCAGAATAGCCCAATACATGTTGGATGCCCAACACATGGTTCTCTCCTAACGGTCCATAATCAAATCCCCGTGAGCGCCCATCCATTGCCTCAGAAAAGGTAATCTCAAGCAAACTAACTCCCGCTTGTACAGCTTGTTCCCCATTCGAAAAAGGCTGAATCGATACGACTTCCGGCCGGCTGTCTTCAAAGGCTGCTTTCAGAATGGGAAGGGGTTGTGAAAAATACCCCGCCGCTTCCACAAAAGCCTCTATTTCCTCCTGATTTGCATAATCCAATTCAATCAGCTCTTTGAGAGCCTGTTGTTTATCAGTTGCGGCCTCATAATAGGTTTCGGCAATGGCATAACCGACGTAGTACCCCAGGTCCCGCATCTCAAATTCATTGTCAAAATCATTCCAGATCCAATTGTGGTAATAGGGCGAAAACATTTCCCGCGCAAAGGCTTCCTGAACGGCCTGATCATGCGCTTTCCCATAGCTGATAGCGGGTGTAGGCGATGCTTTTCCACTCGCAATTACCGGTACAAATTCCGCAACCCCTTCAAAGAGGCTTTGAGAAAGCAAATCATATCC
>CAYGTH010000537.1:0-5269 GCA_964352745.1 uncultured Bacteroidia bacterium
GGGCTACAACCCTCGTTGGGCTGGATCCGGGTATGCCACTGCGACATTTGCTCGACGAAACGGGCATCCAGGTCGAAGCCCTTCCCCTCAGGCCGCCTATGCAGGTTTATCTCCCGGACGGAACCGTATTGACGCGCTATCAGGACCTGGAAAAATGGATAGCGGAAGCAGAACGCGTATTTGGCCCTAAAGGCCAGCGACCTTTTTGGGAATATTGTTATCAAATCAGTCAGTTTGTCTGGGAAACCTCTTTAAAACAGCGACATTTTCCGCCCAGCAGTCTTTCTGATCTCATGCAAACTGCTCGTAACTTCGTCCCCAAACAGGTTTTGTTTGCTGGTCTTGCTTTTCAATCCATGGATGCCTTGCTCCGCAAGTATGGCCTCGATCAGCACAGCGGATTTGTGGATTTTGTAAATGAACAGCTGATGATCACTGCTCAAAACACCACAAAAGAAGTCAATGTCTTGTTTGGGGCCGCCGCCCTTTGTTATACCCATTACACCAACTACTACGTCCCCGGCGGATTGATCAACCTCGTGCAGCCTATGGTGGATTACCTGATTCAAAAAGGAGGTCAAATCATCTATCAATACGGGGTAGAATCCATCAATCGGGAAGACGATCAGTATCGCGTAGTAGCCCGACGTCGATCGGAAACCCAAACTTTTTTCGCAAAACGTGTGCTTTCCGCAATCCCCATCAATAATACCCTGGAACTTTTTCCGGGAGATAAACTGAAGCGAAAATTCCAGCGAAAACTGATGACTTCCGAGCAGGTAAACAGTGCCTTTACGATGGGGCTTGTCTTTCAAAAAAACCGGCGGTTTGATTGCCTACACCATCAAATTCACCTCTCCACTCCCCTGCCCTATACCGGTTCTCACAGTATTTTTCTGAGTCTGAGTCACCCCGATGATACAACACGATGTGGCCCCAATGAGGTCGTGGGGGCCATTTCCACCCATATCCCCAATCCGCAACATACCTGGATTGGAAATAAAAAAGAAATCGAGGTTGCCATCATGCAGGCATTAGTGGATCAGGGATTTTTTAATGCAGAAGATGTGCTGTATTATCACGCTTCTACGCCCAAAGCCTGGGAAAAGTGGACCGGCCGAGCCTGGGGATTTGTGGGGGGATACCCTCAATACATGGCCATCAAGCCCTGGCAAATGCTGGATGCACGACTCGATCATAAAGGGGCCTATCTGTGCGGCGACAGTACTTACCCCGGACAGGGCATTCCCGGTGCCTGCCTCAGTGGAATTATTGCCTATGAGAAGATGAAGTTGGATGGGAGGTGAGTTCAGGTTTGGAACGCTAAATTCAGCGCATGAGATGGGTTTGTTTGAGAAAGTTTGAGCGTTCGATTGTTTGAACGTTTATCCCAACCCTCAAACCCCGAACATTCAAACGGTCAAACAGAACCACGCCGCGAATGTAATTCGGGATTTGTTGAGGAGGCTTGCATCTCAAATTCCCGAATTCAAATTCAATTGCAAATTCAATCTCAATCCCACACGCTATTGGGCGTCAATGACGCTCGATCCCCAAATGGGGGGAGGGATCGGTTCTACCCATATTCAGCCGCTAAGCGGCTGGGCCTTCGGCCATATCCGATCGGGGCGAAGCCCTGTTTTCCAGCGGGGAACCATATTTGTAGCACGAATTCCTCCTCCTTATTTGCTGCCGGGCGCTTTACAGAAGTTTACAGTCTGGTGTCCGTAAATTGTCCGCTTCCCTTTGCATTCCGGCGGATTTTTGGGATATTGGTTTAGCCGAAAAATATAATTAAACCCATGAAAATCGTACAAATATTTATCCTCCTCCTGTTTTGTTGTGTAGGAATAATATCCGGATGTAATCAAGAACCGGATGGTTCCGCTCTTGAACCTGAAATAATCGAATGGAAGCTACTTCCTGAATTCATTTCTTTCGTGCAAAGAGGCTATAATTTGATACCGGGAGAAAATGAATTAAAGGTTTACGGGGAAAACTCCTGTTCAGTAATTAGCCCTCAAAATGAGGTTAGGCATTGTGTTAGTTTTCCTCAAGGTAGTCAATATAAGTTCCCTGCATCCAATCTAATTAAATTTCATGGCGAAAAGCATAGTCCACTCATCTCAGTCAGTCAGTGGTGCTGTGAACCCAATCCAACCAGTATAGTATACGATTTTTCGGAAGACAGCCTATTTGATGCGATCTTATACAATGAAAGTTTTAGAGGGAGAGTAAATACGATTGGGTACGATGGCGGCTTTACATTTTTAATACCTGCCCGGGGAAAAGATATGCATCCCTTGTTTTATCTACTGGCTTTAGATACAACTCAGTTTATTGGAGGCGATTTTGAATTGAATATAGGGTCTATTTCCCGGATCATGATCGAAGAAGAATCTATCCTGATGGAAATGGTCAATATCGAGTTTCTGAATGGAGCTTATTGGGTATCGTTCTATGATAGAAGCCAACCAGGTATTGGGGATCGAACTTATCGAATAAGCCGGGATGGGAAGTACGAAAAAATAGTGGAAAGGGCATTTAATGACATGTTTCTTTATGAAGATAAATTATATGCGACATCTCAACGGTCGATTTATGAAGCACCAATCAGTGGTGTGAATTGGGTAGAGAAACACCAATTTAGTGATGCGATTGTGAGTCAGGTGTCATTTACAGAAATCCAGGGGGAAATTTGTTTTTATGGGAGTGGTATTTTGGGGAAAATTAATTGGTCGGATCAGGAAAATACAACGTTGCAACCCCTAATAAATGAGGGCTTACAGGATAAGGTGATCACTTCAATAGCAGAATTTCAGGATAAGGTGTATGTCGCCACCTATTCAGGGCTTTTCTGGGTCGAAATGAATAAATTAGGACTAGGTCAATAGTTGAATTCGGCTAATCCAATGTAGACTATCCAGTCTGACCCTGCTGAAGCAGCGCCAGTGCGCCTCTGACACCCCCATACGAATATTTTTAGTCCCAATTCAACCACGGATTACGATAAATCCCTATCTTACCAAGATGCTCCTTAGTAGTTACCTTAATCAAAATACCCATGAAACGCCTTAAAATAGTCCTATTTGGCATCTGCATGCTACTTTGTCAACACGGCACATTTGCGCAACAACAGCTTCTTGGCAAGGTCCTGGATGCAAGTAGTCAAAGCCCCGTGCCAAAAGCCAAAATCCAGGTCCTGCAAAAAGGCGGCAAAGGCAATACAGCCCTAACCGATGAAAACGGCGCCTATACCCTATCGGTGAATGAAGGAGCCGCCCGGCTCATGATCCAGCGAAATGGTTATCAAACCCAAATGCCCAAGATAGCAGATTTGGAAGATGGTAATTTTCAGCTAACACCTAAAACAGCGGTTAATAAAACGCTGAATGCCTCAACCGCAGGTGCAATTGTGAGTGTCGCGCGGAAAAATCAATCTGTTTCTGTCTCTGGCGGAGGCCTGGGTGCCTCTTTCCTTCATTTTGTATTTGATCACGAGGAATATGAATACTATGTAGCAAATCTTTCTCACCCCGATTGGCCCGTATATAGCGGTGATTTTGAGAAAATGAAAGACGACAGGGACCTATTTGGATCAGACCTCTATCATCATGAAACAGATGACGGGCAGCATCATTACAGCGTAGAATTGAAAGACAAATTTGTCGCTACCAATTTTCCCTTCCATCAGGCAGAAGGCCAGCGGACAGGCTTATTCTCTGGTGTCAATACCAAAGTGAACAACAATGCCAATTTTAATCAATTTGATGGAATCTATATGGGACTCTTGCTTGATATGCCCACAGGAGAATTTGAAGGAGAAGATGGCATGATATGGGGACTGGCCATCTTTATGCGCCCGGAGGAAGAATCCTATGGGGAGCAAACCGGAGCCATATTGATGAATTTATATGATACCCAGTCTGTTACTCCAGACGAATTAGATTGGGAAGAGGAAATAGAATTACTCGTTGAATCTATTGATGGTGGCGATGTTTACCTCAATGAGGATGTAGAGGATATCCTGTTCGGTTCCTATACTGTGGATCCCATGGCAGACGAATCCTTCAACGTTCAATTTGTGAGTATGGAGGATGTAATGGATGCTGAAAGTGACAGCGAGATAGAGGAAAGCAGTGAATATTTTGCGGCGTCTGGCTTCGCTGATAATAATTCTGCAATGATGACAATTGATATTCCAGATCAGGGCATGCTTCAATTCGTAAAAATCGCGGACCTCGAAGGCAACAATGTAGATACGGATGGCCCTGGTGGGGATTATTTGTATATCCAGTCAGACGTAGATTTTGGAGGAGGAGCCGGCGTATTTGAAATCACACCAGAAACGGAGTCCATGAACATCCATTTTTTCCCGGATCAGGAAGGGGATGAAGAGGATATGGAAACCCAGGAAGACGTTCCCGTTCACCAAAGTTCAATTCAAAATCTTTATTATACGGATGGATATGAGGAAGACGATTTTGGGGATTTCAGCGAACGATTGTTTATGCTGATCAGCAATGACTTCATGATGCATTTCACCATTGATACAGAGACGGGTGGTTTGATGAATTACGGGATTGGTGCCATAGACAAATAAGCGGATCGCATAGTGTCTTACCTGAAACAGCCGGATGACCCTCCAGGGATTATCCGGCTGTTTGGTATTTTCAATCTAACTCCTCCCTTGCCAAGCGTATTATTCTACCCACTCTCGCCAGCATCTGAAGCCCACTACTACCAATTCATCTTCATTGGGATCATATCCCTGCCGAAACGTAACCCGATGTAACAAAGGAGGAGATTCCCAGCTTCCACCCCGGGCAACCCGCCCGCTTTTGTCTGCCATCGGATTTTCGGGACCGGATGGGTTCTCCAGGAAATCCCCATCTTCCGGATAGGGACCAAACCAGTCGGCACACCACTCCTGCACATTGCCACTCATATCATGGAGCCCAATTGCATTAGGAATTCGGGTTCCTATCGGCTTGGTATAGTTGGTGTTCTCATTGTGCCAGGCAACGGCAGACAAGCTATCTCCACCAGCAAACACATAGGTATCTTCCTGTATTCCTCCTCGCGCTGCAAACTCCCATTCTGCTTCTGTAGGTAGTCGGTGCATGATCCCTGTTTTTTCCGTTAGCCATTCGCAGTAAGCGTTGGCTGAATGCCAGCTAATCGCTACAATCGGGTGAGTAGCGATCCAATGGGTAGCAGTGGGTTCGGGCATTTGACGCCCCGTAGCCATACAAAACAGCTTGTATTG
>CAYGTH010000538.1:0-5234 GCA_964352745.1 uncultured Bacteroidia bacterium
CTGATGGACATCCTCGGTAGGGTTGAACAATTGAATTGGCGAAAGTCGAACTTAGTGGCCTGTCAATATTAAAGATCAGAACCAAGCCGAAGTAAATCCCGATCTGGCCCAGCAGCTTTTTCGGGGAATTCACGTTTATTCATCCAGGGACTTGTCGTAGTCATTCAATGAAGATTGGGGGCCTGCTGATAAACATTTATATTTACCTAAGGTTGTAGTACACATACACTAATCGACTGGGTACCTGTTTTATGAGCATCAACGCAAAAAAAATCTGGGCAATTCGAATTATCCTACTCATTTGTATCATGAGTGCCTGCAAATCCAGGTTACCCATGAGCACAGTTGAGGAAGGGGCGTATTTTGCTTATCGAATTTCTCCTCAAAAAGCAATCAGCGGAAATCCGGACAAAGGCTTTGACTACCTGGCGAATGGTGGGTATGTCGGCAATGGAATTCCGTTTGAAGTCTATAACAAATTAGTCAAAAAATCCCCTGATACCGTTTTATTCCGGAAAGGCTTAAATGATTCCGTTGAATTCAGAAATACTGTTTTCCGCAATCGTGCAGACATGGAAGTAATCAGTGGCAATTGCTTTACTTGCCATGCGTCTCCCATCAATGGGGAAATGATACTTGGGTTGGGGAATAGTTTTTCCGATTATACTAAAAGTGCCAGAGGAAAAATAGGGATACTGAACTGGATGGTGAAGCGGAAATACGGCAAGAAATCGCCCGAGTGGGCAAATTATGCGGAACAGGCAGAATGGCTGGTAGCCGTTACCAAGGCCGTAAAAATGGACAATCCCGGGATCAATCCCGCTTTTCGGGTGGAGGAAGCCAGTATCATGTATCGAAACCCTGAAGACCTGAGTTATCGGGAGGAACCGAATTTCAAACTCAGCAAGGCAACGATTGGTACAGACGTACCTCCCCTATGGAATGTTGCAAAGAAAGATGCCCTCTATTACAATGGAATGGGCCGGGGGGATTTCACCAAGCTACTCATGCAAGCTTGCTTGCTGGGCATTCATGATAGCACTTCAGCACGGGGCATTCAGCAGTCATTTGGGGATGTGGTTGCCTGGTTGAATCAGCTTGAACCGCCCTCCTATCCTGGCAAGATCGATCAAGCCCTGGCGTTCAAGGGGCAAACTGTATTTGAAGGGAATTGCAAAAAATGCCACGGAACCTATGGAGAATCCGAAACCTACCCCAATAAACTTGTAACGCTGGACGAAATTGGAACTGACCCCGCCTACGCCTTATATGCAATGGAATCCCCCGTGAATACCTGGTACAATGCCAGTTGGTTTAGTCAGACGGAACCTCGTGCAGAGAGCAAACCCTCAACCGCTTATATTGCTCCGCCCCTGGATGGGATTTGGGTAACAGCTCCTTTCTTGCATAATGGCTCAATACCCACGTTGGA
This sequence comes from uncultured Bacteroidia bacterium, assembly GCA_964352745.1. Taxonomy (GTDB): domain Bacteria; phylum Bacteroidota; class Bacteroidia; order J057; family J057; genus CAYGTH01. Next base: position 1,433 of record CAYGTH010000538.1, read on the forward strand.
AGCCTTGTTGGATAGCCGGCTACGCCCCGATTACTGGGAGCGGGATTATGAACAAGATACTTATGACTTAGCAGTTATGGGCTGGCCTTATAAAACCCGATCCAGCGGAAAAGGGAGATATACCTATGATACACAGCTAACCGGGTATGGAAACGAAGGCCACACCTTTGGAGATAGTCTTTCCGGGCCTGATCGTCGGGCATTGATAGAATACCTCAAGACTTTGTAGCAGCAAAGGCATTTTCGCATGAATCGAATCTTTTCGAGCGAGAATTCGTATTGTGATACAACCTTTTTTGCAGACGACCCCACCTTCCTTATATCGAGAAACCCTTACTTTCAATTTTGTATAATCCTCTTTGGTGCTGTTAGTTCAAACAGTACAAAAAGTATTATATGCGAATCGCTAGTTGAAAAAATAGTCTATTTTGTCATGCTGAGCGCGTCATGCCGAGCGGAGTCGAGGTACGAAGCACAACAAAATCAATCCAATTAGGCAAAAATTGCCACCTGAAATGATCGCTAGGCCTTTCCCGATTCGATCGGGACTCAGGCTGACGATCTGGAAATAATTTTCGCCCAAAGGCGATTCGCATTATAGATAATCCCGCACATCCACCCATTCCATTCCTGCACGCTGGGCTGCCTGAATTCCAAAAATGGCATCCTCAAATACAATGCAGTTTGCAGGAGCAATGCCCAGTCCTTCCGCACATTGCAGGTACGTGTCGGGCGCAGGCTTGAAATTCGCTACATCATCGGCCGTAACAATCGCACCGAACCAATCCCGGATGCCCAGAGCGGCTAAGGTGTCTTCGGTACGTGGACGGGTGCTCCCCGTGCCTATTGCCATCGGCAGCTTGCCCAGATTGGCTTTTGCTAATTCAAAAACAGGTCTGATCGGTGATACGCCAAATTCCAGCTTGATTACTTCGTAGGCAACATCCTTCGCCTGCTTGATTTCAAGCGGCACCAGTTCCCATCCATTTTCCTCATTCAGAATATCTACCACCGCAATAGTAGGTCGCCCCGCCGTGCGATTAATCATCTCTTCAGTAATCCGGACTCCATATTGTTCACCTGCAGCCTGCCAGGCTTTGATGTGAATCGGCATCGTATCAGCGAGGGTGCCGTCAAGGTCAAAAACGAGGGCTTGTATATGTTTGGGAATGGGGATCATGATTGCGTGATCTTTGATTAGGTTATCTGAGTTTTTTCTATTCTCATGTACTTTTGGAAGGTGCCAAAAGTACCAAAAGCACCCTCGCAGCCTAAGGCAGCCCTGCTATCCTCCCCGACCACGAGGCTGCTGGGCCTGCCCGCTTGGATGTGATCTTCGATTGAAAAATTCTTCTTTCTTCCTTCTTCCTTCTTCTTTCTTCTTTCCCACCCAGGCGGGTCGGCGATGCAGAAGCCATCGGGAAAAGGGGGGAGGCTTGTGCGTTGCATTGGCTTCTGCGATTTTTGCGCCACTTTATTAAAAAAGTGGCAAGAGGCCTTCATACAAGAACAGTTTCCCCGAAAGTGACCTTCTTTGAATTTGTAGCAACCCTCAACTTTTTGAGCGGATATATTTCTTTATGAAAAGGCGAACATCACATAAGCGACTACTGCTACAACCAACAAAGAAGCAGCAATGTCCCAAACGTTGTAACTCGCACGATTTTCAGCAATCTGCTCTTCGCTCATGGTCTGCATAGTAAGACCTTCAGTTTTGTAATCAGGATCAGCAGGAGTCGCAAAACTTACGCCTACTGCGATCAATACACAGATCAGGAAGAACCAGGCAGCAAAGGAGAGAAAATTCATGCTTCCGAGCGTATGCAGAAAAGTTCCTTCCGTCAGTGAATCCTTGGATAATTCCAGCACAAGGCGAATCACAGCGATTACGAGCCCCGAAACGAGGGTTGCCATGGCTCCTCTTGAGTTGATTCGTTTGAAGAATATCCCCAACAGAAATACGGCAGTAATCGGAGGGGCAATATAAGACTGGACCGATTGCAGGTATTCATACAAAACGCCAGAGATGTTTTGCATCACCGGAATCCAGGCGATCCCCAGTATCACGACGATCACAGTTGCGACACGCCCTACGTTAATCAGTTTTTGCTGAGATTTGCCGGGATACAGTTTGTCGTAAATATCCACTGTGAATAAGGTCGAACAGGAATTAAACACAGAAGCAAGAGAGCTCATCAAAGCTGCAAGTAATCCTGCTGCGACCAAGCCGCGTAGTCCGCCGGGCAATACACTCATCATCAAAGCCGGGAATGCCTGGTCTGGAGAATCCCATTCCAGTTCTCCTCTTTGCTTCAAGGCCAGGGCAATCACACCAGGAATCAGGAATAAAAAAACAGGCGTTAACTTAAGAAATCCGCCCCAGATAGTTCCGCGTCTTCCTTCCTGGATATTTTTGGCAGTGAGAGCTCGCTGGACGATGTATTGATCCGTACACCAATACCAGATTCCCACAATTGTACTGGTTATGACCAAGCTGGGCCAGGGAAAATCGGGATCGGAAGGAGGACGCCACATATTCATGTATTCCGGGCCTACTGTCTCTACCATGCTACTCCAGCCTCCGACAGCCTGCAAGCCAAAGAACGTCAGGGTAGCCGCTCCGACTACCAGAATAACGGATTGCAAGGCTTCCGTATACACTACAGCGCGCATGCCTCCCAAAACTGTGTAAAGGCCTGTAAGCACTACTGTAACCAGTGCGCCTGTCCAGAATTCTATTCCCAATAAGGTGGAAATCACAATCCCCCCTGCATAAACGGTTACTGAAACCTTGGTAAGGATATAGGCGAGTAATGAGAATACAGAAAGAAACCAACGAGCTCCCGGGCTGAATCTTTTTTCCAAAAATTCAGGCATGGTAAACACACCTGCTCGTGCGTAAAATGGCAGAAATACCCAGCCTAGCATTAATACAATCCAGGCATGGAGCTCATAAATCAATAGCGGAAATTTATCGGAAGCACCGCTTCCCGCAAGGCCCACTACGTGTTCTGAACCAATATTAGAGGCGAAAATAGAAGCCCCTACTACAAACCAACCCACATTCCGGCCGGCAAGAAAATAGTCTTCGGTACTGTTTTGCTTTTTGCCAATCACCCAGAATGCCAGACCTGCCAGCACTGCGAAATATAGGCCAATCACAACCCAGTCGAGGGTAACAAATTCGTTCATAGTAAGAAATTAGAGAGTAGTAGGATAGCAAGGCTTTGGTAGTGTTTATTTGCCACAAGTATAGGGAAAATTAGGCATTGGGAACAATTGCGTATTTCGATTTATCGCATTTTCTCAATCAGATAATTCAAAAATCCATATTAGGCAAACCTTTTCTGGAGCTGGTGGTTGGAAATACGCTACTTCTAAAGCGGTTTTGTTTTATTTATCCATCAATTTTAGGCGAATCATCATTTATGGTACAGCAGCATTATTTAGTAATAGGCGGCAGCTCTGGAATCGGCCTGGCACTCACCCGTCAACTCGCTGAGGCGGGGCATCAGGTTACGGTTCTTTCCAGAACGGGGGAGTCTTTGACTTCACTTTCGGGGGTTGAGCATATCGAGGCGGATATTACAACCACTGAAATCAGCAGTGCCATGTTTCCCGATACCTTGCATGGGCTTGTATATTGCCCGGGAAGTATCAATCTGAAACCGATTTCTAGATTGAGTTTGGATGATTTTAGAGCAGATTTCGAAATAAATGTTTTGGGTGCTGTAAAATCTGTTCAGAAATATTTACCACAACTTAAGAAGAGTGAAAGTGCTTCCATATTGTTATTTAGTAC
>CAYGTH010000539.1:0-5226 GCA_964352745.1 uncultured Bacteroidia bacterium
CCCCTAAGCGGCTGGGCCTTCGGCCTTAACATAAATACCAAATATCGCCTCATATAAGCGAGACGTGATAATGAATCATGGGTTTGGCTTGTGGACATCCACGGTATTCTTGAGCACCAGGGAATGGTGAAAGTCAAACTGAAGGGAAAACTTGCAGAATTTCTCATTCCCAACCCCACTTCACATGCTAAGGCCTCCCGCAATCTGCCCCATATCAAGTGGTGGTGGCTTTTTGATGTGACCTTCGATTTAAAACGTTGTCCGCAGACCCCGATCTGCTGACCCTGTTTTCCCCCTGCGCGCTGCGCTTGCTGTCCCCCACGGCCCAACGCACTTCTCTACGCGTGGGGGACGAGGCCTGGTAAATCTCCGATTAGAGTAGATCAAGTTGACAGATCGGGGTCTGCCAACAACCATTTGATCCCAGGGTTCTCACCCTGGCGGGTTGGCGATGCAGAAGCCATAGGGAGCCGGGGCGGCTTGCAGGGCTGGTATTGGCTTCTGCGCTTTTTGCCCTACTTTTTCTAAAAAAGTAGGAAGGAGATATGGAAGAAAAACAGCCTGGGGCATCCCGAGCGAGACTTATCTCATTTTTGCAGTAATCCTCAACTTTTTGAGCGGATACAAATTTCATACGAAACATCGGAACAAGGCCCAAAGCCGACTTTTTACCCGACCCCCCGGGGCTGAGTTCACACAGCCAAAAAGAGGAACCGCCATCCCCTACTCCGGCGTTCCTTTTGGATCCTCACTCACAAACGGCTCAAAAGGATAGGTATCTGGCGTAACCACGACTCCCGTAGTCATTTTGAGGGGAATGCTGGCCATCCCGGGAAAAGTGAGTTCGGCATAGAAAGCCGTCCAGCCGGCTTCGGGAGAGTTCACCCGGATTTTGTATTGGCCATCTTCTCTCAGCAAAACCGGTGAGGCTTGATAGGCCCTGCCAATAGAATCCACCTGGAAATTGCGGGCCTTGGGGTTATTGGCTTGCCAGAGGGTAATGGATTCGGGCGGGAAACCCGGATCGGTTTTGATAATGATTTCTCCGTTTTCTACTTTCCAGTCAAAATCCGGACGTTCCTGATCGGCTACGATCATCTGATGAAAGGAAATAAGGCTTTCCAGGGCATCGGTTTCTCGCATCGAATGCTCGGAATTCGGGACATAACGCAGGTGCTTTTCGCCCGGGAGGCTGTCCCAGTAAAATTGCCAGGAGTCGGGTAGGAAAAACTGGTCGCCCGTAGCATTGAGCAGGAGTTTAGGCTTGGCGAGTTGATCTTTAAAGGCGTAAGGATCGGTGAGGCTCAGCAGCCGGGCATATTCTTTAGAACCCTGCCATTCCATGATGCCTTCATATTCATAATTGCCCACGGCAGGTGCCCATCTGCCATAGGCGCGCCAGTGATGTTCAAAAGAAGGTTCTACATTCAGCACATCAATAACAATTGGAGCAATGGCCACTACGCGATCATCTACAGCACCCGTTGTCCAGGTCGTCCATCCCCGCTTGGAGCCGCCTGCTACAACAAAGCGCTCCAGTCTGTTTTTCAGGGTTTCCTTACTAAATGCCTGCAAGACATCCAGAGCCCGAACGGCGGCAGTAGTCATTGGCATACGCGCCAGCCAGGGAATGTCTTCGTCTTTTGCACCGCCTTCCAAAAACTTCCGCCAGCCATAGGCGATGAGTTCATCTTCTACCCGTGGGCCGTACGTATCTCCCACAAATTCTACTTCCTGGTTGGGGACATTGTGCAGTTCTGCCACAACGGATTGAGAAGCCAATGCTGCCTGAAGGGTCAGTTCATTGGGTTCCTTTGGCTGCTCACGATTCCGGTTGCCTCCACCGATGAATAGGAGCCCTGTTTTGGGGTCAGCATTATCGGGAACAACGACTGTCAGCCAGTGCCACCAAACCGGGTCTTTGACTTCCGCTTCTGTCAACCACCGCTGTGAAACCATTCGGATTACGTACATCGTATATCCCTCTCCCGGCAGCGTATCAACCATCGCATATTCAAAAGCCGGATCAATCTGTGACACATAGGCTTTCAATGGCGAGACAAGCGGAGTCGTATTTTCAATGGCGGTGGGCGCCTCCCGACAAGCCTGGAGCACCGGGAGCAGGAACAAAATCGGAAGAATCAGGCGGTACAATCGGTTCATGCAGATAATGTTGAGTGATATGGCTATTCCTATCCTGCAACTCAAGCAGGAGGATCTGTTGCGAAAATATGGCTTATTTGGGTTCCATACTTATGGTTTTTTTGCTAAAGATCATGATAAAATGACCACTCCTGATTCAGACCGGCGTGAGAATCAGGGAGAGCAAGCGATATACAAACTGGCTATAATTTCGGCCTATAGACGCAGGAAGCGAATGCTTCAATCTTATTTCTTCGCGTTTTTCTGCCCCACTTTGATCATTTTCTTGAGAATTTTTCGCTGCTCAATCATAGCGGCAACTTTATCTGCGGGATCAGTCCGGCATTCCAGTAAAATCCATCCGTTGTAATCCATTTTGACAAATAGATTCATCAATTCCTGATAGGGATATTCGCCGACATTCAGTTCACGGACATGAACTGTCTTGCCAAATTGATTTTTGACCAGGTTAAAGTTGTGCTCCAGGCCTTTTCCATTGAGGTCCTGATCATTACAATTCCAGCAAACCCCTACACTCGGATGGTCGGCTACGTCCATGATCTTTTTGATGTTGACCAATTCCTGTGTGCCTTTTCCGTGTACTTCGAGGCGAATTTCCTGGCCCAGGCCATCTGCAATTCTACCCACCTGAATCAGGGCTTTTCCGATCTGTTCCAACGTTTTGTCATGATCTACGCCTTCGTGAAATCGGTTGGGTTTGACCTTCACCCCGCTACCGCCAATGTCGTGGCTGAGTTGCAGGTATTTTTTGGTATTGAGAATAGCCTGTTCCACTTTTTTGGGATCAGGACTGTCAAATTGCTCATTGGAACCATATCCCAGACAGACGACCGGACTATCTGCAAACCGGTTACGGACCTCCATTCGTTGAGGGTTGCTGAGTTCAGGCTCTACGCCATGGGCGTGCATCGTCCGCAATTCTACCCCGAGGACTTTGGCTTTTTCGCAATTGGCGATCAGGGTCGGGAGATCCCAATCTTTGCCCCATAAGTAGGTAACAAGGCCGAGTTGCATCAGTTCACCCGGCTTAGCGGCTAAGAGGGAACTATGAGGAAGGGTCAGACCTGCGGCTCCGAGAGCGGCAGTTTTCAGAAAAGTGCGACGGGAGGCAAGGTTGTTCATGTGTGTAATCTTTGTGTAGGGCTTAATTTAATACAAATCCCCGAATCATTTGACCAGCAGAATAGCTTTTGTAGAGAATCTCCTATCCCAGGCAAGCCTTTTCAGACCAAACTGGAAACCAATACTTGTATGCGCTCGTGAATTCCGGGGAGGATTTCTGTGGGCTGTTTGTATGGCATATCGGGAAACGACCAGTATTCCACCTCGTCCGCAAAGAGGGGAAAGCGCGCTTCCATCATCGGGCGGTGTTCCGTTTCATCGAGGCAAATCACCCGGTCATAATTCATAAAGTCTGCCGAAGAGACAGAAACCGGAAACCGGGTTTGCCCTGCTATAGAAATCGATAATTCCTGCAAAAAAGAAATCGCTACGATAGCCATCGGGCCTACATTTGAACTACTGGCCATGTCTGCTTTCAGCCCCAATGAATCTGATTCCCAATCCAGCCCCTGAATAGCGGCATAATGATTAAATAACTCTTCAGCGGTCCGGCTCCGATAATAATTACCTGTGCAGAGAAATAGCAGGCGATTATCAGCTTGCATGACATCAAGCGAAGAGAGGAGAGATTGCGAACTCGGATTCATATATATCAAAGCTAACGAATGTTTATTACCTAAATAGGAAGCATTCGGTTTTTTATCAAAAAACGTAGCTCATGAGCCCTACACGGGCTATTGGTGGATTCTGGTCCGCCAATCATGATTCGCCAAAGCGAAGCCACGAGAGTGTTACAGGCATACCTGGACTATGCAAAATCCGGGCCTTATCGAATTCTCAATTCCCATTCGAAGGGGGTATAACCCGTAACATAGACACTCATGGCATCCAGTTTAGGCAAGGCACCCCGCAATTGTGTCTCGGAATGAGGAGCTTGTCCCGGCCCAAATTCAATCCGATCCTCGCCATAGGTATAGACGCCGGTTTCCGATTCGAGGAGATAAGCATCCGCGATGCCGGGAACCGTGCTGACGCCCTGCAGTTTTCCTCCTTTACGGAATCCGATTTCCATCGCTACCGGCACATAATCGGTTCCGTTTAGGCGAATTCGGATATCAAAACCACGCTCCACTTCCCGAATCTCAATTTGAGCATTTAGCTGTTGCACTTCACTCAGCTTTCGATTTGATCGGGGCATATGCTCCCAGTTTCCATCACCCGGAATTTCAGTTTCAGGATAGGGTTGGTAATAAGGTTTGGACAGTTCCCATTCCATGATATAGGCCCCCTCTTTTTGTTCAATGCGAGTCCCACTGACCTGTCCGGCCCCAAAGAAGGAACTTGCCAATCGAAGACCTTGTAGCACTGCTTCTCCCCGCTGAAAGGTAAATAAAGTAGGGTTGCTGGCAAGGAGGGTGGCATCCCAATTCCCCCGACGAATCCGTACGAGTTCGGAGTGCGGAAACGCTTTTTCGTAGGAATCCGGGAGGGATTCAGGAGCTGGGAGGGTCTTCAGGAGATAAGCATCTTCCTGGAAATAGGCCAAATTACGAATCAGCTTTCCCGGCCCTTCTTTATCAGCAATATAGGTCGTCATCCTAGCAAAAAGGGGCTGAGAATCCTGCAAGGCCATGTACCGGTAAGGGTAATAATAATGCTGTAATGTGCCTACCTGATATTTATCCTGCCGGCCGGAAGCCTCGGTCGCGAGTTCTCCATTGGGATGGACGTAGTAGAGCGTCATGTCAAGGTTTTTTCGCACCGGTTCCATCAATTCCGGCCGGTCAAGGAGTCGCGCAATCGTGATCAGGCAGCGGTTGGTCAGCGGCGTATAGGTATTCGTACTGCGCTCTGTGTATTGCCCGTCGGGGTCAATGTCAATCTGTTCCAATAACCATCGGTCGATTCGCCTGACATAATCAGGATTTGGAAATAATGCGTTTAACCGTGACAGTGCCATTGATACGACCCATCGGTGATTGGGCGTATGAACCCCTCCGA
>CAYGTH010000540.1:0-5203 GCA_964352745.1 uncultured Bacteroidia bacterium
GGTTTGAAAGTTCGAGGGTTTGAGCGTTGGGGAACATTCAAACTCCCAATCAAACACTCAAACTTTCTCGAACAAGGGGCTTAAAAATATGGTTCTCTGACAATAATCACGGGCGCTGGCTCCCATGTTATTTGTCGGCGGATAAATCCGCCGCTACAAGCCCGTATAGGCGAATTTATTCGCCTGCTTTTTTTTTACCAGCGGGCATATCCGCTAAAATTGTCAGAAGACCAAAAATATTCACCTACCCATTTTTTCGCTACACGCCAAGTGCGTCTTTCCGGGGATTTTGGGTTGCGTAGCTTCCCAAAATAACCCGGAATCTCCTACTCACACGAACAGGGTTACGAATTATGAGCAGTAGATCCCGGATCAAATCCCGAAGCTGCGCAACGAGATTTGTCCGGGATGACCGATTGGAATCGGGAAGTTATTTTTTGTCTTTCCCTAATCTGCTCATCGAATGACATTCGGGTTTTTGTTTTGTTTGAAGGTTTGAAAGTTCGAGGGTTTGAGCGTTGGGGGGAAACAATCAAACTTTTCTTATACTTGCCGGATGAATATTGTCATAACAGGGGCAACCGGTCATATTGGGGTAAATCTATGCAAGCGACTACTGACAGAAGGACATCGCCTTACAGCCTTGTACCGCCAGGAAGCGACTTCGCTTACAGGTCTGGATATCCAACTGATACAGGGAGATATCTTAGACGAAAAGGCACTTGAACAGCTCGTTAAGGGTGCCGAAGTCGTGTTTCATTTGGCAGCGCTCATCTCTGTTACTGGCGGTCAAAACGGCCTTGTTCATCAGACCAATGTAAAAGGCCCCGAAAAGCTCGCAGCCGCATGTGTAAGAGCTGGCGTCCGTCGATTGGTACACATGAGTTCCGTACACGCATTCAGACAAACACAAACTGATAAAGTGCTTGACGAATCCTGTCCCCTGGTGGGGAAAGAAGGATTTGCGTATGACTATTCAAAAGCCGCAGGCCAGCAGGCAGTACTTAAAGCAGCCGGAGAATCCCTCGAAGTCATTATCCTGAATCCAACCGGGGTAATCGGACCCAATGATCTCTTCCCATCCCTCATGGGACAATTCTTTTTGCGGCTATACCATCGGAGTTTACCCGCACTTGTAAAGGGAGGGTTTAATTTTGTGGATGTTCGCGATGTGGTAGATGCGGCTGTTGCTGCTATTTCCAAAGGAAAAACAGGCTGCAGTCATTTATTGGCAGGCCATTATTGCAGGATTCCTGAATTGGGGAAATTAGCCGCTGGCATTACCGGCAAAAAAGCACCGGCCGTATCAAGCCCGATCTGGATGGCCAAAATGGGAGTGCCTTTCTTTGAAGTCTATTCAAAATTGACCCATAGTCATCCCTTATTTACCTTTGAATCGTTGGAAGCCTTGCGAACCGGCAGCCCTCACATTTCTACTCAGCGGGCAGAAAGCCTGCTGGGGTTCCAAATACGGCCTTTAGCATCTTCGGTATCAGATATTTATGAAGATTTTGCGCGGAGGGGTATGTTGAATTAGCGATTGAATCTGAGACCTTTGCTACACCATGACATTAGATACAACTTTCAATTATATCGTACTGGGTTGGATGTTACTGGCCCTGATTATTTTTCCGATTACCCTCCGAATCACCGCTCCCTATGGGCGTCATATTTCCAAAAAGTGGGGGGCCCTCGTTGACAACCGACTGGGCTGGATACTTATGGAATTGCCCGCGCTTCTGACTTTCCCCCTGTTATTTTTAATGGGAAATGGCCTCAAAGGTCCGGTTTCCTGGATATTCTTTGGGTTGTGGCTCGTTCATTATATCAATCGTACCCTGATCTTTCCCTTGCGAACGCATACAAAAGGAAAACACATTCCCCTGTTCATTGTATTATTTGCTGTGATCTTTAATGTGGGCAATGGGTACGTAAACGGGTATTACCTGGGTAGTCTCGGGCCGTATTATGAATGGAGCTGGCTCGGCGACCCTCGTTTTACAGCAGGTGCAATCCTCTTTCTCGCCGGATTATATATCAACTGGCAATCCGACAATATTCTCCTGCATCTCCGCAAACCTGGAGAAACACATTACAAAATTCCCTTCGGGGGTTTGTTTCGCTATGTCTCCTGCCCTAATCATTTTGGTGAAATCCTCGAATGGATCGGATTTGCCTGCATGACCTGGTCCCTTCCGGCTCTTTCCTTTGCCGTGTGGACTTTTGTCAATCTGGTGCCGCGTGCACTGGATCACCACAAGTGGTACCTCCGCAATTTTGAAGCATATCCCAAGGATCGAAAGGCCGTCATTCCCTTTTTGTGGTAAAGGTTAGAGTATGGGGATGGGCGTAAAAAAATTGCCCACCGGGATACGGTGGGCAATGGGTAGGAAAACGACGTGATGTCAATACGCGGTTTAGGTGTCGTTTAACTCCTATAAAGGTGAAGAAGGACGATAGAACAAGGACATGAGGGTAAATTCCTGCTAATAATTACCAGACGAAGGAGTTTTCACATTTCCATTCCCCATCCGAAATTTTTGTTTCTTCTATATTGTTGTTTACTTAGAGGGGATCTCAAAACCGCCACAAATGGACCTTCAATTTGAACCGATTTTATACGCTGCCAGCATTATCGTGCTGTATGTCGTCATTTTCTTCCTCTCAAAATGGATAAAGGGCCTTTTTTCGCCCTTTAACCTGGATGAAGAATTGACCGAACGGGATAATGTTGCCGTAGCAGTAAGTGCTTCAGGTTATTTTGCAGGAATCACAATCATATTTGTAGCGGCTCACTCAGGCCCTATAACCGGGCTTGTGGAAGACCTCTTATCCACCAGTGCCTGGTCGCTGGCAGGTATTTTGTTACTCAACCTGAGTCGGGTCATCAATGATCGGCTGATTTTGTACAAATTCACGCCGGTCAAGGAGATGATTCGGGAGCACAATGTGGGTACAGGCGTAATTGAGGCGGGAGCCTATATCGCTTCTGCACTCGTTATTGGCGGCTCAATTCACGGAGAAGGTGGTGGCCCTGAAACCGCGATTGCCTTTTACCTGATTGGACAAATCTGCCTGGTTCTATTTGGTATCCTCTATCGTAGATTAACTCCCTATTCCTTGCGGGAACAAATCGAACAAAAAAATACAGCTGCCGGATTGGGTTTTGCAGGGGGATTGATTTCCATAGGCATCATTATCATGCGGGCAGTGTCGGGTCATTTTACCGGCTGGGCAGAAGACTTGTCCACCCTCGCCCTGGATATTGGGATTATATTTATTTACCTGATTGCTGTACGGCTCATTTTCGACAAATTCATCCTCCGGAATTCCGATCTCAATACCGAAATTGCGAATGACAAGAACCTCGGTGCCGGATTGCTGGAAATGGTCGTGTCTATCTGCTTCTCAGTGGCCTTATTTTACGTCCTGTAAGTCCCACCGATTATTTCCCATAAAATAGTACTGTATATAGGTTATTTGTGTTAATTTCCCGCCGAAATTAGCAGGAATATGATGAATTTCTCAACCCTGATCTCTTCTCTCGAAGAGTCAGCTACCATCGGAATCGCGAAAAAAGTTCGCGAACTCAAAGGCCAGGGCCGTGATATTGTAGGACTCACATTAGGTGAGCCCGACGCCGACACTCCCGGCCACATTCGTACAGCGGCAAAAAAAGCCCTTGACGATGGCATCACACATTATCCGCCCGTTGCCGGCATCCCTGAATTGCGGGAAGCCATCGCAGCCAAGCTGAGGAAGGAAAACCATTTGCCATATCAGACAGCGAATATCCTCGTCTCTACCGGTGCCAAACAATCCTTATATAATGTGACACTTGCATTGATGAATCCCGGCGACGAAGCCATTTTACTGGCTCCCTACTGGGTATCCTATAGCGCTATGGTACACCTGGCACAAGGCAAATCTGTAGTCCTGGAGTCTTCCATTGATACCGGGTATAAGGTCAATCCCGAACAGCTCGAAGCAGCGATTACGCCGAAAACCAAGCTTATTTTCCTCAATTCTCCTTCCAATCCTTCGGGTGCGATGTATAGCAAGGACGAATTAGGCGCGCTGGTAGTCGTGTTGGAAAAGCATCCGCAGGTGTACATCATTTCAGACGAAATCTACGAACACCTTTCCTATGACCAGGAACATATAAGCCTCGGCACCTGGGCGAGTATCTTTGATCGGGTGATTACCGTCAATGGGTTTTCCAAGGGCTTTGCTATGACCGGTTGGCGGCTGGGATACATCGCAGCTTCTACAGAAATCATTTCCTTTTGCGAGAAGCTGCAAGGCCAATGTACCTCAGGCGCAAATGCTTTCGCCCAAAAAGGAGCGGTTGCTGCCCTGACCCAATCCCTTGCGCCTACCCTTGAGATGCGCGATGAATTTCTCCGACGCAGGAATATGATGTTCAAGGCGCTACAAGCCATTGAGGGGGTACAAGTCATTATGCCGGAAGGTGCATTTTATTTCTATCCTGATTTAGCACACTTCATAGGCAAAACAACTCCTGCTGGTGAAAAAGTCAACACCATTGAGGAACTGTGTCTGTATCTCCTTGATGAAGAAGGGCTTGCATTAGTTCCGGGATCTGCCTTTGGGACCCGAAGTCACGTTCGGATATCTTATGCCTATGCGCCCGATATTCTGGAGGATGCTGTAACACGCATGGGACGCGGATTGACAAAATTGACCTAAAAAATCAACTTCCTTTCACACTACCGGACAAAAATTTTCTTGCTTGTTTTTTTGACAGGATTTACAAGATTAACAGGATTTAATTAGCCTGATTTACAGCATTTTGATCCTGTAAAGTCTGTCTTGAAATACAATTTTGTTATGAAATGCCTGGCAGTATGCTTCCTTGTATCAGGAATAATGCCGTAACAATGTGCTAAAGCAACCACGCTTATCTCATCTATACCTACCTAGGTATTTCTTGCAGACATATCTGGAAAAATTGGTAACTGCTTAGCAGCCTGCTATAGCCGGATTCCGATCCGGCTAATCATTGGCTTCGCTTTGGCGAATAGGATTGGCGGACCGGAATCCGGTCATGGTGCTATTGCCGATGTTGTCCAAACATTCTGGCACTTTTTTCTTGTCAGTATTATGCAAAGCTACCCAGGTATATCTTTTAGACCATGTTTGGAACGCTAATTTCCTTAGAAAATACTGACTTCAGGAACCT
>CAYGTH010000541.1:0-5196 GCA_964352745.1 uncultured Bacteroidia bacterium
TTCCTGAAGTCAGTATTTTCTAAGGAAATTAGCGTTCCAAACATGGTCTAAGGAAATCGGGGTTGTAGTCTTCAGATTCAACGGCCAGTTCCGCGAATAATGACCTTCCCATTTTCCCATATATAGCCTAATCCAACTATCATGAGTATCAAGAAGTACTTTTTGAAAAACCAGCCCATTTGCAGGCTCACCTTCACCTTTCCCAAAGAAATGGCCGGGGGAGCTTCTCAGGTAAATCTGGTCGGTGATTTTAATGGATGGGACAGAGCTGCTGATCCGATGAAACGCTTAAAAAATGGCACCTATCAAAAGACCTTATATCTGGAGAAGGGTAACACATACCAATTCCGGTATCTGCTCGATGATCGGAATTGGGAAAATGATCCGAACGCTGATCAGTATGTACCCAGTCCTTTTTTTGATGCGGAAAACTCAGTCGTGATTACCTAGCAATTTGCTGGTATTACTTATCGCGTAACCACATATTATCATGAAGAATTTATGGATAGTGTTCATCGCGTCATTACTGATTTGTCAGCCTGTCATCGCACAAGATGACAAGTCGATATTGACGGACTTACTCAATGAAGACCAACGTACGGTTGAAGCCCTTGCATTATACCCGGAGGCAACCAGAAGAGTGATTCTGGAGTCGGCCGGATATCCGGATGCACTGGCGCGAATGGAAAGCATACAGGGAAAAACCCAGGAGAAATTTAAGACGATTATCTCCCCTTATAATCAGGACGTCCAGGTCCATTTTTACGAGTTGGCGCGGTATCCCAATCTGCTCGCGGCCCTGGTTTCGGGTGGGAAAAAATCCGTAGCAGAAATCAAGGCATTGTCAGAGGATTATCCCGAGGAGGTGCATGAACATGCGCTTAAACTGGGACGAAAACGGTATCAGGAGCTTAGGGAAATTCAGCAGCTCAATGAAACGGCGAATGAGACGTTTCAGGTGATGCTTCAAGACTATCCGAATGCTGTCAGGGCTAAACTCGAACAGTTATTGACGATGCCGGAAGTCCTGGACATTCTGATGAATAATTTTCAATCCACTGTGGTGATGGGAGCCATTTACAAGCGAAATCCGGACTTTGTATGGCATTTGACCGATTCTCTCCAGACCGAAATTGCAAATAAGCGAGCTGAGGAGTTGGCAGATTGGCAGGAAAATCTCGAAAATGACCCGGAGGCATTAAAAGAGCTCGAATCAGCCGCTGAGGATTTTGCAGAAGAAAGCGGATACGATCCGCCTACCTATCGATCCTACTTGTCCGAAGATGATTTTTACTACAGATACCATTTGACGTATATGCCCTATTCCTATTGGTTGGGGTACCCTTCGTGGTATGCACGTCCCCTTTGGTATCCAAGGCCCTATTGGTATTACTGGGGATTTTACTACGGTCCGGTCGGCCAGGTGGTCTTCTTTGATTTTCCTTCCTGGTATTTTGTGGACTGGTATTTCTCTCGGACTTATCATCACTATTATTATCCGCACTTATCAAACCGGTATCTGGTCCATTATGAACGACACCGAAATTCAACCTTTTCTGCCACAAGCAGGATCAGAACCTGGACCACCCAAAATCGCAATACCTATTCCAGAGACTGGCTGAAACAAGATGAGGGTCGGATCAGGAGATTACAGAATTTTGGATCGAGAGAGCTGAGGACGCCGACTCGTCAGGTGCCGACCTATACCCGGCCCAGTATGCAGCGTACACCTGTTCAGCGGCAACCCACAACCCGCCCTGACTATAATCGACCGACTCAGGTACCGGCTCAACCCAAGGTAATCAGCCCCCCTCGTCAGCGCGACAGCCAAAACAATAGGCGTGCGCCTGAATATCATGAGCAAAATGTGAAAAAGAGAACGCCTGTAAGGGTTTCCCCACCCCAAAGCCGCAAGCAGGAAGCTCCTTCTCGGCTTACGATTCCGCAACCCAAAAAGAAAACGCCAGTCAGGAGGGGAGATAATTAGTAATTAGTAAGCAGAATTGACCCTGCAAGGGCTATTGGCGGATTCCGATCCACCAAAGCGAAGGCACCTGCCTAGCCGGATCGGAATCCGGCTATAGCAGACTGCTAAGCAGTTACATAACAAATTCATAATGCGATGAGAATAGCATTTGTCCTCTTGATTTTTGTACATGGGAGTATCCATGTATTGGGTTTTCTTAAGGCATTTCATTTTGCAGAAATCCCTCAACTCACCCAGCAAATCACGGCACCGATTGGCGTTTTGTGGGGAATAGCAACTGTCCTGTTTGTTGCGACAGCACTCCTATTTATGCTAAAACCGGATAACTGGCTGCTGGCTGCGTGTGCTTCAGTCACCTTATCACAAGTTCTCATTCTGATGGCCTGGCAAGATGCCAAATTTGGAACGGTAGCTAACCTCATTATTCTGTTGGTCGCTGTTGTCGGGTATGGAGCCCTGGCATTTGAAAACACTTATCGACAGGATGTGGAAGCAGGACTGCAAAGAATCGAGAAGACAGCTCCTGAAACAGTGGAAGAAAGAGATCTTCAACACTTGCCGATCCCCATACAAAAGTATCTCAACTATGTCGGAGTTGTGGGTACCCCTAAAGTACATAATGTGAAAATCGTGTTTCGCGGAGAAATGCGGGATAAAGGCAAAGACTGGTTCCCCTTTACCTCTGAGCAGTACAATTTCATGGATCGTCCCGAACGATTATTTTTCATGAAAGCCCGGGTAAATGGAGTACCGACTTCTGGTTATCATGCTTATAAAGAGGGTCAGGCAAATATGTTAATCAAGCTCCTTTCTCTTTTTCCAGTTGTCAACCTGAGCGGAAAAGAGATGAATCAGAGCGAAACCGTAACCTATTTTAATGACCTGTGCCTATTCGCCCCGGCTGCATTAATTAATCCGGAGATCACGTGGGAAGCTATTGACAACTATTCGGCTAAGGCGACATTTACCCATCGGGACATCACGATTGCTGCTATTTTGTATATCAATGAGCAAGGTCAGCTTGTCGATTTTATTTCTGATGATCGATTTGCTCATGTAGACGGGACCATGAAGTCCTATCAGTTTTCTACCCCTGTCAGCCAGTACAAGCGTTTTGAAGGCTTCAACCTGGCCACTTATGGAGAGGCGATCTGGCAGTATCCGGATGGACCATTTACCTATGGGAAATTTCGGGTAGTAGCCATTCAATACAATGTGGGAGTTGATCAACCGCCTCCATAGAATGGCCTGACAATCATTCTTCGTGAATGTGAATGCTGCTTAGAAACGCGAAAAAACAACATACCGATTTCGCGTAGAATGCTAGTTCCGGAGTGCGACCTCATGCCTCAACCCCAATCCTCCCCCTCACCGCTCCGGCCTTGGCACTGCCCCTGCCTCCTTGCCCCAGGCCAGCCACATTTCGGCCATTTGCTGAACCAGATCAGGGTTTTCGGTAGATACATCATGCATCTCGGTGCGGTCTTGTTCCATGTCGAATAACTCCCAGTCTTCAAGGGCAAGTTCATTGACTTTATCCCACAGAAAGGATCTTTGTTTGCTGGCTTTGGAGACAAGTTTCCACTTCCCCATCCTGACAGCGCGATTGCCTTCGTGCTCCCAATAGATCGCTTCCCGACCCAGGGCCTTATTTTCAAATGCAGGCATCAGACTGGTTCCGGCCATAGGCGTGATGGGCAGTTCCTGGTAGTGCGTAGGATAAGTCGCACCAGCTACCTCCACACAGGTCGCCATGATATCGATCAGGTGGGCGGGTTCTTGCCGAAATACGCCGTCCGGCTTGATCTGTGCGGGCCAGTGCACGATCAGCGGCGTAGAAATCCCCCCTTCATGTACCCAGTGCTTGTACTCCCGAAAGGGCGTATTGCTGGCATTTGCCCAGTTGAGGCCGTAGGCGGTGTAGCTTTCCGGCGGACCGGGCCAGGCGTCTTTCTGTACTTTGACGGGTTTGCCGTCGCGGGTGATGGTTGGGACCATTTCTGTCTGCAATTGGCCGGGTTTCATCGGTATCAGATCTTCCTCCGCAGGTGGCGATTTGAGCCACTCCAATTCTTCAGCACAAGCCCCATTATCCTGCAGAAAAAAAATGAGGGTATTGTCCAGCATATCCCGCTCCCGGAGGTGAGTTACCAACCGTCCGATTTCCTGATCCATATAATCCACCATGGCTGCATAGACTTCCATATTGGCGAGTTCCCATTCCCTGTCGGGAATATCCGCTGACCAGGCCTGAACAAAAGAGTCGCGCGGACTCATCTCCCATGCGGGCGGCACCAGGTTCATGGCTTTCATCCGTTCAAATCGACTTTGGCGCATTTGGTCCCAGCCCCCGTCATATTTCCCCTTGTATTTTGCAATCTCCTCCTCCGGGGCTTGCATCGGCCAGTGCGCAGCCGTGTAGGAGAGATACATAAAAAAGGGATCTTCCGTCTGATGTTTCTCAATGCATTGTACCGCATAGTCCGTAAAATCTGTCGTGCAGTAAAAGCCTTCTCGCGGCGCGACATAGTCATTGTTCAAAGCCAGCGAACGCGGATCATACAAACTGCCTGCACCGGAGATCATGCCAAAGAATTTATCAAAGCCCCGCTGCCGAGGCCAGTTACTTTTGTCGGGATTATCAATCTCTTTGACTTTATAAGGGGTTACATGCCACTTGCCCGACATGTAGGTCGCATAGCCCGCACTTTTGAGGACTTCGGCAATCGTTACGGCATTGTGGCTCAAATCGCCCCGAAAAGCTGGCGTCCCCCGGTCATTTACCATGTGGCCGATGCCCGCTTGCTGCGGGTACAAGCCCGTCAGGAGCGAGGCGCGTGTAGGACAGCAACGAGCGGTGTTATAAAACTGAGTGAAACGCAATCCGTCAGATGCCAGTTGATCGAGGTTGGGCGTATTGATCTCACCGCCAAAACAGCCGATATCGGAGTAGCCCATGTCATCACCCATGATCAGGATGATGTTGGGCCGCTGTGGCTGAGTGGAATCTTGTGTGGTGGAAGGGGTGCAAGCTGCTGCAATGAGCAGGGCGGAAAGTAGCAATCTGGAATACATATAAATTGGGCTGATAGTGTCTTGGGAGAAAGCTAGGAAAAAAGAAGCGGAATGAAAAGGACATCCCTCTGCGCGGGCTACCCTCCTTCAAATGGAGGCCCGCAAGCCTTGTCTTGACAAAGATTCACACGCTG
>CAYGTH010000542.1:0-5187 GCA_964352745.1 uncultured Bacteroidia bacterium
ATTCTGATGAATGCTGCAGATATGCTCATGCACCTGTATATTTTTGAATCCACCCTCCTCAAAACCGAAAAATTGATCCAACTGAAGGGAGAAGAAACCTGCGTATCCCAAGTCGATATGCTCCATATCCTGATGCATGAATCGGTCGAGGGAATCAGCCGTGCCGGTAAGGAAGCGATTTATGCCTTTGCAGAAGGAGATGCGGCCCGATTGCTTTTGAGCGGCCTGAGTCGATTTACTCAGGTAGAACCTGTTAATCTGAAAGCAGCCAGAAGGCGTATCGCTGAGCAGGTCATAGCGGCGAATGGCTGGTGTTTTTGAGGGGGCGGAAAAATGAAATCTTCTGTAGAATTCAGTACGATCATTAATAAATGACTGTGAAGGGCCTTACGCTGGAAGCTAATACGTTGTGTAATTGTATCTATATTTAACCAAAAAAAGATCGGTAGAGTCTTCTTTAGATGGATTAAATTCATATCTCATATAGGGAATGAATTTTTCAACTGCTGCTGTTGCCAAAGGATGGACAGAGTGAATAATTGTATGACTATTATATCCTTTATCTCGACTGACCTCTATTTCTATGCTTACTGACCCTGGAAGCCCAGCATCTCTTAATGCTTTCAATGCACTTGATTGAGAAATCAACCAGTTAATAGAATCACGGTTGGCAATCCATATAGCTAGAGAATCGTTGGCCTCTGCATTCGGGAGGGCGTTTTTCTCAACAACGTGCTCCTCCTTTATTTTTGAGGGGCTGTTTGTCTTGCACGATAGGAATCCTATGCTGCATAGTAAGACAATACTTGTGATTTTAAAGAAAGTCATGATTAATTTCTTTACAGAAGGGTATTGGTTTACTGATGTTGAATATTAACCCTGTTGTTTTGGGGGTTCGATTTTCAGCGCAGTTTTTTATCTGGAGATAAAATCTGGAAGACTCATGATATACACTGTCTGAAAATGGTTCAGGGCAAGCGAAATCAGATACGTTTAAAAAAACAGACCCATCTTGAGTGATGTATGGTTTCCCCCATACTTCTGCTAATCCAAAACTAAATTCTCCTTTAACAATGATTGCATCAAAATCGCTGAGTTCACAAGATTGCTGTACCATTATCCAATCGGCAGGATGAATCCTAAAACTGTTGCTGTTGGTTTGATGTGGTTTTTGCTTAGATGAAATAATGACGGTAAAATCCGAACCTGCCAATTCAAGTGGAAATACATATGATTTAACTTTACATCCATGAGAAATAAAGCAAATAGTCAGAATAATAAATAATATGGGGTAGTTAGTCATTTTACTTCAATTCTGAGTTCTCTTATCTGCTTACTTATTCTGCCAGTTGGATTGACCCTGAAAAAAGGAGACCTCCCTCCTGTAATATACCCATTACATTATCATGACTTTGTCTTTAGGGTCAATGTTTGATATTTCTTTTCAAGTCGAAGTCTCACGCTTATCTGCTGAATATGGGGAGGTATGAACTGGAAACAGGGCTTTGCCCATTTCGAATCATACGATATTTTGCCAACTCGTGCGTCGGAGAAATGTCGCATGTTTCTTGTGGCTTAGTAAAAAGAAGGGGCATTGTGCTACTTGAAATGCCAAAAGTCCAAATTGGTGATCGCGAGGTGTTTTCATTTACGATTTTTATCAATTGAAAAAGATGCTTCCATGGCTGTTGTGACTTGAGTAGAAGGATATTACATTTGATAAAAACCGCAGATTAACTCCCCATCCCTATGAAACTTCTTCTCGTGAGCATCTTTCTTCTCCCAGGCTTTCTCCTGGCACAATCTGATTCTGTCAGCGAATTTCGGGCTGAATTCTCCGCTACCTGGGAACGTGCAAAAGCATATACCCTTGAAGTTGCGGAGGCCATGCCGGAGGAGCATTATGACTTTAAGCCAGTTCCGGAAGTGATGTCTTTTGGGCAGCAACTGGTCCATGTAGTCGGGAATTTGTATGGCCTGAATTCCCGGTTTGTGCGGGTAGGGGAGAATCCCTATACCTATCCGGAAAAAGGAGCACAGCTTACCAAGGCAGAAACAATCGCGCGGCTCAAAGCTGCATTTGCCTATGCAACCGAATCCCTGGAGACCCTTACCGATGAACAGTGGAAAGAAAATGCAGAAGATTTTTGGGCAGGACCTACTTCCCGAAAAATTGTATTTCTGCTGATGCGCGACCACATGACCCACCACCGGGGGATCGCTATCTCTTATCTGCGAATGAAAGGGATTCAGCCCCCTCGATTCAGGGGTTGGTAGATAGAATCGGGCATTCTGTATATCGGGCAAAACTTGTCCGGTAATATCTCGTTAAGACAAACTATTAAGAAGAGATAACAGTAGAAAACCCGATTTAGACAATATCATGTATAAATTTGCTTTAATTTTCATCGCCGCACTGAGTGCCTTCACCCTCTCAGCTCAGGAGCAAGAACCGCTGGATAAAGTCAAAGAACTGATTGATCAGCAGTCATTTGGAGCTGCTAAAGCTCGGCTTGCCGTAATGATCAGTGAAGAGCCTAAAGAGCCGGAGCTTCACTATTGGCTAGGCAAGGTTTACTTTGAAGAAGAAGCCTATGATCGTGCCCAGGCTACCTTTGAAGCCGGGATCGACATCAAAAATAATTTCTACCTCAACCGGGTAGGTCTGAGCCGTGTTCTGAGCCACACCGGAGACAAAACAGGTGCCATTGCCCTGCTGAAAAAAGTGCAGGAAGATATGGAATACTGGGGGAAAGAGGATAAGGAGGTGGACTATGAAATGGCTTCTGCCTATCAGGAAGCGGGCAAATTCAAGGAAGCAGAAGTACTGCTCTACCAATTACAAGCAGTAGAGAACCAAAACCCCCGCTCTTACATCGCATTAGGAGATTATTATATGGCAAAGGACATCGGTTCTCTGGCCCTGAATCAATATGAGCAGGCCATTGAGTTGGATGCCAATTACATTCCCGGCTATATGCGAATCGGGAAATTGAAAATAGAGGCCAAAGCCTACGAAGAAGGGGCGCGCATGTTGACTAAGGCCATCGAATTGGACCCTGAATATGCGCCTTCTTTCCGGGAGCGGGGAGAGCTCTATTTCCGGGCTAAGCAATACGACAAAGCGCGGGGCGATTATCAGAAATATGTGGAGTTGACGGGAAATGATCTGGCAGCGCGTCATCGCCTGGCAGAGTTTTTATTCCTGACTGATAATTTTGATGAAACGATTGCTGAACTGGAGTCAATTGATACGACTACCAATGTCAAGCTTCGACTCCTGGCCTATTCCTATGAAAAAACAGACAAACCGGATCTGGCAATCGAAAAGCTGGATACCTATTTTTCCCGGATGAATCCCGAATACACCATTGCTTCAGACTATGAAGTATATGGAAAAGCGCTTCTGAAATCCGGAAAAATGGATAAGGCTCAGGACTACTTTCAGCAGGCAATCGAACGAGACCCGGAGCGGATAGTGCTGTATCGAAATCTGGCCCGGGAATATAAAGCCCAGAAAGACTATCCGATGGAAGCCCGGTATCGGGAATTATACCTGAATGCCAAGCCAGACAAGAACCATAATAATTATTATAACCTGGGGATTGCCCTGTATCGTTCTCAGGAATATAGCCAGGCTTTTGGGGTGTTTTCAGACGCTTCGAAACTAAAAGAAGACCATGTCAATACCTACAACTGGCTGATGCGGATCGGATCGAAATTAGAGGCTGTCGATACTACAAGCATGGACTGGCTGGCAGTTCCAGCTGCTGAGAAAGTGCTGAGTCTGCTCGGCGAAAAAGCGGAAGCAGATTTTGAGAAAGGGGAGAAAATGACCCTGAATACTGCCCTTCAAATTTTGGCTTTCCATGCCTTTGATCCTCAGGGAGAAGGGGCTAATGATTGCGAAGCAACGAAACCTTACCTCGACCGGGCACTGGAGTTGGATGCTGAAAATGAAGGCCTCCAGCAAATCAGGCGATATTGCGAGGCACTTGGCGGAAATTGAGGCTATTTATCGTAAATTGCTTTCATCGGCCTGATAAGCTCCAATAATCGGGCTTTCGGGCCGTTGTTTGTTGAGTATACTTGATTTCCCTAACATTCCATTTGATATCCCCATTCCTATGAATTTTCGCACGGTATCTCGTTTCTGTCTGCTGATTCTATGTCTTTCCAGTGTTGCGGTTTTGGCCCAAAAGCCGAAGTTCTATCCACAAGTACACGAGGTTGGCTTACAAATCGGATCAATCGATCAGGTTTCTTCGCTAAGTGATTATTATGCCTCTTCACCAGCAGCGAGCCTGAACTTTGCAAATGGAATTCGCTATAAATACCATATTACGTATGAACATGCGTTGAGATCTTCTCTCTCGTACCGCACCGGGGAATTTGATATTCCGGAAGGAATTGATCGGTTTACGTCCTATTCAGCAGAAAAGAAAGACTACGAACTCCAACTCGGCTACGAATACAAATACAATATCGGTGCAGCAACTCTGTTTTTTGGCGCTGACGCGATGTTGGGACGTGGAACCCTCACCGATCAGGGGATTCTGAGTGGGGATGTGGCGCAGGATCCTTTTTCAGGAGAATATGACTATATGAACTATGGCGGTGCCGCAATCGCGGGCTTCCGGATGTTCTTCAATCGATATATTTCTTTCTCTGTCGAAGGGCAGGCTTATTACCTGCGTAATAAGCACCAAACTTCGACTGAAGACATTTTCTATCTCCTGCCCGAAAGTGAATCCGGAATCAGAGGTTCTGCGTACCTCAGCTTTCACTTCAAAAAAATGCCGAAACGCTGTTCTTGCCCGAAACACTAGAAACGATATGACTCATTAGCCCTCGCAGATTTTCGATAACCTGCGAGGGCTACCTTATTTTAGAATAAGAGCAGAGGTTGGTTTGCTGCTATCCTATTGTATCCTAAATCCCGAATTTCATTCGCGAAACGGTTCTGTTTGACCGTTTGAGTGTTCGGGGTTTGAGCGCTGGGAATAAACATTCAAACAATCGAACTCTCAAACTCTCTCAAACAAAACCAGCCCTTGCGCTATCAGCGCCCGACAGCAAAAAATGGAGGGAGCATCATTGCTACAAATATGGTTTCCCACTGGGAAACAGGGCTGCGCCTTATTTCAGGTGGCCGCAGGCCCAGCCGCGTAGCGGCTGAATATGGGT
>CAYGTH010000543.1:0-5169 GCA_964352745.1 uncultured Bacteroidia bacterium
TCAATCAGAAGACTTCATACGACATCATGCCTAGTCTCGTGGGCTCGGAGATGTTTATAATATACAGGTGTTATATACATCAATCTCCGGATCTATATCGATTTGATACTCAAATTGGAAGCGCAAGGCTTCGAGTTCACAATACAAATTCAAAATCGCAATTTCTTCTTCCAGGGTGATGAATGCCGATTCAGTATTGTTGAGCACTTTGCGCATCAGACTGGAAAAGCGCGACAGATAATGATTTGCCTGATCCGGATCCTGCTTATTGATCAGATTTTGAATTGAATTCAATGAATTGAACAAAAAATGAGGATTCATTTGGGAACGTAAGGCCTTGAGTTCCAACTCAATTTCGCGGCGTTTGGCGATTTCTTTCCGCTGGAGACTCTTCGTTCTCCATCTGAAAAACAACCATACAAGCCCTCCTCCCAATAGTAATACAGCCAGTACGATCAAGAGCATACGACCCATAGAAGGAAGGATGGGCTGCCGGTTGAACAGGTTGGTTTGGTCTTCCAGGACTACCTGTAAAAAACCATCTTCCATTTGTTCAATCTGAAAAATCCGATACATATTCCCCTCCCTAACGGTCGCGAAATAGGCATTTTTTTTACGAATAATCTGTTCGTAGGCCATCATCTCTCCTCGCCATTGCAAACTGTCTCGCCTGATTTGGAGGGCCAGGCTGTCTGAGCCACTTGTATGGTACCAATCGCCCAACAAGGAACCCGGCAAGTCATCGGCGTGGATCAGATAAAAGGAATCGTTAAAAGGCATGGCCAGTACTTCATAACGAATTCCTGCCTGCACGACTTCCATCCAAAAATCAGAGATCAGCCGGAGGGAAATCTGTTGGGAAACATTTTCATCCCCTTCAATAGAGCGAAAAAGCAGGTCGAGAAAATAGGTCTCTCCGTCTTGCCGAATGCCCTGATACCCCCAGGCATTTTGTTCGAGGCTCAGGTGGCTTTTTTGGATATCGAATACCCATTCTCCATTGCGGCTGTTCCAGTTTTTGTACATGGCATCGGGCAGGGAAATCAGCTGTGTTTGAGGCGAAAACCCGGATACACCAAATGTATCTGCCATCAGGCTATCCTCATCTTCAAATATCCCCCCAGACCTGATTACGCCCCGAAATGAGTCGATTCCATTGATGAAGTTTTCTCCTGAGCTAAGCCGGTCATCGATTGCCGGATCTGTGTTATCAGAACCAGATGGAGGATTCTCGACCGGGGGAGGCGATGGAACCTCCCGGCTTTGCAATCGCAGGTGTGTATTGCTATCAAAAATCCCTGTTATGCGTGATTTTCCGATCAAACGGGGAATCCACAATTGGTAGCGACCGTTTCTCGTGAGCATGAACCGGTGTTCATCTGCATACACCAGGATCTCATCGTATTGCCAGATATTGCCATCGATTGTGACATGGTTCCGACTCACAGTTATCTTTTCTCCTTCGCCAAAAGGAGCTACCCATTGCCCGAGATACTCAGCTGGAATTTCGGAGGGTTTTAGGGGGTAGAAGCGATTGCCAAAAGACTTGGGCTTCATGCTGTATTCATTCCCCCGGTACGCATCTATGGCGAGAATGCGGCCATTGGAAAGCACCCGAAAGGCGTATTGCTTGTCAGTCCCAAATGCATCCCGCACCTCAAAAGAATAGGTTTCATTTCGGGCGGTTATCCGGCGATACATCCAGACTTTGTTGTCCACACCAAAGTATTTCCGCTTGATTTGATACTGCCAGATGCCACTTCCGTCCTGCCAGTTTCCAAATATTTCTTTGGGTACCTGATCGATGCTAATCACATTTGCAGAAGGATTATATTCCTTTTCTGCTTTTCGGCGGAGTCGGGTGTAGGGGTAATAGACACTGCTCAGTTTCTCTTTCCCCTCAAGGTGCGGCACCCAGATATGAAAATCATTTTTATGCTGGAGCACTACCCGGTTCCACCCCTCGTCTTTCATGATCTCAAAATATTTCCACTCAACGCCATTTACCCGGACACCACTTCTACTGACAACCATTTCTTCCGGATAGGCTCCTTCAGCAGTAGCCCATGTGCCCATATAGTCTTCGGGTAGCTCTTCAGGTTGCATCACCTTGAAATTATAAGTCGGCTTCTTGAGAACGGCCTGGTACTTATATCCCAAGTACCGATCATTAATCGTCATAGACCCCTCCTTGATATTGGAAAAGATAAACCGCTGTACGGAGCCTCTATTGGGGTCTCGTTGCCTGGATCTACCTGTCTCAGGGTCGTAGGGAGCCATGGAAGGGGGGGAATATTCCGCATCTATGGTGTACACGCCATTCTCTTCTGTGATCCGCCGATATCGCCATATAAAATTATTGGCTCCGAGATATTCCCGCTTGGTTTCGATTCGCCAGACACTGCCTCCATTCCGGTCTCTCCAATTGCCAAAAAAAGCCTCCGGCATCTCATCTATACTGATCTCCCGCTGACTCCATACCATCGTGGGCATGAGTAGAATCAGCAACAGATAAGTGATATGGATGCGGAGGATTTTCATGTGTATCGTCAAAAGATAGTACAAATCAGACAAAAAAGGCAGGAGCGTATGGTGTAATCTCGGGAGAATTCAATGGCCTATTGAAGGGCAAGGCGAATTCGGTCATTAAAAATACCATTGAGTCGGTTTTCATGTGGCGCATTGGGCAGCCAGAGCCAGTAGTTGGAGCCACTCTTGAGGTACACGCGGTATCTGCCTGCCTCACGAATAATCTGATGCAGTTCCCATTCTCCGTCATTGACGCTGATTCCGCGTGAAGAGATCTCGATAGATTCGCCACAGCCGTAAGAAGATGACCATGTACCCAAAAACGCTGGGGGGAGGTCTGAGGCAGTTAAGTTCTGGAAACTGATATCAAAGGGTTTGGGCCCCAATTCGATCGCGTGGTGCATGTGCTTGTCCATAGCAGTCATGCTGTTTTTGCTGATATCGCGAAATATAAATTCTTTGGTTTCTCCGAATGCGTCCTGAACTTTTACGCGGTACATGTCGCCTGTTTTGATGATGTTTTCATAGGTCCACAGGCGGTTGTCAACTCCAAAAAATTCGGGCCGAATGTCATAGTACCACATACCGTTTATGCCTTGCCAGGATTGAAAAAAGGCATCCGGCATTTGATTGACATTGATAGATGCCTGGGAGAAAGATACCTGAGGGAGGAACATCAGGAGGAACATGAGGCCAAGTGTGTGCGATAGTAAACTTTTCATAAGGGTAAGGTTAGGGCAAATGGGCATTCAGTTATGCAGTGTGTGTCCCATCTGCCTGTTGATCTAATGATTGATATGCACAAGGTATATCCTTCTATTGATCGAAACCCCGGTGAATGATTAGCTGCGCTCTTTGCCTGAGTATTGAGGGGGATTGAATGAGAATTTGGAAAGTGCGCAGATCGGGGTCTGCACACAACGTTTAATAGGTTATCGGCAGACCCCGATCTGCCGATAATGGTTTTCTTACCATTCGTCTAGTAATCGGACTTTCATAATCCCCGGCTCTCCCGCATAGTTCGCGGCACTTGAATAGACATAGTCTTCCGGACGTACTACAATCCGGGCTTTCACTGGATTTTGATGAATATAGGTAAGTTTCTGAATCCCAAATGGGAGGGAATAGATCACTTCCGGATGATTGTATTGTTGCCACAATTGCCATTGATCATTTACCGGATTGGCAATTCCAACTTCTTTAAACAGTTTCAGCATCCATTTTCTACGGCTTTCTGGCTCTGCTTGAATCATTTCTTTCATTCTCCGACTCGTCCATCTTTTATAATCGCGAATGATATCACTCAATGGCTCTTGGGGAGAACTGACAATCATATGGATATGATTGCTCATTATTACAAATGCATAGATCACCCATCCTCTTTTTTTGTGGTAGAATTCAAAGTTTTCAATCAGCATGTCTTTATACACCGGCCGCGTAAAAGCATCGACCCATTCTACAACCGTAAAGGTCAGGAAATGAATTCCATGTGGGTCTTGGATTTTGTAACCGCCAATCATAATGAGTAAGGATGGATTTGCAGATCGGGGTCTGCAAACAACTTAGGAAGAATAATGAGTGATTGTAAACAACAAAAAAATCGGAAAGATGAAAAATGAAGGGTGCGCAGATCGGGGTCTGCGCACAACGGATATAGACTGCTATTGGCAGGTCGCTGCTGAAATAGAGTGTGCGCAGATCGGGGTCTGCGCACAACGTACGTTAACTGTTATCGGCAGACCTCGATCTGCCGACCTCCTATTCGTCTTCCTCTTCCCGCACAAAGAGCGGAACCACTTTCCCTTCTGGCGTTACGAGCGAAAACTCTTTTTCGCGTTTGATGATTACTTCTGCTTCAGGCTCCGGCTTGGGTTCCGGCTTTGGCTTTTCGATGCGCCTGTATTGAACTACGAGGTGATAAGTGTACTGAACTAATGGCTTATTCACAATGGGTTCCACCACCACGTGAAAGGCTTCATCTGAGAGTTTTTGATAGTACATGGTTTGAGGTTTTCGGATTGAGGCAACCTCATCCTGGTCCCGCACTTTTTCCAGGCTTGCGGCTCCTACTGCAGTATAGTCCTGGTATCTCTTCAGTGGATAATATACCCCTGTTTGGTCCGCAAAAGAGACTTGAAACGTATCCAGGTCGATGCCCAGGACTTTGTATTGTTCCAGATTCTCCTGGTGATAGGCGATGGCTTGTTTCCGCAATTCATGATAAATCGCCTGGGGTTTTGTAATTAAATAATCCACTTTGACCAGATCAAAAATATCATACCTCGCAGCAGCGGTGTTGATCTGATCCAGAAGGAGGCCATCAGAAAAGGTAATGTGCAGGTTCTTTTGCACTTCTATCCCTAGCGGAATTTCGCGATAAGTCTTACGGTTAAATTTTCTTTTTTCTACTGTCAGGTCAAAAATAGGAACCTGGGTTACCATATCGACAAAAAAGTCTTCGGCAGGAATCCCCAGCTTTTTACAGTCTGCCATAAAGGGACGTATGCGAGATTGTAACAAAGAATCTGCTTCCTGTGCGTCTTTCCCCAATTGGGTGAGGTTATAAATCAATGAATAAGCAGTCGCCTCTGCGATATACAGCGTTTTGACCTCAAACCGCAAGAAATCCGGATTAGGCGT
>CAYGTH010000544.1:0-5156 GCA_964352745.1 uncultured Bacteroidia bacterium
TTGCTAGCTCGCAGCCTCTTGGGCGAAACGGGTAACTTGACAAAGTAGAACTAAGTGCGCAGGAAAAGAACAATATGAAACTGGGGGAAACAGTTCAGATTAATCGCAGATTTCCTGGACCTAAACCCACTCCAGGAGCAAAATCAGCATTCAGCAGCCTAGTCGCAAGGGTGCTTCCTGATAACTCAGGTTTAATAAGGGTGCTGAAAAGCTTACCTTTGAATATGAACAAACACATTATCACCTCACTATCATGGTTCTTAATCGGCAAGTATCTATGTAAGTGATGCTGCCGTGTCAAATGAAGGTTATTTTACCAAAAATGACTAGTGCAAATAAGGTAGTCTCTGTTACTCATTGTTTCGTATTATTCCTAAATGTTGCTCGAATACTGGCAAAGAACGGGAAGGCCGGGTCCCTCAACAAAGTGATTCGTGCGTTAACACATTCCTTTCCCTTAGATTCCTAATCTACGATGGCCTAAGTATTCAGAGATATTGATACCTTCAAAGTAAATCAATCAGCAACCAACCTATAAATCGATGAAAAAACGAATAGCGGCCTTGGCAATAATTACCAGTTTGATGGCTTGTCAACCAGAAAACAGAATTTTCACTGAACATCAGGAATTATCACCTGATATAGAATGGCTAAAAAAAGATGTAAGAGAATTTAAGGTGCCAATTGAAGATAATAGCTTTGCATACAACCTGAGTTTATCATTTAGATATGCTAATGGATATCGATACCAAACAGCTAATGTGAAAGTAACAGAAACCAGTCCCGGGGGTACAGAAACAGTAAAAGAGTACGAGTTGAAAGTGAGGGAAGACAACGGGGATTACATTGGGGAAGCAGGATATGATATTTGGGATAGTGAGCATTTAGTAGAGCCTAATAAAAAATATGAAGAAACAGGAACTTACACCTACGTAATTGAACAAAATACGCCTGTTGATCCCTTGAATTTCGCAATGGAAATTGGGATTGTGCTGGATAGGGTATTGGATGAAGCAACTGAATAACAGCTTGCAACGAGTGCTATGCATTCATAGACGCCCTACTGGATGGCCAGGCTTTTTAGCCAGTCGTTGACAGGTAATCAATTAAAGATGAAAGCAAATTATTCTACGATGGATGAAAGCAGAATTGGAGCATTTTTTTACGCAATATGGAAAACTCTCCCAAGCGGGGATGGAAGCATTAACCCGTCTTTTTACCCCAAAAACCGTGAAAAAAGACGAACTCTTATTGGTACCAGGTCAGGTTTGCAGAAAAATCCATTTTGTGGTGAAAGGGTGTCTAAGGCTCTACTATATTGCTAATGATGTTGAAATTACTGTATGGTTTTCCTTTGAAAACAATTCTGCGATAGAACTTTCAAGCTTCTTAAGCGGAGCGCCTTCCGACTATTTTCTGGAAGTGATAGAGGACGGTGAAATTCTATCCCTGGACAAATCAGCATTAACAAGCCTCTATGAAAAGCACCCTGAAATGGAAAGGATAATTCGTGCATTTTGGGAAGATGTTATTCTGCATTTACTCAACAGGTTTACTGCACTCCAAAAAGATTCTGCCGAAAAGCGCTATCTGGACCTGATGAACCAACCTGTCTATTTGCAAAGAGTTCCCCAAAAGTATTTAGCGTCCTACATTGGCGTGACACCGACCTCCCTAAGCAGGATAAGAAGAAATATCAAGTGAGTTCTTGCCCCATGACAACTTTTTGCGGCAGTTAATGCACTAATTTTGTGATATGAGATAAGCTGAATCCTGCTCTTAAAGGCTGGGCGCAGCTATCAATCGTTGAACAAAATGATAATATCAAATTATGTATGATTTACCGTATCACAAAGAAAAAAATCCAGCAGTAATTAAGGCATTTATTGACGAGTATCCTTTTGCCTTTTTAACCGGGTGCAATTCAGATCATGAGCCTGTTGCTACCCAGGTTCCTGTTTTCATTGAAGAACGGAACGGAAAAGAAGTGTTAAGGGGTCATATCATGAAGCACACCGACCATCATAAAGCTTTTCAAAAAAATGACATTGTTCTGGTAGTGTTTACTGGCCGCCATACGTATGTGAGCGGGACCTGGTATAGCAATCCACATATGGCATCAACCTGGAACTATATGAGTGTGCATGTTAAAGGCAAAATACGGTTGTTGGGAGAGGCAGGGTTAGCAGAAGTACTCCGAAAGACAGCGCTTCATTTTGAAGACAACAATTCACAATCCACTACTGCTTTCGACAATCTACCTGTAACATTTAAACAGCGGGTAATGCATGCTATAGTAGCCTTTGAAATAGAAATAATTGAAACGGATACTGTTTTCAAATTAAGTCAAGACAGGGATTACGAAAGCTATCAAAACATTATAGCAAAACTCGAGCAGCAAGGGGTAGACGGACAAGTGATAGCAGCCGAAATGCAAAAAAGAATCCAGGAAGTATTCCCAGCAGATACTCGATAATAAGTATTAAGTTTCAGACTGAAACAAAATCTGACACTTTTTTCAGGGCAAGACACTAACTATTCTGTAAAATAATGAAAGATGGCCATAACAACCCATAAAATATCAAGCCGCTTCACAAAGTCGGGGCCAGCATTTATGGGTGGCGTTGTGTTGAATTAATAAATATATGAGAATACTACTAACTGGCTCATCTGGATACATTGGAAAACGACTTCTCCCTATATTGATTGACAGTGGACATGATGTCATTTGCTGCGTGAGAGACATAAAAAGATTTACTCCCCCGGAATCCCTGAGGTCAAGAATTAATATCATTCAAGTTGACTTGCTGGACAAGGCCTCGCTTGAAAATATTCCAAAAGATATTGATGGGGCTTTTTATTTAGTTCATTCCATGTCGGCATCTTCTGACTATCAGGTGCTGGAACAAGAATCTGCTGAGAATTTCAGACATGCAATTAGTAAAACCAAGGTACAGCATGTTGTTTATTTAAGCGGGATCATAAATGAATCAGCATTGTCTAAACACCTGGCTTCAAGAAAAAATGTTGAAATAGAACTCAGTAAGGGTGATTATCATATAACAACTTTAAGAGCCGGGATTATTGTTGGCTCAGGAAGTGCCTCTTTTGAAATAATGCGGGATTTGGTAGAAAAACTTCCCGTAATGATTACGCCTAAATGGCTAAATACCAGGTGTCAGCCAATAGGAATATCAGATGTTTTAACCATTCTCTCAAAAACAATTCTAAATCCCAAGACCTATAATCAAGATTTTGACATAGGGGGTCCTGATATACTGTCGTATAAAGAAATGCTCTTAGAATTTGGCCGCATGAGAAATTTAAAGCGCTATATTATTACGGTCCCAGTGATGACGCCCAAACTTTCTTCGTACTGGCTGTATTTTGTAACCTCAACATCCTACACACTCGCCATTGCGCTAGTCGACAGCATGAAAATAGAAGTGATTTGCCGCAACGACAACATCAATCAGGTCCTGGGAATACAACCGATAAGTTACCAGGCAGCTTTAAAGAGAGCTTTTAGTAAAATTGAAAGAAACGAAGTGGTCTCCAGTTGGAAAGATGCTTTCATAAGCAGCGATTTCAATTTTAATATTTCAGAGTTTATAGAAGTGCCAACTTTTGGCTGTTATGTAGATATTAGAGAAAAAGCCTTCGATAGCAGAGCGCATTGTATTCGCAAAATCTGGAGCATTGGAGGTGAAAACGGGTGGTATCACGGAAACTGGTTATGGCAATTTAGAGGCTTTCTCGATAAGTTGGCAGGTGGAGTGGGCTTAAGAAGAGGACGTACCTCGGAAAATTTTTTAAGCGCTGGGGATGCATTAGATTTTTGGAGAGTATTGTATGCCGATAAAAAGGAGGGGCGGTTACTCCTGTACGCTGAAATGAAATTACCAGGTGATGCCTGGCTTGAATTTAGAATTCTTGAAAACAAACTGATACAAACGGCGACCTTTCGGCCTTTAGGTTTACTTGGCAGATTATATTGGTTTTCAGTTTTGCCATTTCATGGATTTATTTTCAAAGGTATGATTCAAAAACTGACCACACACACCCAAGGCTAAAATGCTGTCATCTCAACTGATCCCGTTTTGCTTTCAATTCCTTTGCCGCAGGCGTAATGGCTAATCTCCCTATTCATCTGCCTGCGGCTGGCAAGGAAGGCCTGTTTTTGCTGAGAGGACGCAGGCTCAGCGGAACATTTCTGTATAGAAAGCGGTTGTATAGAATGGGCCATCGCTTTTTGAAGCCCTATTCAGTTAGGGTAAAGAGAACTTGCAGGCAGATCGCCCCAATCCGTTAACGACTTAATACAGTGGAGTGGAGTACAGTACATTAAAAATGAAAACAATCGAATAATGAAAATATTAGCCATCCTACTGGGAATCCTCTTTTTAGCCTTTATCGTTATACAACTTTTTGCCATGAAGGGACAACAGAGTATTGAAACGTACCCATACGTAGTCAATAAAAAATACGATGGGTTTGAAATCCGAAGCTATGAAGCCAGTTTATTTACTTCCGTCAAACTCTCTCCTCAAGGGTATAAAGAGGCGTCAAACAAAGGCTTCTCCATTTTAGCAGGATACATTTTTGGAGGGAATGACAGGAATGAAAAAATATCGATGACCTCTCCCGTATCCATGTCTTTGGAAGACTCGATGACGATGATGTTTATGGTTCCCAAAAAGATCAATAAAGAAACCCTGCCCAAGCCCAACCAAGACCAGATAGAATTTCGGGAAGAACCGGCAAAAACGGTTGCTGCAATCACCTTTGGCGGCTGGGCCAATGATGAAAAAATCGAACAGTATAAAGCGGAATTAATCGCAGCCTTGAATGCGGCGGAAATTCCCTACACTGACCGGTTTTATTTTTTAGGCTATAATCCGCCCTACGAAATGCTGAACCGAAAAAATGAAGTGATTGTCGAGTTGCCAGCTGAAGCGCTTGACAGGCTTTGAATCGATTCACTCAAAAGTAAGCGTCACCCAGGCGAAAAGGCATACCTCGTCAGAAAAACCGGGAATGGTGATACCGACGAAGAAAGAGAAGCCTATAAACGTGCGCTCAACCTCAAGCTCATCCATTTCATGGTTCGTAAAATCCCGCATGAAAGCAAAAACTGCGTGAGCTATGGACAGCTG
>CAYGTH010000545.1:0-5114 GCA_964352745.1 uncultured Bacteroidia bacterium
TTAGTGTCCTAAGTGCCTGAGTGGTTTCTCTTTGTGGATTTTTGGCCTACACCCCTGTAGTGAGTCTCTGGCATCTCATAAAAATCAGAACGTATATTTAATATGAAAGATGGCATAAAACCGTTTCGATTATGGAAACCAATAGCGTTTTCCGATAATTGGGAGCATTGCGACACCTCTATTTTAGATGATATTTCTGGATCCTGGTTCAAGAGAAGAGCTACCCTTACTGAAAATTCCATTGAGTACAGAGAGTTTCTGAATAGACTTAAAAGAGAACATGCAATTGAAACAGGCGTAATTGAAAGATTATATGACCTCAAGAAAGGGATTACTGAAACTTTCATAAAAGAAGGGTTTGTCAGGTCATATTTAAGCCATGGTGATACAGATATTCCCGAAGAAGAATTGATGGCACATCTAAATAACCATTTAGAAGCTGTTGATTTTATTTTTGATGTAGTAAAGGAAGATCGACCGCTGACGAATGGTTTTATCAAAGAATTACATCATCTCGTAACCAGAAGTCAGAGGTATGCTGAGGGAAGGGATCAATTCGGGAATAAACTAAACATTCCATTATTAAAAGGGACATATAAAGAAAGAGAAAATAATCCCACAAGAGATGATGGAACAATCATTCTGTATTGCCCCCCTGAGCATGTTGCCTCGGAAATGGACAACCTGGTAAGGATTTACAACAAACTTGTTGAAGATAAGGTACACTCCCTTTTGATTTCTGCATGGTTTCATCATTCATTTACTACTATTCATCCTTTTCAAGATGGAAATGGGAGAGTAGCAAGATTACTAACAAGCCTTATTTTCATCAAATATGGTTTTTTCCCATTTACCGTTCTTCGAGAAGATGCTAAGGTAAAATACATTGAAGCATTAGAAGTAGCTGACCGTGAGCAGCCACAAAAATTGGTAACTTACTTCGCAGAAGTTCAAAAACGAAATGTCCAAAAAGCATTGAACGTAAAAGAGGTTTCCAGCTCTTCCCTTAAAGAAGTACAAGCAATTTTTGCAAAAAAGGTTGAGAATTGGCAACTACAAAGAGAAGAGGAATATCAAGCACGGTTGGAAACGAATAGAATGACAGTCTTTACCTATTGTAGCAATGTCCTCAATGAACTGAAACAAAATATAGAGACGCAACTCAATGGTGGAGTGAAAATCTCAATAGGCAGTTGTTCATTTAACAATCAACAAAATCAGCACTATTTTTATCGGCAAATAGTCGAATACGCAAAAAAACATGATTATTTCTTCAATAGAGCTCTACCAAAAGCCTGGATAACCTACAGAATTGAACTCAGTGAACATAAAAAATATCAATTGGGTATTACAATCCATCATTATGGGTACGATGATACGACTTTAGCGATAGGATCATTTCTAGAATTTAAAGGCAATAAGTCTGACGAAAAAATGGATACAACTATTCCATTAGATATACCGCCGCATGTCATTTCTATTAATGAAGATGTATCTACGAAAATGAAGAATATCCAATCTTATGTTGAGAACGCTATGACATTAACACTTGCTCAAATTGCGAGTGAAATAAATTGAAACTGAAATTCCTCCTCAAATCGATCGACACTTCTCCCTGAGCCAGTTTTGTGCATCGGATGACAAATGGGGGCTGAGTGCTTCCCACACTCGTTTATGATAGGTATTCAACCATTCGATTTCTTCCCTTGACAACCAACTCCGCTTGATCGGGCGGGTATCGATCGGGCAAAGGGTTACGGTTTCAAATGCGTAAAAAGTTCCGAATTCCGTTTCGGCCTGTGGCACTGTCAGTACCAGGTTTTCGATGCGAATCCCATGTTTGCCTGCCCGATAGAGTCCTGGTTCATTGGACGTGAGCATACCCGGTACAAAGGCACTGCCTTCAGCTCCCGTTTTTCCGGTACCGATGCGCTGAGGCCCTTCATGAACATTGAGGAAAAACCCTACTCCATGCCCGGTTCCGTGGCCGTAGTTCATACGCTGTTGCCAGAGCGGTTGCCGGGCCAGTACGTCGAGCTGATGGCCTTGCGTGCCTTGCGGAAAGATCGCTTTTGCCAGAGCGATATGCCCGCTCAAAACGAGGGTATAATCCTGGATTTCCTGCTCAGTGGGCGTACCTAATGCGATCGTACGGGTAATATCGGTCGTGCCATCCAGATATTGGCCACCAGAATCGAGGAGAAACAAACCCGTCGATTGAAGTGGCACATCTGTATCTTCCGTTGCGCTGTAATGCACAATCGCACCATGCGGTCCGTACCCTGCTATGGTGCCAAAACTTTCTCCGACAAAGTCTGCCTGCTCCGCCCGGAAAGCCAGGAGTTGCGCCGCTGCCGAAACCTCGGTAACCGGGGTCTTTCCTACATTTTCTTCCAACCACTTGAGAAAATGCACCATCGCCACCCCATCTTTTACCATGACCTCGCGGATATGCGCCTGTTCGACTTCATTCTTAACCGCCTTGAACTGCGTAGCCGGGTTATCGGCTGATACGAGCTTGACTTCGGCGGGAATGGCATTCCCTAACCATTCGCTGGTTTTGGCAGGTGCCAATAGCAGGGAAGTATGTGGAGGTAATTGCATGAGGGATTCCTGAATCGATTCATAGGGCGCCAGTAAAATGCCATCTGCTTCCAGACGCCCTCGTAATCCTTCCGATACTTTTGAGAGGTCGATGAATAGCGTTGCGCTATCAAGGCCAATCAATGCATAACAAATGATGACCGGATTATAGGAAATATCAGAACCCCGGAGGTTGAACATCCAGGCGATATCATCCAGCGCACTTACCAAATGAAGGGTCGCACCTTGCTCCTGCATTCCTGCACGGATAGTAGCCAGTTTTTCAACCCTGCTTTTACCGGCATACTCGACCTGATGTACGAATATGGAAGCAGCAGGCAGATTCGGTCGATCTGCCCAAATCGGTGCCACCAAATCATATCCACTCTCCAGGGTAATGCCCCGATTTTCAAACCGCTGCTGCATGGCGGATATTTGGGTCATGGGAAAAAGGCGGGCATCAACTCCGACGATTGCCCCCTCAGGCAAATTGTCGCATATCCAACCTATATACTCGGGTGAATGCGGAACCCTCAGCTTCATGAGGTCAAAATCGGAATTAGCCAATTGCGATTCGGCTTGAATAAAGTAGCGCGAATCCGTCCATACGCCTGTAAAATCGGCGGTAATGACGATCGTACCGGCCGAACCCGTAAAGCCCGACAGCCAACTGATGATCTGCCAGTGTGGGGCAATGTATTCCCCCTGATGCGGATCTGTATTGGGAATGATATATGCCGTAAGGCCCTGTGCCCGCATAAGGTCGCGGATCTGTGCTAGTTTTTGTGTGGAATTGCTCATGTGATCGTGTAATTATTGCTTCTCCTAGCCCAACATCTCCCTCCGTACCTCTTCTACTGCCTCCACAGATTTAGGCACTTGATCGCCCAGGAGTCTGCCACCGGTTTCTGTAACGAGATAATCATCTTCTATGCGAATGCCGCCGAAGTCTTTATAAGCTGTTGCGGCTTCATAGTTAATGAATTCGCTGTGCTTCCCTTCGGCCTTCCACATATCGATCAACTCGGGAATGAAATAGATGCCCGGCTCGACGGTGAGTACAAAACCTGGCTCCAAAGCACGGCCTAAGCGCAGAAAAGCGAGGCCAAACTGGGTGCTTTGTTTCAAGGTATCAGTATAGCCGACATACGCTTCCCCGAGATCCTCCATATCATGTACATCGAGTCCCATCATGTGGCCCAGGCCATGTGGAAAAAACAAAGCATGCGCCCCGGCTGCTACCGCCTCTTCTGTATTGCCTTTCATCAAGCCCAATGCTTTCAGGCCATTGGTAATTACTGCGGCGGTCTTCAGGTGAATATCGCGGTATAAAATACCGGGGGCCAGCGCATCTATCGCTGCATTCATCGAATCCAACACGATTTGATAGACTTCTCTTTGCCGGGTGGTGAATGCCGCATCAACCGGAAAGGTACGGGTCATATCTCCTGCATAATGCATTTTCGATTCTCCTCCGGCATCACAAAGCACCATTTGGCCAGACTGCAAAGTATTGTCATGGTGATGATTGTGCAGCACTTGCCCATTTACAGATAAGATAATCGGAAATGAGGGATGATGGGCTGCCGTTTCCATTGCCTGGTGATATACGGCCGCCGTCAAAGCAGCTTCTGTCATGCCAGTTCTTGCTGCACGCATCGCCGTCAGATGCATTTGATTAGTAATCCGAACTGCTTTATCCAGTTCTTCAACTTCCTCAGCTGTTTTGATAGAGCGCTGTGCAACAACTGCTTTTATCAAGGCTACGGATGCTTGTGCCTTCACTTCTTTGGGAGAAATAGCTAATAGCTCCGCGAGTTGGATGACATTCTCCGGACGATAGGGCGGCAAAATATGAAGGGTTCTTCCTTGCTGTTGTGCAGCCTGAACATGTGCCGCTAAGGCTGAGGCAGGGGAAGTTTTGGATACACCGATCCGCGCACATTTGTCCACCAGTGATGGTTGCGGCCCCGTCCAAACAATGTCATCCAACGTCAATTCATTTCCAAAAACGATTACCTCTCCACTTTTTATATCCAAAGTAGCAGCCAATCCTGGCTGATCTAATCCGAAGTAATACAGGAAGGTACTGTCTTGCCGAAAAGGGTAGGTATTTGCAGCGTAATTCATTCCACTTTCTTCATTTCCCAATAGGAGAATCAGGCCGGAAGAGAGGGAAGAAAGGAGTTGATTTCTGCGATTTGTGTAAGTGCTTGAAGGGAACATAGATAGATGTGAGTTAGCATACGGCATTAAGATACATCACGGAGAAATGGCATTCAAATTCACCCTCACGTCGTTCGTATTAATAATTAGGCCGTTCATAAAATGAAAAGAATTTCATCCTGAAAATACAACAACCCGAAGCTTAATTTTTGCAATTCATCAAAACCCTCATTGAATAACATATTGGTAATTGGGTGATAATCGGTGGATTTCCATACATCTCTACGCCCGGGAAAAAGGCCGAATCCTATTAGGCAATCCGTATCTCCCATTCTACTCTCCAAAGAGACAAGAGGCGAAGATCT
>CAYGTH010000546.1:0-5112 GCA_964352745.1 uncultured Bacteroidia bacterium
AGAGAGACTGGGATGTGCCTTGGCATTATACACGGTAAATTCGGGCTCTTCTTTTGCCTCGGAGCAATCCCATATTTTCTGAACGGGTCCCCAGGGCCCTACGGGACTTTCCCCAATCCGAATCCCAATGTGTGTACCCACCGTATTCACCTGAAAAACAGCGAGGTATTTCCCGTTTTCCAGCGGCGTTACGCTCATTTCATTAGAAATGGAATCCGTGAGTTCTGCGGTTTGTTCATAATCCGTATTCCATGCCTCGCCATCCCAAAACCGCCAACTGTCCAGGGTTTCGATCTCTCCGGGCTTGACGCGGGCTACAATCAATTGCTTACGCGGGTCGCGAACGCCGTATAAATAGATATAGCCATCGGGATGAGGCGCACCTGCCGATTCGGTATTGGGCATAATAGCGGCACCAAATGCGCCGAATTGTCGATTTTCGCCCTGGAAAAAGTAGGGAAGCGCGGTTTGTTGCTGATCGGTAAATGGGAATTCACTCCCTGCTGGAATCGTGATCAGGGCAGCCCCTAAAATGTCAAAACCCAGATATTTATATTCGGGGCGATCTACGACCCGGTAGGCAAATACATAGGTGTTGTGATTCACGGGATCTACAAACCCATCTCCCAACCAGTAGTATTCGTTAGGCTCAATAGGCGGTAGGCTCGGGATAAAAACGGCCTGATCCGTTCCCGCGCTGTCTTGCGCGATCAGGAAGTCGATATTTTCTTCTTTGGGGGCTTTTCCGCGAATGTTGGCAATGGAATTATTTACCATGTGATACCCTTTTTGCAGGACGCTATCTTCGATTTCGCCTACCATGGTATCACTGAATAAGATCACCTGTTCGGCATCTTCTGTACTTCCCGAATGTTCCACCCCACTCATGGGAATCGCAAAAATCCCATCTCCTCCAAACCAGCCGGAGGTTCGTTGAAACAAGGCCGTCCACTCGGGCGCAGATGCTATAGAGAAGGTCAATTTAGCATCTTTTGTCTCCTCTTCCTGCTTGTGTGTGCATCCTGTCCCCAACAAGAGATGGGTCAGGGAAATGGTGAGGAGAAAGCGAGTGCTGGAGAATCTCATGCGTGTTAGGGGTTAGCGGATTTATATGCTTTCAAAGCTTCGGCAGCTTTTGGCGCAGAGTTGAGCGATGAAAAGGCCAAGAAGAAGAAGTGTGGTGGTGTATTTCATGCAAGGAGGACCTCAGCGCCAATTGTCCACCCGGATAAACTTCGGTCGATACAGATCGGCATTTTCAAACAAATCAGAAAAGTCGAAGCTATTGATATTGTAGGAAATCCGCAACTCTCCGTTTTCTGCGAGTTCGGGATGCACAAAGGAATTGTAAGTGAAAATATCGCCGCCTGTTTCCGGTGTGCAATAGAGGGTGCGCCTATTTGTCCAGGGACCAACCGGACTGCTTGACTCCATAATGAATATCGCTTCGCCGAATATGATTTCATGCGTAATGAGGTAATAGGTCTGCTCCACTTTGATGAGACTAAATTGATCTGAAACCCCCTCTGCAATGGCGTAATTGCTGATTTGGGGCGTCCACGAGGTGCCATTATAAAACTCCAATGCACCTGTCAAATCTCCATCAGCTACACGGGCGACGTGGGCTTTTTTGGATAAAAATTGGGTGGAAATCCCATAGATATAGAGGTAGCTGTCATCTTCCAATACGGTAGAACCATAGGAGATCTCCGGATCGCCGATCACATTTGTCAGAGATTGTAGTTGCAGATCCGGCAGAGAATATACCGCCAGATCAAACCCCACATAAGCAAAATCCCACATGCCTCCGTTACCTGAACTCCCAAGACGGCCCAGCATCAATTGCAATTGTCCGTTATAAATGGTGCCATCCAGTGGCCAGTACCATTCGGAGGGATTGGGCGGGCTGATAAAAGCACGAGGATTGTCGGTTGAGCCTTGAAACAAGGTCATCAACTCATCGCCTGTTTGAACTACTGCCGAATTGCGAATGAAAGAGCTGCCCGGACGTGAGCGATCGGCATTGACTTTCCCCAAAAAAGTATCTCCAAACAACCAAAGTACCCTGCCATCCGGCAAGCCAATGGAATAGGTCGCATCTGCACCCGTCCACCCATTTTCATAGCGGGTAAAGAGGAGGTTGGAATGGCAATCTTCCCAAACGGAGAAGTTGGCATCCCGGCATCCGCTATCATCAGGAAGTACCCGAAACGTACAAAAAGCGTCAGATTGGCTGCTGTCAACCTCGTAATTCCCCTGGTCCGAAAGGGGAGT
This sequence comes from uncultured Bacteroidia bacterium, assembly GCA_964352745.1. GTDB lineage: Bacteria > Bacteroidota > Bacteroidia > J057 > J057 > CAYGTH01. The sequence goes on from CAYGTH010000546.1 coordinate 2,275, forward strand.
GCCGGGGTCAATAAGTGGGGGCGCAACCTCTGTGAAGCACGCACCTAAGGTCATTAATACACACAAACCCAAAATCCGCAACATGATCGTAAGGGGATGAAATAGCTTAAAACCGAGCGGCTGTATGATCAAATTTTTTGCCTGCTGTGATTCCTTCCCACGTGTCGGTCCGAAAAGGGGAGGCGGGGAGTCCGGCAGAATTATACAGATCTATTTTTCCCGGATTATCGGCCCAGCCATAACGAACAGCTACGGGTTCTGGGACGTCATCGGAAGATACAATTACCTGATTGCCTCTAATATGAGCCCGGGCCCAATGAAAAACTTTGTCTGCTCCTGCGATCTGAAAACCCTTTACATAGCCATATTTATCCGGTGTTTGAAGGCCTTTGCCGGTATGTTTGAAGTCAATGATCATCGAACTGTCCTGGAGGCTATATGTGCGATATTGGGGGCCGGAATGTAGATTGTTCCGTTTATAGGCAACCTTAAGAGCTGCTGCGCCTAATCTTCTACCGACTTCTGCCTTATTACGCGGATGAATATCTTCCGCTTCGCCGATGTCGATGGTAACAGCCATTCCGGTATTGGATAACTCCAATGCAGCAGTTTGTGCTTCACGCAGTTCGGCCCAGGTACTTTCAACCGGTTCCAATGGTTCTTCGCCATAGTTTGCCAATTGTACGAATAGGAAAGGGAAGTTTCCCTGCCCCCATTTGGCTCGCCAATCCCGAATGAGTGCCGGAAACAAATCCCGATATTCAGCAGCCCTTGCTGCATTGGATTCTCCTTGATACCAGATCACTCCTTTGATGGGAAACCGGGTCAAAGGAGCGATATTGGCATTGTACAATACACCGGGAGATGAAAAGGGGGAGGCATTGGGCATATCTACTTCTGGAAAGGTAATCGGGTCAATTTTTACCCCAACCCGATAGGACCATTTTCCTAAAATAATCGGATTGCCCCAAAAGGCATGGGTACTAAATCCCCCAAATCCCCCCAGGTCAAAGGCGCGGACAACCAACACATTACCCGTGGGTTTTAATAAGGAGGAATCAACCATATAATTTCGGAAATTATGGCGGCCAAATGTTTCTCCTATTTTGTGCCCATTCACCCAGGCAATATCATAGTCGTCAATTTGATTCAGGGGAATCAGGAATTGCTTTTCTGAAAATCCGGACGGCAGGTCAAATTCTCTCCGAAACCACACCGCCCCATCATGGGCCCCAAGCTCGGTTTCTTCCCAATATCCAGGAACAAGTGCCTCCTTCCACTGCGATATATCTGTATCAGGCTCATACCATTTTTTAGCCATCCCAGGCCCCTTATGGTAGTACAGATTTTCCCAGGCACTACGGCTCTGTTCAAAGTCTGCTCGCATCTGTTCAAAGTTTTTCCCTCTGTTGACATGGGGGGCAACTTCCGGAACAAACTGGTCAAATCGCATCAAGGTCTTGTTGCTCATCCAGGCCTCAATAGCGGTTGCGCCCAGATTTGAACTGATGAGTCCAAGCGGGACACCCGTTTCATGATGGATGTATTTTCCAAAGTGATATGCTACCGCAGAAAAATGCTTGATATTGTCCTCCGAAATCGGTTTCCAGTTTCCTCCTGCTACTTCTTCTCGAGGTATATAGTCCATCTCAATCTGTACCTGGAACAAGCGTACCCGTGCACTTTTTAGGAAATTCAGATCAGTTTCCTGATACCCGGTTTGACCGAGTGTCCATTGCATATTGGATTGACCTGAGCAGATCCAGACATCTCCAAAGAGGATGTTATTTAAAAAAATATCATTCTTTCCGAGAATAACGATCTCATGTGGCCCGCCGGCAGGCATCGGAGTTAACTCAATTTCCCATTTCCCTTCCCGGTCTGCGCGGGTTTCATAGGTAACAGGTCCCAATAGCAGCTCTATTTTTTCTCGTTTATCTGCCCAGCCCCAGATTTTGATGGCTTGATCACGCTGTAAAACCATATTACTACTAAAGATATTTGGCAACCGAATATCAGCCTGGAGGGGCTCCGTCTGGCAAACACCTGAAAACAACAGAAGAAGAAAGATAAAACGGTACTGCATAAAACCCAGTCACTTAAAGTTAACTTGATCATGAGCCAATGGGAACTGCTCATAAATGAGGGGGGTATCATTATTCCGAAATACGACCCAATAGGGCAAGCCAGGTGCCCGATTGATCTGATAAACAGAGCGGACATCTCCTATTGCTTTCAATCCCGTCATTTCTGGCGGTATTTCCATAAATTCACCTTTGCCGTTTCCAGCAAAAACCGCCCCCATAGAAGCGTCATATCTTCCCAAATGAACATTCGAACCCCAAAAGTTTCCCATTACAATCAGATCCAAATAAGGGTCTGCATCTAAATATGCGGGAAACAAACCAAATACTGGCGAAAATTGTGCCGTTATCGGTAAAGGTCGAATAAGAAATTCATTTTTCCCGAGATTCTCAATATATGAAGAACTTAGCAGGAATGCCGAATGGCTGATAACTGAATCTTTGGCGGGAACTGCTGCCAGAACCGTTACCATATCTGCCTCTGCATACCACCCGTAATCCGGAAATTCTTTTTCCAGCGAGGGCATCTGTGAGAGTAATTCATCTCGTGGATGAATGGGAAATGCCTCTCGCTTTCCATCTTCTCCTTTTTCAAAACTGCTGAGGAGGGCATCCCAGCTTCGATTGCCATCCAGAAAGCCTGCGGTAACGGTAAGGGGTTCCGTTACAGAGGCTTGGAAATCAGTATTTAAGCCCAGGTTTCCCGCCACATAATCGGTGTCTCCATCTCCGTCAAAATCGCCTGCCGCCAGGC
>CAYGTH010000547.1:0-5102 GCA_964352745.1 uncultured Bacteroidia bacterium
AGTTCAGCCAATTCAAGGATATCCAGCGAATTATTGAGGGGGACATTTCCGAAGCTGGTGACACCAAACGTTCCGATCAGGTAGGAAAGCAAAGCGGCCAGCAGGAGCCAAAAAGTCAGGCCGGATTGGAAATGCTGGATCGTACTCACCACCAGCAGGATGAGGCTCCCGAAAAATATTAGATAAAAAGCCGGATTCAATATGGCCCGGTTGATGGATTGCATGGTCTCCAGGTACATGTGATCAGGTAATCTCTTTGTACCGGGGATTACCGATACAGCCCATGCGTAAAACAAACCCGCTGAAAGCCCTGTCAACAGAACAGCTAACAACAGCGTAATTGATTTGAGTGAAATTTCCATGATTAATAGATGTTTTGTGATTGAAGCCAATGTTGCAGGGTCTGGTATTCCTGGTCCGTCAATTTGATGTTGTCACCTTTAGGCATTCTTCGTTTAATGAATACTTGTTGATGAATCTTAGGAGCATGCTTATCCATATTTTTTAAGGAGAAAACCTTAAAAGGATTTTGCTTTCGATGGCAGGTGTTACACTTCGTATTGAGTATGTCAAAAACCTCTTTTTTCAACTCATCTACAGGGGCGTGGATTTTCGATATGTTACGATCAGCAGGTAGTTCCGCTAATGCCCTGAAAGCGGGAAAAAGAGGGAAGGGAGAGATAAGGAGCCCAACTAAGAGTAGTTTGATGAATACTTTGTACATGATGCTTCTGATGGGTTGACAGAAGCAAAGTTGCAGGCATATAGTACCAGTTGCTTGACAGCTCAAGCCAGGCTTTTGTCACTTTAAGCCAAATAGCACGAATAGCTTAGCTTTTTCTAAATGAGGTAGGGGATTGGCCGGTCCAACGCTTAAATGCCCGGTTAAAAGCGCTTTGCTCTGAGAAGCCCGTTTGGAAGGCAATTTCACCCACGGTGTCAGACGAGTTTTTGAGGAGGTCTTTTGAGATTTTTTCCTGGGTTTGCTGGACCAGATTCCTAAAGGTAATTCCATTCTGGGATAACCTTCTGGTAAGTGTGCGGCTACTCATCCCCATATATTCTCCTATCTGGGGGATACTGGGAATTCCGCTGGGGAGCGCATCCCTGATCAGGTCTTCTACATCCGAGGCTATTTTGATGGAACTGATTTCAATTCCCCTGGTTTCTTCTTCAACTCTTTCTACCAGAAATGTATTGATGCTCATATCCGCTTTCGCTGTTCGCATTTCCAGGTCAGACGTCTTGTAAGCCATGAAATTATGAGCCTGGTCAAATAGAACAGGACATTTGAAGCCCTCATGATAGCTCGCCAGGTCTGTAGGAGCTCCGTGTTTAAAAGAGATACTAAGCGGTGCGATCTGGGTATTCGTCATCGCCTGGAGGACAATTACCGTTGCGGAAAAGGTAGCCTCGTTGGAGAGTTCCACACCTCTTCGATAGGCATCCCGGAATAGATGGATCTTAGCTATTTCCCCTTCCTTTTCTACTTTGAAGACATAGGTATTGGATAATAGCTGAAAATAGCGTTCGCTCCGTTCAAATATTTCCCCGGCTTTTGAACAGGTCTTCCAGGAGAGACCTAATACGCCATAATCATCTATTTTCATCTGCTGGCCTACTTCTACCGAAAAGCCCGGACCTAGTCGCTGATCTAACATTTCGTGAAGCTCGAAAAAATGATCTGCAGGAACTGCCCGTATCTCCTTCATGGATGCTATGGGGATGGGAAGGTCGCTAAAATCTTCCGGCGTCAAGCCTTTGCTCAAAGCATGATCTATCAATTTTCGATACAGGCTAATGGAGATATAATTCATTTTTTCTGAAACCCGTTAGTTTTTATCTGCGATTACCTGCACGCGAATGGCTTTTAAGCCTTCTACTCCCTGCATTTTTTCCAACTCCAGGTCTTCAATTTCCGCACTTATATAGCCATTATGAACCAGATGATCCAGGTACTCCTGATATTCCTGCCGATCTTTTTCCTGTAGCCAAATGATGGCGATTTTCCCTGCCTGAGTGAGGCGCTCGTCTGTTCCCTTTATATAGGCTTTATCGATACGCTTTTTAATAATCTCATATCTGACATTATAAGCGCCATCCACATCAAACTTTTTTTCATCCATTTGAAATCGAATGCTTAACGAACTATTAAAAACAAAGATCAACTGAGCGGTTGTCAGGGGCACGGGGAAACTTTTTGATTGTTGCTCCACCAGCCGGGTGATGTCACACATCAGGATCAATTGCCAAAGGCGAAAATCACGCAGATAGAAGGAATGAAATTCTCCTTCTTCAAGAAGAGACTGGCCTACATAAAGATTATACTCAACGCCATCTGTTTGGAATTTTTCGAAATAATGTGGGAGAATCTGCTGCATTTTTTCTTCTTCCTGAAGCAGATGATTGCTGATGGTCTGATTGAGCATGCTCACGCTGTTTTCATATGCCTTCCGGTATCGATACACGATAGCCAATTCCGGATCAAGAGAGTCAAAATATTTATCGAGCATTTCCTGCGGCAATTGCGGGAACCTGGGCCTTAATTTCCGTAACAAGGGATGGATCTGCTCCGTCAATAATTCTACGATTACCGATTCATCGCTGGAATCAAAGCCTCCTTCATTTAGTCTTTCACTGTGAGCCTTTACTTTTTCGGCATAGACATCGAAGAGGTGAAAGCGCACCGCTTTTCTGCAAGCGATCAGCACTTGATACAAGCTTTCCAGATTTTCTGTCAGGTCAGCCTGAATGGAATGGTTGCGCTGCTTAGAAGAACCCACAATGTCGGCCTGCCCATAAAGGGGATACACGTCTTTGAACACGATGGGATCAGGTCGGGTTTGTTGCTGTTCAACCGTATGTTCCCAGAAGTATTTACTGGCCACTCTTTTGAATTTCCATTCAACACTCGGATGAATAGAAGTGAATTCCTGCTGTAGGGTCAGGCGGATGGAGTTATCCATTTCCTGGATAAACTTATTGGCCCCCATTGCAAATAGAGAAATGAATTCAGCCAATTGCAAAAGGGTAAACTGGCTGAAACAGTAGGGCTTAGGAGAAGCCAGCTCGAAGATGCTTACGATCCTACCTTCATCATCGGTCAGGGGTGCGAGCAGTAAACTCCGTACGCCACGCTCCATAAGGGCTTTTTCCAAGGCAGATATATGTTTCCGCTTCTGGAGGTCCTCAACGATAAATGGCTCCTCTGTATGCATTAGCTTTCCATAGGCGCTGTCGAGATCTTCCAGGGAACTTCTCATCATTGACGATTCATAGGAGCGCAACAGGCACCAGGTAAGGCTTTCAATCCAGGGGCCTTGAACCGTTTGTAATGCGCCAAACTGAAGATCGGGCATATCCAAATAGGATCGCACCAGTATTTCCAGGTAGTTGAGGTCATTTTCATGGCCGCTTTTACCGCCCTCATTGGCAGCCATCTCTTTCACAGTCGAAAGAATTTCCGCCTGGGTTACATCGGATAGATACCCGATCACAAAGCCTTCAAATACGAAGTTTTCCGGTGGAATATACCTCAGCCACAATTGTTCATCATACAGATTGTTGAGCAGCTCATGGATTTGTTTTTTACTCAGCTTCTTTACGGGTTTCACCGCCCTTACTTCCAAATAATCCAATTGGACATTAAATTTATAATGCCTTTCCATCTTCGTTTCCCGATCCCGGAGTGTCATACCTTCAGCGGTATGAATCTCTGCTTGCTGCTTGTAAAATGTGTTGAGTACAGTAGCGCCTGCCATTAAAATATTCTGCGAATTAGCGCTCATAAACTTCTGAGCATCTACTTTAAGTTCCCAACGGTCACTGACCAGCAATTCCCGGAAGGCTTCGGTCTGGTATCTGAATTGATGGTGTTCAAAAGGCCCTTTGATAAACCCCATCTGCCCCTGAAAGAAAAAGGAGGGGAGGAGATACCTCATAAGAGGCTCAAAATCCTCGTGCTGACTCAGGGACTCCCAACTGTGAGCCTCTTGCCGGAGTTTGAGTTCCACCGATTCCAGGCGGGCAATTGGTTCGGCCAGGGAGCTGTTTGGGGAAGACTTGCTTTTAGCATGAAATATCTGGATAAGCTTGGAGAAACTGAACTTCGAATGGTAGGGCGATTCAATTTCTTGCTGTAGATGGTTCCGGAATTCTTGTAACGGAATATATCCGGTATCTATGGGATTCTGCAAGCTATTAATCTGTGTATTTTTCATTTCTCTCCTCTTTACGCTCGGTATTCAATGAAAGGTATGAAATTGATTAAAAAAAATCAGGCATGGCTTGCTTTAAGTTAACAGTTCTCCCGAACTGATCCATTGTGTTGCTATCAGAAAAATATACCCAGTCAATGTTTGAAGTAGGGCCGAAAGGATTTGAGGCGAAACGTGGGCCTATTGGTATGACCTGCAAAGCAACTGCCATGCGGGATTTACAGGGCTTGTGAATAGGGGCGTGCTGGTAGCTATAAGAGAAACGGGCTACTCAGAATCGACTGAAGAGGGGAAGGAATCGGCTTCCTTTTTACAGCAAGTGTGCCCTTGCTTCGCTTGGGGATTTCCTTTTCCTGGCATCCCGTAGGGGAGATGAACCTGACAATTAAGGAAGGCTTTAAAAATAAATGACCATTTTGACTTGATCTTTTGCACCGAGCCTGCGTTATAAAAAGCCTCAAATAGCTCGCTATGCTCGTTTTTTATGCCTTGCCTCGAAACAAAATATCTGTCTCAAAATGTGGATTTATTTCCTCAGCCTTCCTAAGCCTTTGTTTTTTAGGGTTTTATGGAATCGGAAATCGGGAGGTCTCGACTGAAACATGACTTTCTCGCAAAAACGAAACAAGCCGGATAAAATCGATATTCTTTTAGTGATGGAGATACTGATAACCCGCCCACTCATAAGCAGCCCGTTGAGGGGGAGGAATTTGGAGAACCTACCCCTATCCCAAAAACCTCGCTATGAAATGTCTGGCATTCATCTCCGCAATATTCGTGATAGAGATACCTTCCGGGCATTCCACTTCACAAGCGCCTGTGAAAGAACAGTGGCCAAAGCCTTCAGCCTCCATTTGGGCCGTCATGTCCAACACCCTTTGATGG
>CAYGTH010000548.1:0-5056 GCA_964352745.1 uncultured Bacteroidia bacterium
CTCTCATTTGGATTTTTATCGCCCAGCTTCAAATGGCTGATTCATGGAGGATCGGAATAGATCAACAAAATGAAACCCAGCTCATTACTAAGGGCCTTTTTTCCGTTTCGAGAAATCCCATTTTTTTTGGTATTCTGATGGCTGATGCAGGCTTATTCTTGGTGATACCCAATGCTTTTACCCTGCTGATTGCAGTTTTGACCTTTTGTGTTGTACAGATTCAAGTTCGCCTAGAAGAAGCTTTTTTAGAACAAGCACATGGTATAGAATATGGACAGTATTGTGCACAAGTTAGGCGTTGGATTTAAGTTAACGTGAGTTTTGGATAAGGATGAGGTAAGATCGCAAAAATAGAGCTTTTAGAGTAGATTTATGTTAACCACAACGTAAACCCTAACCCTAAAAGCTCATGAGAGAATCCAAGTTAATAGAAATTTTCTGTTCAGCCGATGATTTTTGTCTGGAATTTATACCTCTCTTTGAAGAGCGACTCTTAAGCTCTGGAGCGATCATACGCCAACGAGATCGCTCCTTAGATATGAGTGAGATGCTAACGATTGTGATTTTCTATCATCAATGTCGTTTTCGTCATTTCAAGCATTATTACATCCATTTTGTTCAGGTCTATTTGAAGGATTACTTTCCGGATCTACCTTCTTGAGGTCCGGCAACCATAGCAGTAAAATCCGCAACTTCGATATTCAGCGCAAATTTATTTTCTGTCAATTAGAGGCATGGCCAAGATTCAGGTAAAATCTGCTATCATCAAGCAAATAGGTCAAGTCTCATTGAGCAAATCGTTCATGATTATGATAAAAGCTGCCGTCAATTTTTTACTGCTTTGATTGCAACAAAACTTCCTTTGCCATATCCTGATCTTGGCTTTTCTACTGCCGAAGGGTCGGGAACGACAAGCGTTTGGCAAAATTCAAAACCACTAAAGCCTGCATTTTTAAGCATAGCAACAGTTTCTTCAGTGGAATGAAAATGGGCGAACCAATAGACATTATCGGGAGCTTTTTTGGCTTCATACTTTTTTGCTACTGCTCCGTTTTTGTCCAATAAACCAATGATAATTTGACCGCCAGGTTTAAGTACCCGATGGACTTCACTATACGCTTTTTCAATGCCATCAACAAAACAGTCCACCGCCACCATAAGCACAAAATCGAATTGGCGGTCGGCGTAAGGCAGGTTTTCAGCCACACCTATTTCAACTTCAATCCCCCTTTCCCTTGCCATTGCAGCCATATTGGGTGCAGGCTCGATTCCCTTTTGAATTCTCAGTTCGGCGGCAAAACGTCCTGTACCGACACCCACTTCCAAGCCATCTTTGCCAACCGGAATAAATTGTTTAACCGCCAACAATTCGCTTTGATATGCATTCTCATGTTCTTCAAACCACAGGTCATATTCGATGACTGTTTTGTCGAACAAATTATTCTCTGTATTCATACTATTGAATCATCATTTAAAAGTATTTGAACCACCAATATTTCTCAAACCATACTTTTGCCCAATGCCAGAAATATCCTGGTCTTTTCATTTTCACAACCGGTAAAGGGGAGCTATAGAAGTTACCTCCGGCATGTCCGGCTTTTCCGCCGCCTATCTCTAAAAAGCATTCCCCGTCTCCGTTAAATGTTTTTAAATCTGCCTTACCCGAAATTTTCTGGGCAATATTCTGGGCAACCGTTTCAGCCTGAAGATGAGCAAAGACACCAGCTTTTGGTAAAGGTTTTCCCAATTCAAGAGGAATATAGGTGACATCCCCAATGGCAAACACATTTGAGAAAGCAGTTTCCATTGTATGACGGTTAACTTCAATCCACCCCGATTCACCTGTTAAAGCAGCATTTTTAATCACCGCCGGGCATTGATGTTTAGGAGTGAAAGCAAGCAGGTCATAGCCGACCGTTACTCCACTTTCGAAGGTCAATGTGTTTTTTGTTGCACTCGAAACCTGGTGTTCAGGGAAGTACTTAATGCCTTTTGATTCTACCATTTGTCTCACCGCTCCTGATAACTCTTTTCCAGCCACACCCATTGGTGCTGGCTCAGGTACATAAAGGGAAATATCCGTTTTGTCACTTAATCCCTTTTTGCGGATATAACTTGCTATCAACATGGCCGCTTCGTAAGGGGCTGCTGGGCACTTGAACGGAAGTGAAGGGACAAGAATAACGATTTTTCCACCTTGAAAATCTTTGAGTTTCCCAAAGAATCTGGAAGCTCCTTCGAGCGTGTAAAAATCAAATCCAATCTCATTTAAATTATATTCAGGCGTCTGTTCTACGCCAAGTGAGATCACCATATAATCTGCCTTGTATTCTTTTCCATTAACCGAAACTGTAAGGGTTTCTGGAATTACCTTCTCAATTTCCCCTTTAACTACTTCAATACCTGAATTCGTAAGTTTCTGGATATTTCTGTACACCTGGTTCGGCTTTCGTTTGCCAACCATCAGCCAAAGAAGCGAAGCAGCAAATACATGCTTGTCTTCTTTATCGAAAACGATTATCCGATGTTCCTTATCTATTTTTTTTCTCAATTCCTTAGCCGTTACCACCCCACCAATACCTCCTCCAAGTATTAAGATCGTTTTCATAAATTTGTTTGTTTAAAAGGTGATTACTTTATCTGCCTCTATTGTCCATTGGGCAAGCTCTCCCATAGTGCCTCTTTCCACGCCGTTTTGTAACAGCTGCTCTGATATTCCCCTTGCATCCATGCAAGTGCCGCAAGTTTTTATCTTGCCTCTTTTGGCAAGGAAGAGTTTTATCATTCGTCCAACATTGTAATAGCCCTCAGGCGTTTTTTGGTTAGCCAGCCCACAGATCACTGCATCAGCCAGAAGGAAGATATTTACTTCCGTTCCGGGATGATCTTTTAATAATTGATTCGCCAATCGAAAAGCGTTATAGGCTTTTTCTGTTCCATAGGGTGGGTCGTTGATTATTATCAGTATTGTCATGATGTATCTATTATTTATTGAAATTCATTTAACTTCAATTCCATCCAAGCGTCCCGCCACACAACCACAGAGAATTTAGGCCCTTCTCTTTCAATAGCTGCGCGGCCTTCGCGGATCTTCCCCCTCCTTTCCCGCAAACCGTAACAACCAGGTCTGCAGTTTTTAATTCATTTAACTTCTCAGGTAGCTGATCAATGGTAACATTCCATGCTCCCTCAATATGCCGTTCATCGTATTCCTCTGTGCTTCTCACATCCAGGATGAGAATATCCAGAGAATCCTTTAGTTTTTCGAGCTTGCTTTTCTCAATGCATTCCGATGGTGTTCTTATCTGTGTTTTCATTCTAATGAGGATGATAAGTGAAGAAATAATCGTAAGTAGACCGATCACGCCAATGGATGGAATAATCCCCCAGGTATCAGCTATGATTCCGGTTATCAATGCACCAATGGCATATCCCAGGTCGCGCCAGAGACGAAACACGCCTATGCTTTCAGCCCTTTGTTGGGGATGGGCATAATCCGCAATAGCAGCTAAAAAAGTAGGATAGACAATGGCAGTACCAATACCCAGTATCACCGAGAGGGCAGCAAAATGGAAAAAACTGGTCGCATAAATCATCAGCAACAAAGCAAAACCCTGTACCAACATGCCCCAAAAGAGCATACTCTTTTTATTGAGGTGATCCGCCATTTTTCCGGTAAACAACTGACCCAATCCCCAGACTATGGGATACAGCGCGACGATTTTTCCTACCTGTTCTAAGTCGAAGTTTTTGGTTGCCAACAAAATCGGGAACAAACCCCAAACCATCCCGTCATTCAGGTTATTGACCAGACCCGCTTGTGAAATAGAACCCAGATTCTTGTTTATCCAGGTAGTTTCCCAAAAAACATGTTTCAATTTTGGGAGGCTGCTTGTTGTTGTCTCCGCATTGACATGATGAACGGTATCTCTGACGAGCAGCCAACTGGAAATCAACCCGATAAAGGCAAAAGCAATACCCAGGTAAAATGGGTAAGGTCGGATGCCATACTCAGAGGCAATCCAGCCAGTCAGAAAAGCGACACTACCAACGGCCAGATAGCCGGCCGATTCATTCAAACCCATTGCTAGTCCCCGGTTCTTCTCCCCAACCAGGTCAATCTTCATCACAACCGTACTCGACCAGGTTAAGCCCTGATTGATTCCCAGCAATATATTTGCCACAATTATCCAATTCCAGGACTGGGCATATATCAGGATAAAGGGGATAGGCAAGGCGATTAACCATCCCAGCGTCAGCAAGTTTTTTCTTCCGAGTTTGTTAGCTAAGGCCCCTGTATAATAATGAACTGATTTAAAGTTTTTCTTGAGGCTGAATTTTGTGTTTGATCAACCAAGCGGCAAAGGCTAAAAAATGCCAGGCCCACCAACTCGACAGACTTGTGTCCTGGCGCACAAGCAGGGATCTAAAACTATCAAGCCATGCGTTGGTCCTTTCAACTGCGAAGCGTTCTTTGTACATTTCTTCATCAAGCATGATCTCAGAATCGAGTCTTGATCCATTTCTGCGATTGGGCGCAACATTAAGGATAATCTGTTCTTTATCAAGGATTTGCCTAAGCTTTTTTGAGTCGAAACCGCTGTCAGCATTCAGGAACAAGCCTGCTATAGGAATCTCCATTTCCCTGAGTTGATCCAGCATTTCCCGAACCTGTTCTCTGATCTGGTAGAGATCATGGTGATTGCCCGCAACCGGTTTCCCGCAAGCTACGACAAGCCCATTTCGATCGGTTAACAGAAGGATATTGCTGGTTTTGCACTTCTTTCTGCCCTGATAAGCTACTGCTTCTCCGCCTCGTTTAGCCGGGCTGTGAGTCCCATCGAGTTGGCTGGTCGAAAGATCGAGCAAAGACTTGAAAGACTTCATTAAACTAAGCCACACATTGCGCCAACTCTCGTCTTTACACCATTTTCGATAATGATGATAAACGGACTGCCAGCTAAGTTTATCGCTGAAAATCAGAGACTTAACCGGCAGCAGATGCCATTGAGTCCCGGTTTTCAATTTGTAGAGGATCGCATTGACCACTTCCCAT
>CAYGTH010000549.1:0-5052 GCA_964352745.1 uncultured Bacteroidia bacterium
ATCGGTTCGGCTTGATCGAGTCCAAATTGTTGAATAGCAGCGGGGATAAATGCACCCAGCAAACTCAGTACAGGAATAGCAATGAGCAAGAAGGTCCCGGTTCGGGAGGGGAAGTAGAAATTTTTCATGGCCTTAATTAGCGTGTGAGTATGTATGCGATAGTCTCACATAAATTCAGAAAAAAAACTATAATTCCCAAAATCTTACTTTTCGAATTACCTGATTTACGCTAAATGAACCTTTGGCAAGCGGATGCAGGGGATAATTTGTTTTCAAAAGGCTTTTTGGGGCTATTCCTGCCACAGGATATAGGTGCCGGTTTTTCCTGCTACGATAATATCCATCCGCGAATCCTGGTTGAGGTCTGCAAGGCGAATGAAGAGTCCTGAGCCGATTTTTCCTTCTGTGAGTATCTGTCGGTCAAAGGACTGGCTGGAAGCGTTCCAGGAATAGCAAAATAAATGCGCAGGATCATCAGAACCAGGGTCGTTTCCACTATGCGCCCGAATTCGCTTACCCGCCAGCAATTCGGCTTTGCCATCGCCATCCAGATCCGTCCAGGTAAGGGCATGAACCTGCGACCAGGAATCGTCGATCAGGTGTTGCGTCCAGGTAGTAGAATCTCCGATGGGCTCGCCCTGTTCCAGCCAATACAGTCCATAATCGTGGCCGCGGCCCCAGATGACATCCTTCCGGCCATCTTCATTCAGGTCTACCACTTGCATGGGACAACTGCCGTCATTCAGCAGCCAATCTCGGTGCAGCATCCAGTTACCTGCCCAGATGTCGGTGGCAGGCTGTTCGTACCAACCTTCGTCCATCAAAATATCGGTTCGTCCATCATTATTGATATCCCCAAAACCCACGCCATGTCCATTGCGCACACCGATTGTAGTACCGATCATGATAGGTATCCCGGCAGCATCTTTGGTAAAGCGCCAGACCGAAAAGGGCGTCTCTTCATCCCAGCTATTCATGATGTATTCGGGAATCCCGTCTCCATCGAGGTCCTGCATAAAACCCGCTTCGCTACGGGTAATTTTTGTATCAGCCAGGGTATGGGCTTTCCATTGCAATCCCATTTCCAGACCGTCTTTTCCCGGGTTTTGAAACCATTGAATGCGGCCATCTCCCCATCCTGTGGCAATGACATCCGGCCACCCATCTTCATTGACATCCCAGATATACTCGCCGTTGTTTTGGGCATAATCCAGACCATGAAGGGCAATGGGGCGAACAGGACGCGGCACAAAATCAGGAGCGGCATACCACAAACGACCCGCTACGAGGTCGGGTAGCCCATCCCGGTTGATATCCGAAATTGCACAAGCTTCGTTATTGTCAATCGTAAGCACCTGGGGCCGGAAAGAAAAAGTAGAAGCTGGTGGGACAGTCGCCTCTTTCCCTTGACAAGCGAGAAGCATGCATAAGAGAACTGCTGGATAGTAAGTCGGCATGGCAGAGAATTTGGTGGTATTGGGGAAGAAGATCGTAAATTAACCTGAGAAATGAATCTTCCTTATGGATATTGAATCCTATCCCGAAATATTGGCGTTGGATGCCTTAATCAATCACCATCAGATTTGCTTCTCAAGGCAAATGGAAGAAGGCTTGCTGCCAGGCAAGGAACATATCTCGGTTCGGATGCAGATTGGGAGCCAGCCCTTCGACCTCTTTGTGGAGGACGAATATGGGGACTGGTCAGCGGATAATCCGGCGCTATGCCTGTGTTTGGTCATGTGGGAACTCGAAGCCTATGCGTCCGCTACTGATTACCTGGACTGGTGCAACATTCAAGGCTATCCGGCTGCGAATGACCGGGTTCGCAGGTATCATATGGATCTTGATAAGTTGTATCCGGCGATTTCCCAACTACTCGGAGGAATTAATTCCCACATCAGCGACTGGGAGTTTGGCCTGAATGCAGGTGCCGCTTTTGCCTTGCGGAATCGGCCCACCTGAGGGAATCAATATTCCATCAACTCAATCTTCCGAAACTCAATCGGATGGCTGTTGGATTGCAGGGAAATATAGCCGGAGTTCAGTTGATTTTCTTCTCCTTTTATAAAGGTCTTGCCGAGTTCATGATTGGGATCATACTGAGGATTGGAAAATTCGAGGATTTTCTCACCGTTTACCCAATGACTAATTTGGCCATCACGGATGTCAATCTCGGCAGTAACCCACTGATCTCCATGAAAGGTGCGGGCTACAGCAGGGGGCGTACAAAAGCTGGTATTCAGGCTGTCGCCGACTTGTACTTTGGTGCCGATGGTGCAGATTTGCCCGACGGGCCGTTCATCCGTTCCGTTTCCGCCGTGGAGGTTGTATTCCAGGCAAATAGGAAAATTCTGATCCTTGCCCATGGATTGGGGAGATTGTCCGTGATACTGAATACCACTGTCTCGAAATCCCCACGAAGGGGCACCGGGAGCGGTTTCGCCTACAAACCGATATTCTACCTTGAGCCGATAATTGGTAAATGGCGTGTCATAAATCAAGGCACCGAATTTGGTGTCATAGCTTTCGTAGCCGTCGTAACTTATCTTCAAAATACCGTCTTCAACCCTGACCGTATTCGCATAGTTTTCTCCCAGTTCAAAGCCATTGATTTTCATGACCCAGCCATCAAGGCTTGTGCCGTTGAAGAGGGATTGCCAGGCAGGCGCCTCGGGCGTTTCATGGGTGTCGGTGGTTTGGGGATTGGGGCCGCAGGCGGTTCCAATGAGTAGTAAGCATGTGAGGAGCAGGTAGATGAATTTCATAAGGATTAGATAAGGCTGGTTTTTTACGAGGAGGATAAATGGGGTAATTCGGAGGTCTGGATTAATCTGCGGGATCAAACAGCAAGCCGAGGGTTTCTATTCCCCCGGAATCCAAGGTACCATAAAATCCACGGATCCGCCCCTGGTCCCGATTTAATTTCAGTTCAAAAGTAGTATCTCCTCCTTCCCCGCCATACAGGGGCGTCTTACTCCCGTCCTTGAAATACAGCCGAAGTGCATCAACCAACCAGCCACTTGCTCCGCCAATCCCTGTCAGGACAGCACCGTTGTAGGCATCTTCCCAGTTTTGCCAATTTCCTTCCTCATGCCCGATGAGCCAGGTTTGTACTTCTCCGCTGCTGCTTTTCGTCCGAATTCTAAATCCCTTAACCAGATTCATGGGAGCATCTCCCAGGCAAAACTGATAGGCTAGGATATCGCTGCCGGGGGGCAGGCATTCTGTTTCAAATGGCTTTCCCTGGGCACCTGTCAGCCCGCCGATTGGCGCGGAGCGATGCAAAGCACCAGGACCGGGGCGTGCTGTGTATCCATTTGGCTGTGAGGTTAGCGGCTGAACGGTAACCGCATGAATCGTAACCTCCGTATTATGAGGAACGAGGCACAGGGCACCGGAAGGGTAGCCCGAAACAGGAGACTCATAGCCTTCCAGGTCCCAGGAAAGAGGTTCTGGTTCCTCATCCGCCCACATTTTATAGCGATACCGGTACTGCCCATCGGCGACTGTCTGTGTCTGCGAACGAAAACGTACTGTCTCCCCAACCGCCAGATGTTTGCGATCAGGAGACCACACCTGAGGAGGAGCCTTTCTCCCCCCTCCGAATAAAATCCGCCACCGACAACTATCAGGATGGGGTTTGACCATAAATTCTCCTTGTGCACCCAACGGAAACCACTTCCTGCTCGGTTGCCGGCCATCCAGATGATGTCCACGCCAGCGATGTGCAATGCCAAAATGAGTTACATCGAAAGTAGGAGGTCCTTTTTGGGGTTGGGTGAAACTGTGCAGCGTCAGGCGAACTTCTACTTCATAATTTTTCCAGGTAGTATCGCCCATGCTCAAAACCCGATCATAGTACCGCTGGGCTGTACGCACTCCCTGGGAGGTCAGTTCCCACTCTCCATCCACCACCTGCACGACCTGCTGCAGGTTTTTTACCTGGGTAAAATCAACCGAATACGGCATCGGCCAGGTATTCCCTTTTTCAATGATCAAGGTTGCCTGTTTTCGGTCCGTTGTTCCATTTTTTCGGTAAGCCGTTATCAGGAGGGTATTTTTTCCCACTTCCAAATCTTCCCAGGAAATTTCCACATTAAAATCACCGGCAAGGGCAAGTCGATGCAGGTCTCCCCCCAATGTCAGGGTTTTCTCTCTTTCCCCGTTAACCGCAAACGTAGCGATCTGCACGGAGGAAGAATCCGCGATATTTCCCAACACATTGACCCAGTGCTGGGGCTGACCCTTTTGTCCAAAATACTGCGTATCGCCATAGTACAAACGTATGCTTTCCTGGGCCCGGGACTGCATGCAGGCCAAGTTCAACAAAAGGATAAGTATCAGCTTATGCATATAACCGGTACAAATTAGAAAGACATTATCTGAATGATAGGGTCTTTCCCAAATTAACAGATATGTCAAATCAATTTCCAGTATTTCCGATAGTTTCGGCTGATAAACTCGTTGGCTTCGTCGAAGTTGGTGGGTTTCATGTATCAAATCTAACTGAGGGAGATGAGATAATCAGGCAGGAATTCCATTGGGGGAAACACTCGTTTTTGTAGAACAAGGGAAATGGCCAGCGTCAAACTCAGAATCTGTTTCTGTTTATCAAATACTGTCCAAACAAAAAAAAGGAGGCCTCTATTTTTATCGGCCCCCTTCACGTAACAATTGACATTGAAATCCTACCTATTTTTTGGCGGACTGTTCTGCCATATAGGCCATCATTTTCTGGAATTCTACCTTGAATTCCTCCAGATCCACCTGATTGCCCTGGAGAATCATGCTCCAGTTGCGGGTAGAAGCACCGTTTAGCACGGCTTCTTTGATTTCTTGTTCGGTTGCCCCGTAAGCCTTGGCTACTTCGGTGTGAAAATAGATGCAGTAGTTACAGGGAATCTGGGAAGCAACAGCCAATCGCATCAGTTCACGATACTTGACGGGAATAGCAGCATCGGGACTATCATGTGCTTGAAAATACTGCCACATACCGGGCACGGCATGCTCGGGAATTACCTCGAATAAAGAAGGGAAATGCCCGAAAGTAGC
>CAYGTH010000550.1:0-5043 GCA_964352745.1 uncultured Bacteroidia bacterium
GACTATCAATGAGATAACATCTTTTTTTTGTATAAAAAATTTGATTAAAAATTTCTCAACAACCATACAATATGAAACCTTTTTCGATAGCAGGAATTCAGATGGGCGTTTCAGCGATCCACACCAATGTCCCAATGATGAAAGTCAAGTTGGACGTATTGATGAATGTTTTTCCCTGGGTGCAGATGGTCGTTTTTAGTGAATTATGCGCTTATGGTCCACTGAAAAAAAATGCCATTCCTTTTCCCAATAAAGTAGGAAATGACTTTAAGCTACTTGCGAAAAAGTATGGAATCTGGCTGATACCGGGATCTTTTTTCGAAGTTAAAGCCGGGAAGGTTTATAATACCTCCATTGTCATCAATCCTCATGGGGAGTTGGTAGGCCATTATTCCAAGATGTTCCCTTTCTACCCTTATGAAGAAGGCGTTACGGGTGGTACCGAATTTTTGATGTGGGATGTACCAAATGCCGGCCGGTTTGGAATGAGCATTTGTTACGATATGTGGTTTCCCGAAACGTCCCGCACAATGGCGGTCAACGGCGTAGATGTGATCATTCACCCAACCCTCACCGGTACACTGGACCGTGAGGTGGAGCTGTCGATTGTAAAAGCTACTGCTGCCATCAACCAATGTTATGTGATCGATGTCAACGGACTTGGTGCTGGTGGGATAGGTCGCTCTTTGTTTTGTGATCCTGATGGAAGGGTCTTGACCCAGGCGGGTACCACAGAACAATTAATGCCTATTGAAATTGATATGGAAGTGGTAAGGAGTCGACGCGAACGCGGAATCCTGGGATTGGGTCAGCCCCTGAAAAGTTTTCGGGACAACCCTGTGCATTTTGATATTTATGACAAAGAAAAAACACATCCTTACCTCGACTCATTAGGTGTTTTGGCTAAACCCAAAAGACCTTTTTAACACTCCCCAACATGACATCTAAGAAGCCTTCTACTTCATTACATATTAATATTGGTCAACTACGTATAGATACATGGAACTTATTGAAGGGGGAAGCTGTAATCTTAGCGAACTCCCGAACTGATTCTTCTAAGCGAAAAAAATCACAATCTTCTGTCGAAGATATTCTTAAGAAACTCACGAACCTGGAAAGATATTTTGCCTTTCCTGGCTTGCCTTCAGTTAAGGTACTGAAGGAAGCTTACCGCCTGGGGGAGTATGCTTCGTTTTCCCGAAAGACCAATGAAATCATCCAGTTGCTGGTGAGTGATTCTTACCGCCATAATGCAACAATTGAATCCGATTATTCATGGATTAAATCAGGTAAAAAGAGAGGGTCTAAGAAACAGGAAACGGCTGCGAATAAAAACTATTTTGAAGTGCTGGTTGTAGAAGATGTTTCTGATATTTCGGAATTGGAGATGCGAACCAGGTTTCAGGAAATCCAGGATAAGGATGCCAAATTTGTGTATAAGCTACTGGTCGTGCCTTCTTTTCAGGATGCATTGATCGCACTGTTATTTAATCACAATATCCAATCTGTCGTCGTGCGGTATGGTCCCGCTTTCCATTCTAAGCATATCACCCCCCTCATTAAACCCTATATTGAAAATGTGCTAAAAATTGATTTATCGGAACAGCCGGAATCTAATCTAGGTCCCTTACTCGGAACTTTTATCCGACAGTTTCGGCCAGAGTTGAATATTTACTACATCACGGATACAGGTCTCACCCAGTTAAAGGATTCTACCCTCAATAATTTTGATCGCATCTTTTATCGAAAGGAAGACTTGCAGGAATTGCACCTGAGCATTATAGGGGGGATCCGGGAGCGTTACAATACACCGTTTTTCTCGGCTTTAGTCAATTACAGCAAAAAGCCAACCGGAGTGTTTCATGCAATGCCGTTGTCGCGAGGGAATTCGATCTTTAAATCTAATTGGATCAAGGATTTTGGGAAGTTCTACGGCCGGAATATGTTCCTTGCCGAAACCTCTTCTACTACAGGAGGACTTGACTCTCTGCTGCAACCTACCGGGCCGCTTAAGAAAGCTCAGGAAATGGCTGCAAAGACCTATGGAGCTGAGCATACTTTTTTTGTTACCAACGGAACTTCCACAGCCAACAAAATTGTTCAGCAGGCACTCGTCGAGCCGGGAGATTTGGTGCTGATAGATAGAGATTGTCACAAGTCTCACCACTATGGATTGGTCCTGGCTGGTGCCCTGCCGATCTATTTAGACTCCTATCCTATTGAAGAATACTCGATGTATGGGGCTGTCCCGCTTAGGGTCATAAAGGATAAACTATTGCTGCTCAAGGAAGCAGGGCAGCTTGAAAAAGTCAAAATGCTCCTGTTGACCAACTGTACGTTTGATGGTCTGGTCTATCATGTGGAAAGAGTCATGGAGGAGGTGCTTGCGATCAAGCCCGATATGATTTTTCTCTGGGATGAAGCCTGGTTCGCTTTTGCTGGATTTACCTATACATTTAAACAGCGAACCGGAATGTACGTTGCCAATAAATTATACAAAAAGTATCACGACGAAGCCTACCCCACCCAATATCAGCAGCACATCCAAACTCTTCCGAGAGGTGAACTGCCAGTCCTGCCAGATCCAGACAAGGTGAGGATCAGGGTGTATTCTACCCAGAGTACCCACAAGACGCTCTCCAGCTTTCGACAAGGCTCGATGATTCATATTTGGGATGAGGATTTCCAACGAAAAACCACAGATGCTTTTCACGAAGCGTATATGACACATACCTCGACTTCCCCCAACTACCAAATTCTCGCATCACTGGATGCAGGAAGAAGGCAAGTGCAATTTGAGGGGTTTGAACTGGTGGAAAAAAGCATTGAAATGGCAATGGTTCTGAGGGCCAAAATCAATGACCATCCCCTGCTGAAAAAATATTTTGAAGTCCTGACCATCAAAGATCTCATCCCACCTGAATATCGGCAAACCAATATCACGGAATATTACAACCCGACAGATGGCTGGACCAGGATGGAAAAGGCATGGGCTGAAGATGAATTCGTGATAGACCCAACCAAAATCACCTTGACTGTAGGCAAGGCAGGGATAGATGGGGATACCTTCAAGAATGAATATCTGATGGACCAGTTTAACCTTCAGGTCAATAAAACCTCCCGAAATACGGTGCTCCTGATGACTAATATCGGAACTACCCGAAGTTCTGTTGCCTACATGATGAATGCACTTCTTCTGATCGCCAAACAGCTTGACGAGGAGTTTCGCTCATTGAATCACATAGAAACAGAAATGATCGGGAAGCGGATTCATTCCCTCACAAAAGATTTCCCTCCTTTACCTGACTTCAGCCGTTTTCACGATTACTTCAGACCCATATCTGGCATTCCAGGAGGGAATATCCGGGAAGCTTATTTTATGTCTTATCACGAAGACAAATGTGAATACGTTTCGCTCACCAATTGCCTCAAGATGATAGAAGAAGACCGCGAACTGGTTTCAGCCTCCTTTGTCATCCCATATCCACCAGGATTCCCGGTTTTAGTGCCGGGTCAGGTGGTGAGTCTTGAGATCATTCAATTCATGCTGGCTCTGGATGTAAAAGAAATCCATGGTTATCGGCCGGAGTTGGGATTGAAAATATTCACGGAACATTCTCTGGCAACCCCGGTTCCTACCCAGGAAATCAAGCAGTCCGCCAAAAAAGTAATCGCCAACTCAAAACCTGATAAAAAGTAAGGGGGGCAGATATCCCCGGTTATCAGTCATTAGCATAGCTGAATTGTAAAATTATCCATCAAAATCGCCCCTGAACAATCTAAAACAAACCCAACCTCAATGGCATCAAACAACAGTTCCTCACCTACAAAAAAAAAGACCAGCAATTCTCTGAAAACCCTCAACGGAATTTCAGATATACGTCGCTTTTTTTATAAAAATGATACTCCCATCTATTTCATCAGTGCCACTAATTTTAATCTCCTGGGCGCGGATGAGTGGATCAAAGGGTTCAAATTCATCACCTATATCGAGTGTTTTGACGGATTACACTCCAATGTATTTTCTCCCCTGGAAGAACTTCCTCATGATGAATTCCAAAGTATTGAAGACATCAATAACTACCTCCTTCAACATCAGGAGGTCATAAATTTTGTCGCCCAAAACAAGAAAAAAGGTAAGAAAGGCAAGGTCTTGTTCCTCATGTTTGATGAAAAGACAGAAAAGCTTGCCAAAAAGTTAGGATTGGAGCTTTGCTTCCCATCGGCAGCCTTGCGTACCTTCATGGACAATAAGGTGAATACAAACCGTATCGCTGAGAAAGCGGGCGTTCCCTGCGTACCCTATGTCCTGTCTCAGGTAAAAAACTATAAGCATTTGCAGACGGTCTCCAAAAAACTGGGAAAAGACATGGTCATTCAGACGCCTTTCGGAGATTCTGGACACACCACCTTTTTTATCTCCAATGAAAAAGAATACAACAAGTACGCGGAAGAGATAGAGAAGGAAAAAGAGGTCAAAATCATGAAGCGAATCAATTGCCGTGGCTCTGCGATTGAGGCTTGTGTCACCCGCCATGGTACTGTCGTCGCCCCGCTGATGACCGAATTGGTCGGCTTTAAAGAACTCACGCCTTACAAGGGGGGATGGTGCGGAAATGAAATTTTTCCAAGTGCTTTCACCCCTGATATCCGCGAGAAAGCAGCGAAGTACACCCAACAATTCGGGGACCAGCTGCGCAAAGAAGGCTACAAAGGTTACTTTGAACTGGACTTCCTGATTGACCAGGATGATCAGAGTATTTATCTCGGCGAATTGAACCCGCGGGTGACGGGCGCCAGTTCTATCACCAACCATGCAGTATTCGCTTTGGCCGATGTCCCTCTATTCATTTTTCACATCCTTGAATGGATGGATCAAGATTATGAATTAGACGTAAACAAAATAAACCAGCGGTGGGCAGATCCCGAAAATATCGATAGCTGGAGTCAACTCGTGGTCAAACACACAAAAGACACCATCGAATATGTAACAGCAGCACCCCGATCCGGGATCTGGAAAATGCAGGAGAATGGAAGCATGTT
>CAYGTH010000551.1:0-5042 GCA_964352745.1 uncultured Bacteroidia bacterium
GAGATCCAGTTTCTCATGATCCCGATTGCTGGAATCTACCGGATCATAAAATTGCTTGACGAGATTGGAAATCGCCTCTACCCGGCTGATCGCGGAACCCAGTGCCTCCTTAGCCCGATGGTCCTGAAGTCTTCCCAATTGCAGATGCATGAGATTTTCCAGCATTTGCAGATTGTTTTGAGTGCGATGCCTCGCTTCTTGATTGTAGAAGGTAATGAGCTTGTTTTTGGCTTGTAGCTGGTTGCGGGAAATATACAGAACCAATGCTAAAACAGCGATCAGGGCTAATACTCCGCCGAGTGCCAGGTAGGTAATTCGGGAGATTCTGAGCTTGAGTTCTTGTTTTTCATTCTCAATGCTCAGCGTCTTGTTTGCTGTTTGTAAATGGGAGACTTCATAAGAAAGCTCAAAAGATTCACGGTTGGATTGTGTATTAATTTGTTCGCGCATCTGATCATAAGCCTCAATACTGGCTGCTGCTTCGTCCGGTTGATTACGCTGAATATAGAGCAAACTCAAGGCCTGATAGGTATCCAAATGGGCTTCCGAAAGCCCAACCGCCTGGGCCTCCCGTTGAGCAGTAGTTAGCATTTGGAGTGCCCGGTCAAATTGCTGGCCTTGAGTCAGGAGTTTTCCCAGCTGGAGACGGGCGTCAATGACTTCCCGGGGGAGCCGATGGGCATCGGCAAGTTCAATCGCTGTCTGGAGGGCGATTTCAGCGGGCCCTGATTGTTGTTGACATACCAGGAGCACTTCCGCCAGCATTTTCCATGCCTTGGAGACCTGTTGCCAGTTTTCAGTAGCGGAACCTACTGAGATTACGGTTTCCAAATAAAACCGTGCAGAGTCTGCCGCACACGTCTGTCGGTGAGCGGTGCCTAATAAGAAATGGGAAATGGTGAGCAGGTCGGGGTAGGGGAGGCCTTGAAGTTCAGCTTGTGCTGCATGACCGAATTTGAGTGCCTGCCCAGGGTCCTCCATGGCCAGATGAAGCTGGCCCATGTGCAGGTATTGTTGGGCGATCAACTCTCGATCCTGAATTTCACGTGCTTTATCGAGTGCTTCCTGATAATAGTCAGCCGCTTTTTCATAGTTCCCGGCTGCCCGAAATAAATTTCCAATTTCTCCGGTGATAAAGCTGATGTTATAGGCATTATTGAGGGCCTCATATAAGGTGAGGGCTTCCATAAAATCCCGAAAAGCCGCCGAATAATCAGCGGTATGGTCGCGGTAATATTGTGCACGCGTATAGAGGCAATTGCCGATTCCCCAGCCATCATCCAACTCACGATACAGCTTCGCGGATTGGGCCAGGTAATTCAAGCCGCTATCAGGTTGTGCGGTTTCGATAAAGATATCTGCCAGTGCATAATAGGCATGGGCCAGTTGCGATTCGTAGATCAGGCGCCGTGATTCATCTTTGCGTTCGACGTAGCGAGTCCAGTATCGATATGCAAGAGATCGGGCCTGATGGTATTGGAGCAGTGCTTCTTCGATATTGCCACGTTTGAATTGAATCTGTCCCAGGTCGATGTAGATTTCAGATAACTGGTAATTATAGCCGCCTAACCGAAAAAACTGTTCTGCTCTTTCATAGGCTGCTTCTGACTGGCTTAATTCTTTGCGTAATAAATAGGTTTTTGCCTGTTGTAAATGAGCGAGCCCTACCTCAAAGGTATCGATGTCTGTTGCCAGTGAAGTTTCTGCTTCTTCGATCAGGCGAAATGACCAGGCTAGTGCACTGTCATATTGATTCGCCCGGTAATAATTGACCAACTCATTTAAGGTCCTGAGTCGTTGATTACGATCTGTTGTTTGTCCCAATACCGCTCTCAGGCTATCTGTGGGCTCTTCCTCAGCAAGGGTCTGTAAGGGGCTTCCAACAAAAAGACCGATAAAGAGCAGGAGGGAAATATGTCTCCATCTGAAAAGCGATACCCAATTCATCCATAAGTACCAGGAAGCTGATTGTTCAAAAACAGGCATATATATCTGCGGTAAGATTCAGCCAAGACCCTGTTTGATACGTGCCATGTGGCAAACGGGAACATAGTATAGCTAAATTTGATCCATCAGTCAATATTTTCAAACGGAAGGCCGCCTATGAAAAGCAAACCCGCCGGATTTTCTCCGACGAGTTTGTTTACGTAACATTTTTTATAACATAAAAGTCGCTCCTATGGTCCCGCCACCGATGACGGTCCCGCCACCTGCTTCGAGGTTCACGGCGATTCTTTCATTGACAAAATAGCGCCCGCCTGCATGAAAACCGATACTTGTACCGCCAGCTCCGGTGCCATTATATCCTGTGATACCAAGGTCGCCGCTATACCGGGTGTTCCAGATATAATAGCCAACAGATGCGCCGCCATAAAAATCCCAGGTGTCAGGCAAATTGATCAAGGTATTGAAATGATAACTCCCGCGTGCTGTGAGGCCGATGATGCTATGCCGCCATTTGCCACCAAAGAAACTTTCACTGGTAGATTGATAGGAAGCGCCACCACCGATGGTGATATTTTCTGAGACAGGCAGTTCCAACCGACCGAATAAGGGAATGCCCCAACCGGAAGCACCAATGCCTGCGGTAAACATCAATTGTCCATTGGCTTGCGGCTCAAAGGGGCCGTTTTCGCCCTGTGCCTGTAAAGAAGGTGTGAGAAAGAGGAAAGCAAGGAGGGTAAATGAGATGGTAATCTTAGACATGGCTCTCTGGTTTAGGTGAATATGAGGGGTTTTCTCATGCTGCCCTTGTGGACAGTGAACTCAAATAGTGCATGTCTGCCTTCCTATAAAATGGATTCCTTGTGAGCGGCTGTTTTTCCCTGTGAAAGGGGAGGGTGTCCTTGTGGGCGAATATGAGATTGGTGAGGCAGGATCGGAATTCGGCATTAGCATTGCTGATAATTGGCAAAAAAGGCCATTCTGATTACCTTGTGGAAGATAATGCCATCGCATGGAGCCTATTAGCCAATTTGCCTCTTCTATTCTCGCACTTGTAAGACAGGACCGTCCCGAAGAAGCTTTGCCTGCCCTTGCTGGTTTTTTTCGACTGACCCGGCCAGATGATGGAGATCAAATTCTCCAGTTGGAGAATCGATTGAGCCGGTGGAAGCAGGAAAAACGAAAAGGCCTGGAACCTGAACAGGTGGAATATCAGCGGATTGTCCAGGGGATCATTGAGATTATTCAAGAGATTGAGGCAGCCCCTGAAAACTATCAGGTGAGTGCGGAACAATTGAAAGCGCTTTTGCCTCGAGTCGAACCGCTGCCCGCAGCAGCAGCCAAACAAAAGTGGGGACGACTGGTACTCATCATAGTCGCTTGTCTGGGATTTGTGGGAGGAGTTCAATACTTCAGTTACTGGTCGGTGGAATCCGAAAAAAAGCAGGTAGCGTCTCTCCAAAATTTTGATGTGCTGGTGTTGCCCTTTACTTCACTCGTTCAGGCAGGGAACGAACAAATGGCTGTTGAAAAGGCCCTGATGGATCGGATTCAAACCCTCGCAGATCGCCACCAGTTACCCGTCACAGTTCGATTTCAGGAAGTGAAGCAATCTTTGAAAAACCCGCTAAATGAAAGTCGTGCACAGCAATTGGGCAAAAAGGCACTTGTTGACCTGGTCATTTGGGGGGATTATGAAAAACAGGCAAACTGGGATTCAACCTTGTTCAATTTTCGCTACGTCTATCTGGATAGCATTTTTGAGGAGACCCCTTTTTCAAATTCAGGAGAAACCGGCTTCCTCAGTGCCAATAGCTTAGCTGAATTCAATTCAGGAACCCTCACAGGTCGAATCGAGGATATGGTCTATTGGTCTCTGGGAATCCGGGAAGTATTTGAGGAAAACTTTCGGGAGGCCAATCAACTCCTCCTTCAAATTACGCCGAGAGCAGACCGCGCCTTTGCTACAATTGCTTTTAACATTGCATATGCTTACGCGGGATCCGGGCAGTCGGATTCTGCAAAAATTTTCTATAACAAGGTACTGCAACTCGATCCGGAATATGCAGATGCCTATAACAACCTGGGCGTATTATGGCAGCAGGAAAGGGAGGTTGATAGTGCCCTTTGGGATTATGAGCAAGCAGTAAAATGGGCTCCGGAAAGCCCTTTGTATCGTCGAAACCGCGGGATTGCCCGAGAACAATTGGGGCAATTTGAACGCGCGATGATGGACTATAACGAAGCGATCGCCTTAAATCCCAAAGATGGAATCTCCTATCGGGTTCGGGGCGCGTTGTATATGACCCTGGACAGTCTAGATGCCGCCCGTAAAGACTTTGAACAGGCCTGGGAACTTGGATTTGAAGATCCGATCCAGCATTATCTCCAGGGGGTAATCGATTCGAATGACGATCCCCCTCGGAAGGCATCCGCATTCGCACATTTTGATCGGGCCATAGCAGGAGATTCTACCGCACAGTTCTTTAATGGACGTGGTGATTTTTACCGCCGGCTGAAGCAATTTGAACCGGCTTTGGCAGATGTGGAAACGGCGATTCAATTAGACTCAAATTTTGGAATTGCCTACGGGACGCGCGCCGAAATTTATGCTCAACAAGGTAAATCTGACTTGTTTTACACCCATATTACCCGTGCCTTTGAGAAGGGAGCTCCGGTATGGGAATTTGTGCAAGACTCCGCTTATGATGACTACCGGGATGCACCGGCCTTTCAGGCACTCTTACAGCAATACAGTCCGGATTCTCTTAGGCCCTGAGTTTGACATTCGACATTTCCATGGGGCAATAACAGCTTAGCAGTCTGCTATAGCTGGATTCCAGTCTGGCGATCCCGAATTACATTCGCGGCGCGATTCTGTTTGACCGTTTGAGTGTTCGGGGTTTGAGCGTTGGGAATAAACATTCAAACAATCAAACTCCCTCAAACAAAACTATCCCATGCGCTATCAGCGCCCGACAGCAAAAAAGAGGGGGCATTAATGCTACAAATATCGTTTCCCGCTGGGAAACGGGGCTTCGCCCCGATTGCATATGGCCGCAGGCCCAGCCGATTAGGGGTTCGGGATTACAAATCCC
>CAYGTH010000552.1:0-3683 GCA_964352745.1 uncultured Bacteroidia bacterium
CGCCGGATTTCTCCATTTGCTGAACCAGGAGTTTCCCCTCCAGTGGAACCTCCCAGCGCCCATACAATTGCAGCGCAAGGGTGCGAATTTCCGCATTATCATGCAAGAGGAGTTCCTTCAATACTTCTACCTGTTCCGGCTTCTCGGAATTGGTCGAAGGTGCCTCTGCCAGGGCTTTCAATAAGTCAACATCTGATCGATTCGCCGCCTTATTTAATACCATTTCAAGCTCTTTGTTACCCCCCAGATTCGCAATTGTCATCAGGGCATTCTTTTCAGCTTCTCCGGTAAGTTGTCCGGCTTCTACCATCGTCGCCAGGGACTCGGTAGCTTCGGAATTATCCGCAGCAAACAAGGCAAAACCGATTCGATCAAAGTTTCCATCGAATATGGTTTTTCCCGCCAGTAAATCAGGCAACCATTGAGCTTCCAATTCCCGGACGGTCAGCCACAACACATAATCCAGTTGCCTGTCGATAGGAAAATCAAGGGCCTGAAGTGCCAGGTGTACCGCATTGGGGGAAGCCAGGATACGCAGCGCATTCGCAGCTTCCATTCTGACCTGAGCATGTGCATCTCTGACCAGTGGCGTCAAGGCTTTTTCTCCTTGTGCAGGATCGAGGCATCGGGGAACCATGCGCGCAGCAGCAGCGCGGGCATGATGATCCTTAGCTTGCAGGAGACTCTTGAGTAAGGCTGTATTCGGCGCATCCAGTGCCACGCTCAGCCATAAGGCTTCTACGCGATGGTGCGCATACCGGGAATCTTTAGGAGAGAGATTCGCAAGCCAGTTGTTGAGGGTCGCAGGAGAACAGTTTCGCATCACCAGCTCCCGATTGGCATGAATCCGGTCGAATTGCGCATTAGATTTGAGCAAATCCAGTAATTCTGTATCGCTCGCTTCTGCGATCTCTGAAATCGGATTGAGGGGTCTCCCCTTTGCCGTCAGTCGCCAGATACGGCCATGCGATTTGTCCCGGGAAGGGTGATAAAAATCCACCTCGCCGTGGTCAATGATCGGGCTGTACCAGTCCACAATATAGGCGGCTCCGTCTGGTCCCAGTTTAGTATCCACCGGTCGATAGGATCGATGCGAGGAATGGAGTACCGTTTCTACCTCTTCGGCGGCATAGCCGCTTCCTTTTTCGGCCAGGGCATATCGAACAGTCCGATTTGCCCGAAAATCACTCGTCAACAAACTCCCCTGCCAATGGTCTGGCATATGCGAACCGCTGATGATCTCTGCCGCTGTATATTTGGGTTTACTCGTTGAGAGGCCGGGCAAAATCTTATCTACCCCTACAGCAGTGCGATGTGCCGATCCAGGGAAAACATAGGTAGGCCCTTCTCCTCCGGCGCCGTCCGTCGCAAAAATCTGCCCCCAGTCATCAAAGGCCTCGCCCCAGGGATTGATCATCCCTCGTGCAAATATTTCCAGGCGCTCGGTCTTAGGGTCAAATTCCCAGAATCCACTGCCGTTCAGTTTTCGCGGCCCATATGGAGTTTCTACAAAGCTGTTGATGTTGATCGATTGACTAAAGTGTAAATCGCCCCAGGGTGCCCAGCGCATACAATGGAGGGTATGGTGCACATCGCCATGTCCAAATCCGGAATAGATCACCCGGGTTTCATCTGCGCGATCGTCCCCGTCATGGTCTGCCAGGAATAATATTTCCGTCGTTGTAAAGGCATAAGCCCCGCCCTTCACGGGCATCACCGAATGGGGAATTAATAATCCTTCGGCAAAAACAGTGGATTTATCTGCTACTCCGTCCTGATCTGTGTCTTCCAATATGACGATCCGGTCGATAGGCTCACTTCCTGGCTTGATCTGCGGATAGGTGGTACTCGTTGCGACCCATGCGCGACCTTTGTTGTCCCAGGTAATGCTGATGGGATTGGCGATCATGGGATCGGAGGCAAATAAGTTTAACTCAAATCCCTCTGAAATGGTAAAAGCTGCCAGTTCTGCCTGCGGATCAGGCCCAGCGATGACTTCCGGAACTTCATGATCCGGATACTCACGGGGAGATTTCCAGGGTTCCAGCCGTTCCACTTCATATCGATGGCTGTGCGGAACCCGCAATCGGGCGATCAGCTCTTCCTTTTCTTCTACAATTCGTGCATAATCATCTGTTTCGTAGGCTAAATGGCCCATTTCATGTTGGCGAAACAGGTGCGTATAGACCTTATTCAGCGGATTAATTCGCAGGCGATGGAGGCGATTTTTTTCGATAATCATGTGTCGCAATTCTTCCAACTGTAATGCATCTGATTTACGATCGAGCTGGGGAGTCACACCCCTCTCGCGCACAATGTCCCCATCTATTTTCACCAAATGATCCCCTAACACTTCCAGGCTACCTGTAGGATGCAGGCGGTCTGCTTTCAGGTCAAAGCGGAAACTCTTTTCTGTCTGAACAAACTGATCGACAGCCAGGCCATTTGCCTCCATCACCTTTCCCGATTCATCCAGGCTCAGTTCATATCCATCGGTCGAGACGCCTAATTCATCCAGAATAAGGTCAGCCATTTGCTGATATCCCCCATCCGTCAGGTGAATGCCATTATCAGAGAATAAGCCTTCTGACTGGGCAGGCAGTAATTTCTCATATAAATCAATGAATTTATGGCCACGTTTCGCAGCTAATTCCCTGATCATCTCAGCGGCTCTTTTCAACCGTTGATTGTGAATGGCCGGATCAGGCATTACCGTTTTATGTTGCCAAAATCGATGGGGAGAGAGAAGAATCAGTGTAGGGACTGATGATTCCAGCTCTGTCAGCAATTGTTCATATCCATTTACAAATTCATTCCAGGCAGTTTCACTTTCAATAAATGCAGCCTCTGACCCATAGCCCAACAATAGGACGTCAGGCTCGAGGAGGGCAATATGTTCTTTGATTACCTCAAAGCCATACCCTTCTTCCGGATCTGGTGGCTTCCAGGATTTTGTATTCAAGGCAGAACCAAACTCCGAACGTGCGGTACCTTGCACATCATCCGCTGGCCAGCCCAGGTTCCTGATACTCAGGTTTTGATGGGGCCATTGCGCCATGAGTGCCGTTTCCAGCCAGCCGTATTTGTCCATACGAGAAATCAGGGTTCCCCCCAGTAAAGCAATATTCGCAGCAGACTCTCCCACATCGGTAATCGGCTGGGCCCGACTAAAGGAACTTGACTCGCCTGACTCTCCCCATATCCGGACTGCCCACCAGGGCTTTGTCTCAGCGTCAATCATTTTCCCGGAATAGGCAATCCCGGTATGCTTGTGAGATATCCGTTTCCCGCTGTCCCACAAATCCCCTACCCCTGCTGCCAGTTTCTGACTGTCAGAAGCCACGAGAATCTGAAAAGCAGCCTGGGTGCCGGTCGTGGACCGATCCCATTGAAAAGAAAGCTCCCGTAATTCCTTTGCGCCGAGTGGATGGTTATCCAGAGAGGCGGTTGGATTTACAGGTCTGAAAGATTCCAGCGCAGGGAGTTGTGAAAGGCTCGATTTTTCAGGTAAACTCCGGCAAGCAGATATCAACAGGAGTCCACAAATAAGGAAGCATAGTGAGGCAAATTTCATAAGAGCAATTTGTAGTAGCGGGTTGTTTTTTTTCCTGAAGAGAAAGATAAGAAAATCGGTGGTTAAGTCGGTATGCAATATGAATTTGATGCTAGTTCTACTTTGTCAA
>CAYGTH010000552.1:3693-5042 GCA_964352745.1 uncultured Bacteroidia bacterium
GATTGGATCCCATCACTACAGATCGGGGTCTGCGGACAACAGCAGCCTGCAATCGGCGAATACATTCGCCGGTACTTTGATCCGTCCGATCAATCATTTTTCATCTGCTATGCTGGTAGATCAAACGGGCAGCTTCAGCTCGTGTCAGATTGGCCTGCGGGTTATTCCATTCAGGCACTGGCTTCTTCAGCAGGCCTGAAATTATCTGAGTAGCCCTTTCTCCTGTTACCGCATGATCGGGATAAGCAAATACCGGAGGACCTTTCACCGATTGATCTCCCCACCAGTAGCTTAAATAGTTTCGTACTTCATACTCAAAGAAGGGATTTGTGGATTGTGTCGAATAATCATAGAGGGTCTCCATGTATTTATATGCAGGATGCCCGCGTGGTACGTCATTGAAATGAGCTGCGGTGATACTGATCGGGATATCCAACCCTTTCACGACCATTCGGGCAAATTCGCCCATCGAGGTCGGCTGATTCGGGCGAAAATAGTAGTTTTCATCACTATCAACTGCTCCCAGCAAACTCAGTTGCTGAACCGCCTCAAATTCGGGGGCATCTCCGGGCATATCCATGTAGAAGAACAGCATATTGCCGTGTTTCAATAGTTCCTCCTGAATGTCGCTGACAGGCAATTCACTGAGTTCACGCTCACTGTCAAGCGACAGGGCAGCTGCAATCCCGGCGGCCTCTCCCAGAGAAGACCACACGGGCTCCATTCGAACACTCGAAATAGCCAGGTGCGTTGCAGAAATCCCAACTGGAAAAAGCAATCCCTTCCGGTTCCGGGGCACCATCACTCCATAAGGGATTTGATAAGGACCGGTAACGTCCTCCAGGTGAATGTCTCCTTCCGCAGCTCCTTCCCCATAGGGTCCAGCGGTTCGACTGGTCTGTCCCTGGACATTGTGCGCATCAATCGGATACATACCGATCGCCACCGATTCCGGATGTAAGGGTCCTCTGATCCCATTGCCGCGAAGGTCCTTGTGGAGATCGCTTTCTGTCAGGGTATATAGTCCCTCAATCCGTCGGCCCTGGCGGACATACAGCCGATAGGGAAAATTGCCATTGTCCGTGAATTCATCATCTGCGAGGCCTATATTTGGGGAGCCTCCTTCCGTTTGGGCATAATACATCCACCCCAGGGAATGGTTACGAAAGATTTCTTCAATTTCGGCTCGTTCCTTCCAGTCTGCCAGTACAAAACGGGTCGAATATCCGGTCAAATCCGCGCCATAGTTGATGCCGAGCATATCGAATTTACCATTAGGGATGATGGGCTGCTGATTTGAATTCCATGCGTACTTTGCCGGATCATAGTCCCTGGGAGGAGCTTTCATC
>CAYGTH010000553.1:0-5041 GCA_964352745.1 uncultured Bacteroidia bacterium
CGCTTTCCGGCTCTGTCGACGACTTGTTTTGGGCTTGGCCCTTGCAGGCAGTATTTCCGATTGTGAGTGCGAGTGAGAGAATCCAGAGAAATAGTTGTCGAGACATAGTATTGGAGTAAAGGAGTGGGAGTAGTACGCTATGACTGAATCGCAAACAATACACGGTGTTGTTGACACACTTTAGAGAACACACCCAACATGCCACTCAACAAGCACCACCCTATTCTTCTCCTACCAACGGGCAGAAAAAAATCACAAATCCTGTCGTTTTGAAACGAGAGCTTGTAACTATTATACGATACAACCCTATCCTAACCACAAAAAAGGATTACTTTTGTTTTAAACATAGCTTTCATGAAACACCACTTCCTGCTTCTCAGTTTATTACTGATCTTTTTCTTTAGCCAAACTTATGGCCAAACCTATCAAGGAAATTTATACATCACCTCCCAGGCTCAAGCCGATACATTTCCCTATAAAGTAGTGACTGGGCATTTGGAGATTGACCAAACTATTACAGATTTTACAGGATTTGATTCTCTTGAAATAGTAGGAGGAAATTTAAGACTTGATTATCAACGTGCTAAAATTCTTTCTGGGTTTAATGCCCTGACAAAAGTTGAGGGATTAAGTATTGCCCAGTCAGATTCTTTGATTGTAGTGACTGGCTTCAATTCTTTAGACTCTGTAATGGAGATTTTTAATATCTGGGGTAATTTAAACCTAGATTCAGTCACAGGATTTGATAGCTTAAAATATGTGGGATACAGGTTCAGTATCGTAGCAAACAACAACCTACATACTATAGGAAAATTCGGTAGTTTAGTTCAAGCTGGCGATCCAAATGCAAGCATTTTTGTAGCCGAAGGGATATTTCTCTCCGGGGAGAATCTGAACCTAATACAAGGATTCCCTAACCTAAGTATATGGCCCAGACTCCAGATAAATTCTACTAGTCCCAACTTGACTCACCTAGACTTTTTTAAGGAGCTTGATAGTTTACCCGGCTATCTTGAACTATTACATCTACCCGGAATTACTCATCTTCATGATTTTGATTCAATACAAATCGCTGGACGAATAAAGATATCGTTGGATAGCTTAAAAAATTTATCTGGATTTTCAAATATGACTTCTTGTAGTCTGTTAGATATCGAATCCAATCCTTCACTCAAAACAATTAATCAAGGATTTGATTCTTTAATAAATGTTATCGATCCTCAGGGTCCAAATGGTGGAGGGATATATATATTGCACAATCCATTACTTCTATCTATAGGTACATTCCATAAACTTGCCAATATCTATTCGACATTAAGCATTGTCGATAATCCTACCCTAAAATATATTGTTGGATTCGAACAACTAATAACTGTTAATAGGAGTTTTTTTATTACGCAAAACCCACAACTAGAGGTTATTCCTCAGTTCCCAAGCCTTGAATCAGTCCCGGGAACTGCACCCGGAAACGCCACAATGACAATTTCCGGGTCGAACTTAACCTCAATCTCTGGCTTTAACAGCTTACAATGGGTCAATGGAAAACTAGGTGTTCATAGTCATCCTTATTTATTTTCCATTTCAGGATTCGAAAACCTCAACAGTACAGAGCTTTACATTAACGGCAATCCAATTTTGTTGAATCTTTGTGGGCTCCTCAATTACTATAATGTTTATCAGTCGCCTTCCAAATTTGAGTACACATTGGGGCCAAACGCTTATTCGACGCCCGGAAACATCCAACAGGCTGTGGGGAATGGAACATGTAAATTATATGATTATCAGGTCACTGGATCAATTTATGATGACCTGAATGACAATTGTATTCCAGAAAGCGTAGAACCAGGCTTATCTTATTGGATTCTGAAGGCAAGTGGCCCAACGGGCACTCATTATGCTATTACAGATACTAACGGTGAGTATGAATTTTGGCTAGACACTGCCACCTATACAGTTGAATTATTATTAAAGCCAGACATACTTCCTTTAGCTCCTCTGGTTGATTACTGTGACACTATTAAAACGATTACCGTAGATACTCTCTCTACTCCAAACGTCATTCCACCATGGGGGATCGATCTGCCATCTTGTCCATTTATAACAACTGAGGTCCATAACGCCATTTTCCGTAGATGCTTTACAAGAACAACTTCTGTTAGCTATCAAAACATAGGAAACGATACTGCGTTTCAAGCGATGCTTTATGTGCGGATTCCCGATCTCATTCAAGTGCAAAGTGCACAACAGCCATTCAGTTATGGGCCTGATAGTGTTTTGATTTTTCAACTCGGGACTATAGCACCAGGTGGATCTGGTTCCATCGCTCTGGATTTAACCGTAATCTGTACGACACTAGAGCACCTGGGGGTAGAACAGTGCCTGGAAACCTGGGTAGAATCTCCTTCGTATTGCCTTCCAATCTCAAGTAACAACTGGAGTGGTGCCTCTCTGGAGACACGAGGCCGATGCTTACAGGATTCTGTCAGAATACTGGAGACTCGAAACCATGGTACTCTACCCATGGGAGACTCAGTCGCATACCGCATCCTATCTGATTTTTCACTATTGGATTCGGGGATGATTCACTTACCAGCAGACAGCAGCGTCAAATTTTATATCCCTTCTTCCAATAACACCGTCAGACTAGAACTCAACCAGGTCCCTAATCATCCATTTCCTGGATTAATAGCCTCAGCAATAGAAGGATGTACGACTACACTTAATTCCAGTACCTCAAGAGGCATCATCACCAGCTATCCCGAGCCCAGGTCCAGGACGATTCCTTCTTATACCTCCGTATGCTTGCCAATTATTGGATCCTATGACCCCAATGACAAACAGGTATGGCCCACTGGAATAGGTCCCCAACAATTGGTCACTCCCGGATCTCAACTCAAATACCGGATCAGATTTCAGAATACAGGCTCAGATACGGCCTTTACCGTCAGAATTACAGACAGGCTCGATCCTCGATTGGACCAGACCACTTTCTCTCCTATTTCGGCCTCACATCCTTACGCGGTCTCTTTTTCTGGAGATTCCAACACACTGGTAACATTTCTCTTTTCGAATATCATGCTGCCGGATTCCAATGTAAATGAACCCGAAAGCCATGGATATATAGATTATACAATTAGCCCTCGAAGTGAAGTTCAGGCAGGATCCTCCATCTTCAACTTTGCCAGTATCTACTTTGATTTTAATCCTCCCATCAAAACCAATTCTGTTACTACCAATTTTGGGAGTTACAGTCCTCCAATTTCAATTCCTCCGAAACCAACAATCATATCGATTGTGGATACTCAGCTTTCGCAAGTGATGTTCAGCTGGATGGACATCTCCCAGTTCGCCTCAAACTATCTCATCCAAAGAAGTCCTGACTCACTCAATTTCACCACGATCGATACCGTGGAGAATACCATCACGAGTTATACAGATTCCATTCCATCGTTTGGCAAAACCTACTGGTATCGAGTCCTTGCACTCAACTTTGGCGGGAAATCTAATGCCTCAGATCCATTTACCGTTTATCAACCTTATCCCATCCCTGCATCACCAAATATAGTGGGAATAGATACCGCCACGTTTTTGCAGCCAACTATCTCCTGGATAGGTGCCAAAGACTTTGAAACAGGATACCTGATCCAGAGGAGTTCAGATTCTTTAACATATTTAACCGTTGACAGTGTAAGTTTGGGATCGGCAGTGTATCAGGATACGATTCCGTTAGCAGGTAAATCTTATTGGTACAGAGTGGTTGCCTTCAATTCATCAGGAAATTCTAGTCCCTCCGATACAGCAAGAGTATCTTATCCTGTTCCCATCCCTTTTCCTCCGCAAAATCTTACAGGGGATCCCTCCACCCTCTTTTTCCCTATTCTGTCGTGGGATAAACCAGATTACTATGAATCTGGATTTATCATAGAGCGAAGCGTTGGCGGTGCTCCTTTCTCTCCTATTGACAGTGTTCCAGAGAGTATTGACAGTTACACGGACAGTTTATCTGCAGCCTACACTCCTATATCATACCAGGTCCGATCTTATAATGAGACTGGAAAGTCAGGTCCATCCAACACGATAACCATCTCACAATCATATCCAGTTCCTCCTGCTCCAACAAATCTCTCTTTTATTCGGAACAATGATCTGACTGCCGAACTTAGCTGGGATGATAACAGCTCGTTCGAGTATGGATACATCCTGGAAAAAAAGACTATCAGTAGTAATTATCAACTCCTGGACACAATCCAAGCCGATGTTACGACTTATTTAGATAGTCAGGATTCTCTACAAACCATCTACAATTTCAGAGTTCGTGCATTTAATCCGACCGGTAATTCCCCATATTCCAATGAGGTGACGATTTACCATCCGCTTGAAATTCCGCCGTCTCCTGCTAACCTCTACATTTCCAGTCAAATTGGAATTTTCCCTGTGTTGACGTGGAGTGATAACTCAGTTTATGAGGATGGTTTTATCCTGGAGAGGTCTGAGAATGGCTCTGGATTTATCCCTATAAAGCTCCTCCCAGTCAACTCAATCGCTACAGTTGATTCGAGTCTTAATACAAGTGGAAGTTTCGAATATAGAATGATCGCATTCAATAGTTCAGGAAATTCTGCCCCGGGTAATATTGTGCTCTACAGCTTAACCTCTTCACATGAAGCAATTGACGGTGAGATAGTGAATATAAACCTGTATCCAAATCCAATTGAGGATCATCTTCAGATTATCAACACTGGCATTGAAAGGAAAGGCAAATGGGAACTCACCTCCCTTATTGGTCAGTCTATATTAAATGGGGAAGAGATCCTTTCCTCAAGCAAACGAATCGATCTTAGAACTCTTCCAAGCGGATTCTATTTGTTCCGAATCGAAATTGACGGAAGAGAAAAGACATGGAAATTTCAGAAAATCTAGAATAACAGGCTTATGGTTAGCTGAATCATTCTTCTCCTCATCCTCAGACATGAAAACGATCTGAGAGTCAAGGTTCGCTCTTTCTCACAGTCTGAAAGCCACTCCTCGCTCGGTTGTTTAG
>CAYGTH010000554.1:0-5040 GCA_964352745.1 uncultured Bacteroidia bacterium
TAGGCTGCGAGGGTGCTTTTGGTACTTTTGGCACCTTCCAAAAGTACAAGAGGATGGAAAAATAGATCATTATTCCGATCATAAAGCACTAGTATTTTCAATCTTTCCGCTTACTCCCTCCCTTCAATTCTTCGCCGCCCACCCGCATCTGCACTCGCCTGAATCAGGGCCTTGAGTGCCTCTGCATTTGCTGAATTTGAAAATTGAGGTAAAAGTACTTCCGCTCGTTTCTCTATTTGCCGTTCTGAAAAAGCCTGCTGCATCAACTGATGGATGATGCCTTTAAAGTCGGCGGCACTCCGCGCGACAAAACAAGCGGATTCCAGACCTGTTTCGAGTACGGTGGCCGGATGCACAACACAAAACCGTCCGGCGAAGAGGGAGTTGAGTAATTTGAGCTTAATCCCCGTATCCTGAAAAGAAGGGAGAATATGAATGTGTGCATTTCGCATCAAATCCAGTATTTCGCCTTCTCCTACATTATGTCGTAAGGTGATATGATCGTGTTGACTGGCGAGTGTGATCAGTTCGGGGCGGGGATTTGCCCCAGCAATAATGAGGGGATGCTGAATATTTTTAAATACTTCCCGAATCAGGAATACAGCTGCCCGGTGATTCTCCGGAACCCGCAAATTACCGTGGTACAAGCAATAAGTACCACTACCCGCCTGAACCGAAAGCGTATCATGGGTATGAAAAGCCGGCAGGTACCGGGCATTTGTGAATTTTTGATCAAAATAGCGTTGATCTTTTGGCGAAATGGTCAGCAAATGATCAGCATGTGAAAGAATCGGCTCATAGTCGGCAAGCAATCGGGCTTCTCGTTTGAAGTAGGCTCTTTTTGACCAGTTTGCTTCGTGTTTGGCCAATTGCACATAATAGTCGCTCTCAACATTATGCGTCCGAACCAGTTTAACCCGCTCAGCCAGGCTGGGTTCATCGAGATGAAAGCAGGTATGCAGGCCCTCAAACAGAATGGGAAATGGCAGGCTTTCGAGCCGATCAAGTAATTGCTGCGATTTGCGGGACCCTACGATATAAGGCCGTCGGAGGGGGAGAGCGAAAAGAGGGGGCAATCGCAGGTAATAATGGACAGATTCACAGATTCGATTAAGCTCTGCGCTGTGAGGACGACCATATTCGTAGCAATGGAGATGAATTTTTACGCCAATGCGCTTCAGCGCCCGCACCTTATAATATACATCGATCACCCCGCCATAAGTGGCTGGATAGGGAATATCGAAGGAGATTATGTGAAGATGCATGCACCAATTTACGGGCCTGCGCAGAAAGTCCCAACCGATCTGAATAAAAAAATGCTGAAAGCCAATAAGGAGGACAATTTTATTCAGAAAAAATGAAATTTATCTATAACTTTGGATCGCTTCCGGATCTATATGGAAAACCAGATTATTTACTATGCCTAAGCTTGTCATTGACGGTAAAGAGATCAATTTTGAAGGCGATAACAAACTCCTCAAATTCGCCCTTGAGCAAGACATTGAAATTCCATACTTCTGCTATCACCCTGCAATGAGTATTCCTACGAATTGCCGGATGTGTCTGGTTGAAGTGGGGTACCATGCACGCGACCGGGCTACAAGAGAGTTGCAGTATGACGAAGAGGGAAATCCCGTCGTGCAATGGGGCCGGAAACCGGCTACAGCCTGTAATACGCCGATTGTAGATGGCATGCATGTCAGAACCCATCGCACTTCTCCTCAGGTCAAGAAAGACCAGGAGGGCGTATTGGAATATATGCTTGTCAATCACCCCCTTGATTGCCCCATTTGCGATCAGGCCGGTGAATGTCCGCTCCAAATCTGGACATACAAATACGGACCGGAAGGTTCTCGTTTTGAAAACGAAAAAAGACATAAAAAGAAGCGGGTAGAGTTGGGGCCCAATGTCGTTCTGGACCAGGAACGCTGTATCAACTGCACCCGCTGTACTCGTTTTACAGAAGAAATATCAGGCTCCAACCAATTGACTATCATTGGCCGGGGCGACAAAAATTTCCCAGGATGCCCTCCCGGAGAAGTGTTTGATGATCCTTATTCTATGAATACAATTGACCTCTGTCCGGTAGGCGCACTGACTTCTCGTCAGCACCGATTCCAGGCCAGGGTATGGGAAATGTCCAATTCTCGGTCAATTGATATGAATGACAGTACCGGAACCAACATCAATGTTTGGATTCGGGATAATAAAGTGATGCGGATCACGCCTGCCGAAAACCAGGAAGTCAATGGCTACTGGATGCCGGATGCGCATCGCCTCAATGTCGATCAATACAATGAAAACCGGGCTTCCGGTGTCAAAATGAAAGGCGGTATTCCGATCGTTTTTCAGGATGGGATTGAGAAAGTAGCTCAGGCTGTGAAAGCAGCTGGGGATGCTATATTTTTTGTAGGCTCTGCCTATGCTTCCCTCGAAAGCAATTATGCCTTGAAAGAGTGGGCAACTGCTCTCGGAGTAAACGAAATTTTCTATGTGTCGGATATCGAAGCAGGCGCCGGAGACGGGTGGTTGATTCAGGATGACCGTACGCCAAATGCCGCTGCATGTGAACTCTTAGGCTTTACTGCTCTGAGTATTGAAGGGGTAAAGGAAAAGCTTGCGGGTGGAACTTCTCTTCTGTATTCGCTTGAGAATGACAAGCTGTTTGCGGAATTAAGCCAGGCAGATGTGAAGAATACGACGATCATTGCACACGCTACGCAAGTACAATCAGGACATCAATTCGCTGATTGGGTATTGCCTGCCGCTACCGCAATTGAGGGAGAAGGTACTTTCATCAACTTCAAGGGGATCGCACAAGTATCGACTCTGGCAAAGCAGATTCGCCAAATGTCTCCGGATATGTGGATGCGTCTCCCCAAAAGCAGATTGGATAAAGGAGCCGTAGCGGTTGACCGCTGGCGGAACCTCAATAATATTTTTGATGTATTACCCAGCTGGTTACTGGTCGCTAAAGTCGCAACTGCGATGGGGCTGGAAATGAGCTATGGCCATCACAAAGATATTTTTGCCAAAGTACAGCCTGAGTTTGATGCACTCAAAGACCTGAAGGTTTCTTACAAACCTGCGAAGGCTTCTTTCAAGAGCACACAGCTCGAGTTTGCACCGAATTGGTAATCTTGGAAAGGACAGATCAAAATAAAAGAAGGGGCCTCGTAGCCTCTTTTTTTATGATCACTTCACAATTGTGTTTTTGAATTAAACCAAGAGGTATGGAGTTTGACAAGAAAGATGTCTTGCAGTTGTATGGAAAGCATTTGTTTATCATACCAGATGACAATGAAATCTCCAAACCTGAGGCGAAGCCAGTAGCCGAATCAGTAACCGTTTCTCCTGTAGAAACTCTGGTAGGAGAACCCGAACCCGATTCGGAGCCTGCCCCAGTATATTTTCAGGCTGGTAAGCCCGTTACGTGGAAGCTAAAGCCGGATACCCGACTCGCGCTGGTATTGCGAGGTGAAGAATTTGCAAATAAACAACTCACTTCGGCACTCAAGGGATACATTGTAGGCGCTGCTATTGATACCAAACTCATTGGTTTTGGAATACTGGAAGGGGAGGGAAATGAATGGGACCTTCGGGATATGCCTTGTCCGGTTGGAGTCGTATTTGGAGGGGGAGCAACTGCTACCGGTCCGATTAGGCTGGGAACCAACCAGATCTTTGCTGTCAATTCCCTTGCTGCAATCAGTACTGACCGGGGCAGTCAAAATCATTTGAAAGAACTATTGGCCGCTTTAACATTATGAGCAAGAAAGTACTGCTATTTGGGACCAATAACCTACACAAACTCCGGGAAATCCGGCAGATTGCAGGAGATAAGTTTGATATCAAAAGTCTGGAGGATCTGGGAATTGACATTGACGTCGAAGAAACAGAACCTACCCTTGAAGGCAATGCAATTCTTAAGGCAAAAGCATTTTTTGAACGAACGGGTGTGCCTTGCTTTGCCGATGATACCGGACTCGCTGTTGAGGCGCTTAATGGGGCACCGGGCGTACGAACAGCCCGATATGCTGGTGAGTCCTGTACCGCTGCGGATAATATTCAGAAAATGCTCACAGAAATGAAAGGTATGACCAACCGTTCGGCTCAATTTCGGACGGTAATTGCCTTTTATGAAGGACTGGAACCGGTCACCTTTTCGGGGGCTGTCGATGGACTCATTACAAAAAAGATCAGCGGTAGTGGGGGATTTGGCTATGATCCCATTTTCCAACCTATCGGATTTGATAAGACTTTTGCGGAATTGAAACCCGCTGATAAAAATCGAATTTCGCATCGTGGCAGAGCCATTGAGAAGTTTGCGGAGTTCCTTACTCAAATGGATTAGACTTAGACTGTATGGACAAAAAGCCTTATATCGTAGGGATTTGTGGAGGGAGTGCCTCCGGGAAGTCATTTTTACTCGACCAATTGATGCATACCTTGCCTTCCGCGGAAGTGTGCCATGTGTCTCAAGATAATTACTACCGCAAGTACGAAGATCAAAAGCAGGATGCAGAAGGGCTTGTCAATTTTGATCATCCTGATTCTGTGGATTTGGATAGATTGGCAGAAGACCTCCATCGGTTATTGTCGGGGGAAACGGTAACCCTTGAAGAATATACCTTCAATAATGCGGATCAGATTCCGGATACGATCCACATGGAGCCACGGCGGTTGATTATTCTGGATGGCTTATTTATCTTTTACCATGCTGAAATTGCCCGACAGATTGATTTGAAAATATTTGTAGAGGCGGAGGAGCATATCAAACTCGCTCGACGGATCAGGAGAGACGATAAAGAAAGGGGATATTCAGTTGAATCTGTACTCCGGGATTACGAACGCTTCGTTGCCCCTATGTATCACCAGTTTGTAGGTCCTGGAAAGTGGACTGCGGACTTGATTGTACCGAATAATCAGCACATGTATAAGGCAATACAGGTACTTGTGCATCATCTTACTGCTGTTTTGGGGTCATCCGATTCCTGATTTTTCCGAAATGCCGCAGTGGGCTGAAGTCTGTTTTTTTTC
>CAYGTH010000555.1:0-5038 GCA_964352745.1 uncultured Bacteroidia bacterium
TCCCGAAATTGCAGCACCCATCTTTCAGAAAGCTCATCTGCGGTTTGTTGATAATAAGGAGTTGCGATCTCTGTATTCATTTCCCCCACTCCGATGGCATGTAACAGCCGCTTGAGCGTACCGGCATAGTCCCGTATATAATCTTCATACACGACGGTGATGGGCTTGATGTCGTTATGTGCAAAATAGGCTTCTGTTGCAGATTCGCGAAGCATGCTCTCCTTGTAAAGATGTGAGAGCGCATCGAAGTTGTATTTGTCGGCATAAAAGGTGGCTTCCTGCGCGGGAGAATCGGTGGACTGCCTATGCCATTGGTTGTCCTGTATGGCCTTCCACCAGGAAACAGCTTGTCGTATTTTATTACGACGGGTCAGATAGATATGGAGACAATTGGGGAATAGTCCTTCCCAAATTCGCCAATCGAGTGGATTTGTGCCCTCGATTTGTTGCAAGTGTATCATTTCCTGGGCGATGGGGAGAAAACTTGCGCGAAATAAAGAATACTTGATGCCCATCACTCCATTTTTGCTGCTACCGAGTTCCCAAATATTTTTTTGTAAATTTGGATAATCCTGAACAGCATGATAAGAGCAGAGGGTTTCATTTTCAAAGTTGAAAAATTCACCGGCCTTACCCGCTAGTCCGGTTTGTTCCAGGGCTTTGCATAGGAGGGTACTTCCGGTTCGGGGGCTGAACCAGATCCAAAATGAACGCGTCGGTGATTTCATGAGAAAAACGTTTTCTGGAGATACGCAGACCGATCAGTTAGGGTTAGCGACTGATCAAGCGGGGAATGGCACAGAAATGGATACTGTTATTGTTTTTTGGGATAGAAAGTCCGACTTTCGATATGTTTGGGTTTGCCGGTAGCGATCTGCTACCTCATTTGTATTTAAGAGACAAGATGCTTCATGACGAATGATTCCATCGCGTATGAGTTGCTTATTCCACAGATCACAGCTTTTCAGCAAAAAGAAGCTAAGCTGTATAAGGTTTCAGGAATTGCTTTGCTGTTGATTGGGCTGGTTGTATTGCTGATTTCCCCCATCGGAGGAGCCATATTTCTGATGGGCGCCGGGTATATGTTTTATCTGGCCTTGAATAATCAGAAACGTGTTCCCACTTTGTACAGGGGTACCATTCGGACAAAAAATCACTGGTATCATGAAAAATACCAGGAAGATGGAGGAAGTCCCACGATTTCGAACCACCGTGAGTTTATTATGGAGATTCATCAATCCCGCAAACTCAAGCCCAATGCAGACTGGCGTTCCGTCAACCGAAATCAGACCCGGACAGTGGTAGTGGATGCAACTATCTATGATTCCTTTTACGAGCAGGAAGAGTTCAACTTTATTCTCAGTGCTGCCAATGAATTGATTGGCTATATGCAGGAGGGAGAGTTTTTTCTGATGGAAAAAATGGAGAAAGTAAAAGGAAACCAAGAGCGCCGTTTTTCAGTAGCGATTCCCCAGACCGAAAAATCCCTTCAGCGCAATTGGGAGTTGCGGTAAGCCTGGCCCCAGCGAAATAAGGCCCAAAG
Organism: uncultured Bacteroidia bacterium; assembly: GCA_964352745.1. Lineage (GTDB taxonomy): Bacteria > Bacteroidota > Bacteroidia > J057 > J057 > CAYGTH01. Next base: position 1,544 of record CAYGTH010000555.1, read on the forward strand.
AGAAACAAGCGCCCAGGTGCCTTCCAATACTACAAATGGCCAGTAGCCAATGAGATAGGAAGCAAAACAGGCGAGACCTCCTCCTACCAGATTCATACAGATATAGACTATATTTTTGCTGCTGAGGCGCTGACTTGCATTGAGAAAGAAGGCCACCAAAATACTCAGTACCCCAACAGAGCCGATCCAATCTGCAATTGTCATAGACACATCGTTATGGTTTGATGAAAAGGAAGAAGGCAATAATCCTAGTCAGCCTGTTTCTCAATTACATTGCCACTCCTTTGATTAGCAGGGTCTCCCGGATCGATTGCTCCTTTAGATGAAAAAACTGCTTACGTTCCTCATCCTTCAAAAAAGACTGAAAATCGGTCTCGGACTCAAAGCTGATAAAGTGGACCTCATACGGTTTCTCGATTGTCCCTTCGATATATGCCGCTTCCCCGGGTCGGAGACGAAAAAGGAGTTTGCCCCCATACTTCGCCATGATTGGGATGGCAATTGATTCAAACTCATGGAACAGGGCTTCCTGACCGGCTTGAAGGTAGATCAACTGGGTGAGGTAGATCAAGGGGAAGAGAGTTAGGTGTTAAAAGTTCAGGGTTAACAGTTGAGATTTGAAGATTTGCGTTCACTCTTCCTTCTTTCTTCTTCAATCTTCTTTCTCCCCTACTTTTTGCATTCATACACAAATGCTGGCGGGAGGTTGCGCAGGGTGTAATCAATGCTCACGTCGCTGAAAATTCTTCTCAACGACCGGTATTTCCCCAGGCTGTATTGGTATTGGATGAATTTCCCTTCTTCGGTAAGCCTGGAATTGACCTTATACAACAAGCGATGGACCTGGTATTTTTTCAACAAGCTCAGCGGGAGGCTTGAAATCACATAATCAATCGCAATATCTTTAGGGAGTAAATGCGATTGGTCAAAATCCAATGCACTCTCATTATAGATTTGGACGCGGTCATCGTGCTCGAACTTTGCCTCTGCAAACGCAAAGAAATCAGGATGGAGTTCAAAGGAATATAATTGGGAACTGCTGGACATATTGGCACACAATGCCGATGTCATGCATCCGTCTCCCGTTCCAAATTCTACAAAAACCTGTCCCGGTTTGAAGTCAATATGCTTCATCATATCCTTGACGAGGAATCTGGAACTCGGGGAAATGATGCCAGTCTGCCGAAGAGACTTTAGGGTCGTCTTATAAAATCGTTTCATTTGTCAGGCTACGAAAAAAGAGTGGAACAAGTTCATCGGGAATCTGCTAGCAAAGTCGATGAAGCAGAAATAGAAAACGGATGGCATGCCTCAAATATTCGTTATTGAGTAAATAGGAGACTTCCCCTACCTAATCAGGACTTGAGGTTGGGGCTGGGAAAATGAAATTATTCCCCTGTCCAATAATCAATTACCAGCACATCTTCGAGGTGTGGCCCGAGCAATTCGACAAAAGCTTTGTGGTCAGGATGTGGCAAATAAGCGGCTCTTCCTTCTTCGCTGTCGAAGGTTACGAAGAAACAGTGGGTAAATCCCTTGTTCAGGTTCTCGGGACTGTTATTGATGCCCCATTCGTAGTCCTTGATTTCTGAAATCTTATTTTTGAGGTCTGAAAATGCGGCTTCAACAGAAGCAACCTCTTCCGCAGAACTGGTTTCCTTAAAACTGAATAAGACCACATGGCGGAGTTGTTTGGAATCAGGCATGGCTTCGGAAACGGTTTCAATCACGGTACTTTCAGTGGAAGCAGTATCGCGAGTACAGGAAAATGCGAGTAATGCGAAAATAGTCAGAAAAAATGCAGACTTCATAAGGCTTAGGGATTAGGTTGAAAAGGAATATTACAAAAAGTATTCTCCCAAGACAACAGCTAGCGTCCGATCTCTTCTGTTACCGGGGATTTAATTTGAGAAAGGAGAGGATTACGAGCGATTGCGCAAGAAAAATCCACGATACCGGTACACATTGAGTCCAAAGAGCATGATCAGAAAAGTGGGAATTCCTATGATGAATAAGCAGAAGTTGAAACCCGCATAGCTTACTCCCAGTAAATTGGCAGCATTAATGCAAAAGTCTGTGCAATACCAATAAATCCAACTCATAAGGATTATGTTCGTTTTCTGATCAATCCCCAGAACATGAGCAGCGTTAGTAGCGGGGTAAAGACTACATACACCCATATATTCATTGCTGCATAAGACAGACCGAATGGATTGTTCCGTAAGGCAAGAATTGTTTGAGTATAGAGCTGATCGGCATTTATTCCAACAAATGATAGAGGTTTTGATTGCCAATGGAAACAATTGGCATCGTGGCAATAGCGGGTACACAATCTTACATTGGGTTGATGCGTAGAAACAGGAGCGAATTCATTTACGACCACCATGAGCAGGAGGGGAAGTATCAGGACTAAGCTTATGAATATCAAGCGATTCCTCATTACATTCCATGGAATTTGCCAACAACTCCCACTTGATCTTTAGATGGAACTGGAATGAGCTGACGGATGGGTTTTCCCGATTCAATTTCAAAGGAAAGATGAAGCACCTCTCCTGTTGGGATTACTTTTTCAAGTGTCAAAGCAAGTATATCGGTCGGGCTTTTTTTATAGACAAAGCGAAAGGGAACGGCCTCACCCGACCCTAGCACCAATTGAAAGCTTTCCTCGTGAACCTCTATGACTTCACTCAGCTGAATCCGCACCATGTCCTTTCCAATCCAGGGTTCGTACTGGCAGGTAATGTCAAAAATCTGATTTCCCACCTCATCAAATTGCCAACGATTTTCGGTCCGGTAATAGGACGGCTTATATTCCCAACTGCCATGTCCTGCACCCTGAAAGTGAAAATTGAGGGGATTCGTTTTGAGAAAAGTGGGTAATGCTGTCGCACCTTTGGGATACAGGAGGCTAAACCCTTCAGGGATAGTAGGGAAGGCCCATTCGGAGAGGCCTTCCGGATTTTCATGCGTATCGCTTTGTCCTAATCGGCACACAAGGCTATCGCCGGTATAGATTTCGATAGAATGGATGCCCGTAGGACGGTTTTTGAATGTGCTAAAGGTGAAGTTGAGTTCCAATTCGGGATCATCAGAATCAATATTTACAAACTGAGCAGTAACCTTCATGATCAGGGTGCAACCGACCAGTAAGCCAAGCATCAGCATCATAAGGCCCGATATCATCACATGTCTCTTCATCAGCAAATGAGATTTACCCAAATAAACCATTTTTCAGGCTGAAATGCAGGGTGTTTTTAGTACTCCTATTCGGGATTTGTAATCCGGGTACTGATGAAAGAAGGGAAATATCGGAATCAAATGCGGTTCTTTAAGGCTTATAGCGGGATTACAAATCCCTCGAAGCTACCTCTTTTTTTACTGCTCACCGGGATTTGTAATCCCGGCTCCCGAAGGCAAAACTTCCTTTTTGGAACTTGTTTCGGGATTACAAATCCCTCGAAGCTACCTCTTTTTTTACTGCTCACCGGGATTTGT
>CAYGTH010000556.1:0-5024 GCA_964352745.1 uncultured Bacteroidia bacterium
CAAAGCTGCAGGGAGAAGGAATATATATATTTCATGAGAGGAAAGACTGAAGATGGAAGACAGAAGACAGAAGACAGAAGAGAGAAGAGAGAAGATGGAAGAAAGAAGATCAGAAGAGATGAGAGAATATTTATGTCCAGACTCTTTCCTCTTTTATCTTTCTTCTTCCCTCTCTTTAATCCGCTCCGCGGGGATTGGGTTTTGGCATGTTCCAGACATCGCCGTAAAATGAGACCAATTGGGAGCCATAGAAATAGTAAGGAGCAATCACGGTATGGGATAATCCAGAAGCGCCCCCGGCATAATTACCCTCGGCAAAATCCTTCATCCCATGCTGACAGCCGCCCGCGCCATGTCCAAACAGGTAGCGTCCCCAATAGCTGTCAATGTTGCAGCAGGCTTTTCGCTGACCGGCATCATCACAATTGGAATGCTTGCTGCATTCTACTGCTATCAGGTAGGGATTCCAGCTTCCGCTCAGGTCGCAGCCGGACCATTTGGCGAGTTGCCCGGGCTGGGTGAAATCGCCGTTACAACGGGCACTGAATACAGCGAGTAATGGGAATCCCATGCCTCCCGGCGCAAAATTATGGCTGAGAATCGTGCCTTCTGTTTCTTTACTTGCACAGAGGAAATTTTCCGCAATTGTGGTGCTGAATGCCAGTTGGTGGTTTTGAGGTAATTGCTCATTCAGGCCTTTGTGCAGGGCGTAGGTACGTGCCCAGATAGCCTGTGTTTTGATAGCTTCTGTGTGATGGGTGAAGGTTCCGATTTCCCCTTCTGCAACTGCTGCCATCGCAATATCCAATGGCAGGATGATCGTTGACCAGGCGTCCCAATTCTTTTTCCGAAAGCCTTTGGGGCGTTTGTTATATCCTCGGACCGGATTCTGATAACGGACATACTGCCCCTGTGGAATGCGTTCTGAAACAGGAGCCATCATACTTAATTCTTCCTCCGAAAATAATTTTTTCAAGGCTGCCTGCGAATGAACAAACACCTTCCCTTTTCGGGGCGAAAGTGCTTTTCTCCGATTGGAGACCTTAGTGATCGCTGGTGGAGATTGCCCATCGCTGCGACTCCGCAGGCCCATTACGCCAAACTCAACAGTACCCGGCTCCAGGTGGACGTAGAGCTCATTCATCGTTTCATAATCCGGGTGAATAATGCGCACCCAGGCATAGGTGGGCAATCCGGAAGTATCCGCTAATATGGGCAGATGAAAACTGCCGTCAGGCATTGTCTGAGTGAGGAGTTCGGGATTTTCACATTCCGTTCCTCCTATGAGCAGGCCATCCCGCGTCATCTCAGTGGCATGGTAGCAAAGGCTCACAGTCGCATTGGCTATCGGAGCTCCTGAAATTCGGCCTACGATGGTGCCGGACAACACGCCATTTGAAACGGGGGCTTCTGGTTCAGTTTCCTGACAAGCTTGAAAAAACAGGCCTATAAGGAGCAGGCACAGCAAGCGGCTCGCTGTAGTATAACAAGGTTCCATATATATAATCTCCAGGGGTAAAAAAAGGAGTGATAAATCAATCGGAGAATGCACTAAAAGGCGCAACGATGATGGCGAATCCCAGAAACCAATCCGGATCGGGCTTCACACGTTTCGGAATTCCTGAGCTATTCAAAAATGGCCCGTCTGCTTTCCGATTCCCCATCAACCACATGCGTGCCCCGGTACGGAGCGAAATCCCAAACTGCTGCTGATCAGAAAGCCATACGGTGGGCTGAAAACGGGCCATTACTGCCACATTGCTCGTTGAGCGAACATATTCCTCAAAGCCTCCATCAAAACTGAACTGAACATAAGCTCCTACATCTGACATATCCAGGTAAAAGCGCTGCGAGCTTCCGAGGTAGTATTTTCCGCTAAAATTATCCAGCTGCATGGGGTTGAAACCAACGATCAGGCTCATGTTTCGGTTGGCATACCGATTGATGCCCCCGGATTCCGTATCCAGCTTACGCATAGAAGGGGTTATTTGTAATTCCCCCCTAAGGGCTGGCGAAATAAAGGAGGCACTCACTGCGAGGTTGATTCCCCCATGCATATATCGTGAAGTAGAGATCGAATCCCGAAGCTGGGCGATGGCCGATTCTGTACCGGGTTCCTGCTCGATGATGTAGGGACAAAGTCCACAATTGATCTGAAGGCTGGAAGCCGTGTAGCCGAGTTTCCACATATCATATCCTGCACGAATCCGAATATCATTGACCTGGGCGAAAAGGGGCAGAATCACGACTACCAGGAATAGGAGGGTATATAATTTTTTCATGAGAGATTAGATTTGCGTTTCAAGTCCGAATGAAAGAAAGGTAGTCTTAACAATAGGTCCCCGTGGCATCCAATCCGTAGCTTCTAACTGGACTCCACGCGTTTGCTCATAGTGATAGCGAGCAGCAAATCGTAGTCTGTGATTCAGGTTGATATACGCTTTCGCACCCAACCCATATCCTTTGAGGGCCGGTAACCAGAAGTAAGTAGGCAAGCTCGATTCGACATGTGATACAATTGCCGTTGCAGCCTGCGTTTTGGTATTGTCGGAGATCAGGGGAATTGGACTAAAGAGGTCTTCCAGATGAGGGACTGCCTGAGGATCCAGAATTTCTACCCCTACCCGATAACTCAAATCTGTGCTTGTCAGGTAATAGCCCGACACATCAAATCCAATTGACATGGACTTTCCTATTCTGATTTTGGGAAGCAGATGCTCCGGCAACAGGCGTTCGAGTTCAGAACCTATTCGAAAGGTCATAGCCGTTTTGGCTTCTGGACTGGCTACACGTTGCATCATGAGTTCGCCGGTGCGGGCCATGTCTAATCCCTCCCAGGGCGGCATAAAATCTGACAAGGCAAATGCAGACTGACTAAATCTTCCGGGTCCTGCCTCCACTTCAATAAAACCCAAAGGGATGTTCAGCCCTGCAGAGATAAAAAACTGTCCATTTTTATTGAGTTCCCGCTGTCGTTGTGGTGCACCGACTGGCACATCAACTTGTCCCCAGGGCACCCAGGCATATTGACTCTTCAAGGAATTTGCAGCATTTGCTACGGTCGCTTCCAGATTCGGCAATTCATAATTCATCGTAGATCGGGCAGAGGCAAACCCATAAGCTGCCCGTACCGATACCCGACTCAGCTTGTTGACATACGCTTTTCGGCGGGTAATTCTCTTTTCGATCTCAGTAGGAACTGTCGTCCCAAATGCCTGCTGCGTTTCAGTTCCCAGGGAAGCTTCCAGTGCCATTGCCTGATAGCGATTCGCCTGAACGATGACTACAGATTCGTCTGTTGAGGCTGTCAAAGAAGTGGCCGGTAGGCCCGGCTCCTGCATAGTTGCAGCAGGTAGCCGGGTTCCGGTTTCAGCTGGTATACTTGATGAAAGGGCCTGAATTTCAGGCAAAGGCTGGGCAAGTTCTTGTTGTGTGTGAATCGGAGCGAGTACAGGAACAGTTTGCATGGGATTCGCCGTTGAGGTGAATGAATGCTGAATATCAGCGGGTGTTCCTTTACTCACGGGAAGCGGTAGGGCTTCGCCGCGAAGTTTTTTTTTATGTTTTGATTCTTCTACGAGCAGTCGAAGGGCAGTTATCACTTGCTCATCCGTCATGCTATTTACATTAAAAGCACTCAGGTGGCCGGCAGCTTCCATGTGGCGGTACAAAGGCATCAGGGTCAGGCTTCTATCGGGCTCGCTGGTAGGAGCATGCGTCAGCCATTCGAGGCCCTGCAACAACCAGGTCGGCAATACTGTGCGGGGGCTCAATCCCTGACGACGGGCCAGGATTGCAGTTTCCCATTCTACCAGCCGATTCTCATCAAAGGCTACTTCCCGGCCATTCGCAAGGACCATTTCAGCGACGCCTGTAGCAGGCGTGGCTTTTCGGGCTGTTTCTGTTTCAGTTGGCGGGGTCGTAAATACAATATTGGAGTCTGTTCCGGCACGCATAAAGGTGATCCCTACTCCGCCTTGTTCCGGCATAGCCGCCAGTACCTCATCAGCTACTTCATCAAGTCGGTCCGGAGCGTTAGGTGCGGGAGCCTGAGTAGCTGCAGTCTCCGTACGTGCTGCCTGTTGTTTGTATAAGCGGCGCATGATTTCATTTGCCCGTGCAGTCGTATTGTCTGTAGTACCAGGGGCAGAAGCAGCTGCCATTTCTCGCTTGAGAGCGGGAGCAGAAGCAATAGCCGCTAATTCCTGATCGTGCTGCTCTGTCGAAGCAGGCTCGCGGTACTCAATCGTTACAGATCCGATTTGCTGTACCTGTCCCGGAAAAGGACTGGTCAATACGGTATCGAGTTCCGAAGGCCCGGAATCGGCTTCCATTTCTGCGATCATTTCTTCCATGAGTTTGACGAGTTTGTCATCAGGCTCAGGCGCTGATTCTACAGGAGTAGTTGTCTTCTTTTCCGTTGGAGCGGCAGCAGTTGCGGCAGCTTCTTTTGCCCATTCGGGCAGGGATTCCGGAGTAGGCTGAGCGGAAGGAACAATCTTGGGCGTAATGGGGGCCGGAGCAGCGGCAACCGGTTGTTCAGCCTTCGGGGGGTCGGGTTGAGGAGTCAACTCCGCAGTCGGTCGTGGGCTTCTTTGAGAGGTTGCCAGGGACTTGCTGACAGCGGGTTTCGGCGTGGGCGAACTGTACCGATCAGCGACCTGTCGGGCAGGAGTGCAGGCAAGGGCCAGGCTGAGCGCAAATGATGCGACGAGTAAGCGATTTTTCATTTTAGTTTATTATGCAAGGAGAATGAATTGACTTGATCCGTGTGAAAAGCTGGTAGATAGCTTTCCCGTTCAGGAAACAGATTCCTGTTATGCCGATCTGAAATAGATCATCCGTGCTGCTTATCGGCAGCTGCTACAATGGGATTCAGCGTGTATGGAAGAGATGGAAGGGCGTTCTTGAAAAGGGGCTCACAAGGATAGTTGTAAGATTAGGATTGGGCAATTTCCTATTGGAGGTAAAACATCCTCCCCGATACCGACAGATTGCCCTGCACCTTTATGAGAAAGAAAGTT
>CAYGTH010000557.1:0-5019 GCA_964352745.1 uncultured Bacteroidia bacterium
GGAGACTATGAACTCAGCAAAAAGGAAGTCGCTAACCTGGAAAGCAGGAAACGTGTTTTCCAATACTACACGAAGACCAAAAAGCACCTGTTCTCTACGATCATAACCACATTTGGCATGGTGGAAAATGCCAACAAGCTAAATCATGTTGACCAGGTCGTAATATTAGATCAATTGTTTGAACAGCCCTGAAACGGATTCCCAACCCTGAGCCTGATTGGGAGCAGTCTGATACGAGTTTCCCCTTTGTTGTTGCTTGAATCGGATATTTTTATAACTTGGATAATCTAACGCCCTGGTTCCCAATATGGATAAGCATACCAACCTAATTAGCTGGATTGCGCTGATGGCAGCGCTGTTTTTTGCAGGTTCCACTCTTATGGGTACCTGTAACCGAACCCGGTATTTAAAAGACCAGCTCAAAGAGATCAACGCCTCCTACGATTCTATTCATCAACGGATTGATGACATTAATGTCGCCACTCAGCAAGAAGAAGCCGAGGTGCTGAAGACCATCGAAGGCACCTATGCAAACCTGGATTCGCTACGAAAACTCAAATCCAAAACAACCCGACGGATCAATACTGTCAGACGGGTTCGTGCAGCCAAACCGGCGGGGGTAAGTGGCCTTAATTTAAAATAACAAACCGATGAACATGCTCAAATATACATGTATGTGCCTGGTAGCCTTGTTATGGGGAATGCAGGAGATGGTGGGGCAGGCATCCATCGAGCCGGATACGGTCAAACTGTTTGAGGAAGACCATCTTTTTCCCGATAAGGCCAAGCGGGATTCACTCATTAGGGCCAATAAAATGAACAATATTACCTCGCTTGCGCTATATACTGCCAATGGCCGGGAAGACCTCACCGAAATTGGCAAAAACCTGGAAGACGTTCCTTATGTTGTCGTAAAAAGGCAGTCATTTTTAGAAGGGATAAAAGCCGTCAAGGGGCTGCAAAGTAAAATATCGGAATATGGCAAACTGGATATTGCCTACCAACAATTGGATTCCATAGACCAGGAAAGGTGGGCCGTTCTCGATACGATCATTCAGGAAGAACAAGGCAGAACGAAACTCTTTATCGACTCGAATAAAAAATTAAATGAGCAGATTGTTGTCCTGGATAGCCAATTTGTTGCGGCATCTGCGGTAACCAAAGAAGCAATCAAGGGCAGAAACGCCAGCCCTATGAAAATGGGGTTTGTGGGAGGCATCATAGGTCTTTCTGCGGGTATTCTTTTGGGCATCATCGGGACTAATTAATACAAACGTTATGGGAGGGAATACGAACCTAATGAGTATAGCCGCGATGATGATTGCGGTGTTTTTTGCCGGAGCCTTTCTCAATGGAGAGCGACTTCGTACCAAAGAACTGGAGATGGAACTGAAAGAAATTCGCGCGCAAAAAGACCTGGTCATGCAGCGGGTGGAGCAGATCAATCAGAAGACCTATGAGGATGAAAAACGGATATTAGCCCGAATCGATACTGCCTATTCGCTGCTGAATAAGCTGAATACGCAGCGTGCCCTCAAGAGTGATGAGATCAAGAAAATCCGGGACAGGATTGCGCAGACCCAGAAAAATATCGAAGGCAATATCGCTGTGATCAATGCCCAAACCGAGGAGGGGTTCGGATTAAGAGACTTACCGCCTGATACCACTGCGAATGATACGATCGGGATGCAGCGCTGATGAATGGATTATCGATTCTATTTTTACCTTCAATTTCGATTTGTATGCAAGGCCTCATTAGAATATCGCTCCTTATTTCCATGTTGATCCTGACCCTTTCCCTGGGGTTTGGACAAAAAAGAGGGACTGTGGTGGAAAAAATAGAAGAGTTTCAAAGTGAAACCGGTACCCCGATCAAGCTCGGATATATCGAAGCCTCCAATGCCCCGGCAGTCGAGCCGCTTAAAGACAGACTCCCGCCTGAAGCCTTTCCGCTGGTCGTAATCAAAAAAACGGACTTCGAACAAAAGATTCAGATTATCCGCGGGCTTCAGCTAAAGTCTATGGAGTACGCGCAGCTTTCAAGAGATCTTGCCTACGCCGATAGCCTCAGTGTGCTCAAAGACCAGGCTTATCACAGCGTGATCGAAGCAGAGCGGCAACGCGCTGATTTACACAAAAAAACTAACGAGGAATTGAATGCAGAGATTACCCGACTCAGTGTTCAGATCGACAAAACCCTCGACACCGGAGAAAAAAGCCTCAAAGGCAGAAACCTGAAAATGCTAACCACGGGTATTTTAGGCGCTGCCATCGGATTGACCAGCGGATTACTCGTAGGAGTAATCGTGGGTAAATAAAGCGGGAATCTCACGCAAAGGTACTGCAAAGGAAAAATCTTCTCTGTGTCTCCGTGCCTCTGCGTTCAATCTCTGTTTGTCTCACGCAGAGTCGCAAAGCCGCAAAGGAAGATCCAGCGTTTTACCACTAAGTAAAACTGGATTCCGGAGCTTCCGCTTAGTGAATCTCAGTGCCCTAAAGTGCCCATTAGTGGTGAAAAATACTCATACTTAGCTAAGTCAACTCTTCTCCGCGCCTCTGCGTCTCTGCGTTCAATCCCCGAATGCCCAAGCCGCAGGCTCCTTTGCCCCTCCGTGTTCAATTCTCACGCCCCAACTCCGAAAGAAATTTGCCAAGCTCAATTCCCCAACCTAATTTGCCGGCCGGAAGCACCACATCATGAATAAATACTTCTATCGCGATCTTAAAATGGGTATTCTTGGCGGCGGACAGCTCGGCCGAATGCTCATTCAGGCAGCCATTGACCTGAATATCCATATCCGGGTGCTCGACCCCAATCCAGAAGCGCCTTGTAGCTCCATTGCCCACGAATTTTTTACGGGATCCCTTACAGATTACGATACCGTAGTGGCATTTGGGAGAGAAGTGGATCTGATTACGATTGAGATTGAAAATGTCAATACAGAGGCCCTGCAGGCCCTCAAGGATATGGGGAAAACAGTACTGCCCGATCCGGCGATCATCGCGATGATTCAGGATAAGCGGAAGCAGAAGCAGTTTTTTGAGGATAACGATCTCCCTACCTCCCCTTTTTACCTCGTTGAAAATCGTGCAGATGTAGCTGCCCTTGCCGATTTTTTGCCAGCGGTAAATAAATTGGCGCGTGCAGGCTATGATGGACGCGGGGTACAAGTTGTCAAAGACGAAGCGGCTATTGAAAAAGCATTCGATGAACCCGGATTGCTGGAGTCTTTCGTGGATTTTGACAAAGAACTCGCTGTCATTGCTGCCCGCAACTCAGATGGCGAAGTTGTTACCTATCCGGTCATTGAGATGGTATTTCATCCCGAGCAAAATCTGGTGGAATACCTTTTTTCACCGGCGGCCTTGAAACCCGAACACGATGTGCGGGCACGTGAGATCGCCAATCAATTGGTAGATCGGATGGACTTCGTCGGCCTGATCGCTATCGAAATGTTTTTAACCAAATCCGGCGAAATTCTCATCAATGAAGTAGCGCCGCGTCCGCATAACTCCGGTCACCATACCATGCGTTCCTGTGCGACTTCGCAATACGAACAGCACCTCCGCTCCATCCTCAACCTCCCGCTCGGCTCTGCGAAGCAACTCTATCCCGCAGCGATGATCAACCTCCTGGGAGCACCCGGACACACAGGAGAGGTGCGCTATCAGGGCGTAGAAAATGCACTTTCCATTGCAGGCGTATATCCTACTTTTTACGGCAAGAAAATTACCAAGCCCTTCCGGAAAATGGGCCATGTAACCATTCTTGATAAAGACAAAAGCCGTTTGCAGGAGAAGATCCGTTATGTACGGGAGCAGTTGCAGGTCGTGAGTGGGTAGGGGAGAATCAATTTGCAATGAGAATTCGTATATTGTAAAAAAAAGACGTGGAAGCAAATCAATATAAACTGGTCTTGAAAAACCTCAGCCTGATTCCGGAAGAGTATCTGGTTCAGGTTAATGCATACCTGGATAAGTTGACAGATAAAATTTCTCATAAAGAAGAAAATAGACAAGAAATACTTGCTTTAGCAGGTAGTTGGGCAGACATGTCCACTTCTGATTTTGAGGAATATTTAGGGATCGCGAAAGAGAGCGGAAATGAATTATTTGGAAGGCAAATAGAGGTATGAAACAGGCCTTGTTGGATACCGATACCATATCCTACTATTTTCGGAACCATCCCAAAGTTATTAAAAAACTAGACCAGTATTTACAGGTATTTGGGTTTCTGAATCTCAGTGTTGTTACCTACTATGAGGTTTTGAATGGCTTGTATTTTAAAGATGCTCATAGCCAAATAAGTAGGTTTGAACGATTCGTGGAATTAAATGAAGTAATTGGATTAACCGAAAAAAGTGCAAAGCGAGCTGCGCGTATTTATGCTGATCTTCGGAGTAAAGGAATCACGATTAGTCACAGCGATGTAATGATAGCGGCAATTGCAATAGAAAATGGATTCACATTAATTTCCAATAATGAGAATCATTTCAAACATATTTCCGATCTAGACCTGGATAATTGGGTTACATAAAGCCTCCCGCTCGGCTCTGTCAAGCAACTCTATCCCGCAGCGATGATCAACCTCCTCGGAGCACCCGACCATACAGGAGAAGTGTGCTATCAGGGCATCAGGGCGTAGAAAATGCACTTTCCATTGCAGGCGTATATCCTACTTTTTACGGCAAGAAAATTACCAAGCCCTTCCGGAAAATGGGCCATGTAACCATTCTTGATAAAGACAAAAGCCGTTTGCAGGAGAAGATCCGTTATGTACGGGAGCAATTGCAGGTTGTGAGTGGGTAACTCGTGCTTTAGGATCGAAATACTGATCTGTTTTTCTATCCTCTTGTACTTTTGGAAGGTGCCAAAAATACCCTCGCAGCCTAAGGTATCCCGCATTCCTCCCCGACCACGAGGCTGCCGGGCCTGCCCGCCTGGTTGTGGTTTTTGATTGAAAACGTTGTCCGCAGACCCCGATCTGCTGACCCTGTTTCCCCCTGCGCGCTGCGCTTG
>CAYGTH010000558.1:0-5016 GCA_964352745.1 uncultured Bacteroidia bacterium
TGACGTGGAGGAAGAGTAGGGGGCGTTCTTTCTCATCTGGTTATCGTTTTGGCTTCCAGGGACAGGAGCAGGATGATGAGATCAAGGGGGCTGGGAACTCGGTTAACTACAAGTACCGGGTGCATGATGTGAGGTTGGGGAGGTTCTTGAGTATCGATCCCCTGGCGCCGGAGTATCCACACAACTCGCCATACGCATTTTCGGAGAATCGGGTGATTGATGGGGTGGAGTTGGAGGGGTTGGAACAGCAAAACATTAATAATCAACCTGCAAACCCACAGGAGGGACAAGAAGAAAGTCTTAAATACGATTCTTACCTTGCAACTCCTGGGGCAGGAATGGTAAAGGTAAACCATACTGAGGAGTTTGTTTATCATGGTGGAAGTATGGTGGCTGATGCCGGCTGGTATCGTCCTGACGAATACAACGGTATTGTTTATGGAGTAGCTGCTGACGCAAGTGCTAAAGAATGGCATACGAATCAAAGCAGAGCCAATCCTGAAGGAGCGATTGAATGGGCTTTAACTTACGGTTTTGAGGCCAGTGAGACTGGTAACTTTAGTGAAGGGTGGGGTGAGAAGTATTCAGACATACTTGCGGCTGGAGCTTTGGATGAATCCGGGCACCATTATGCCAGAGGAAACATTACTTCGGTTCCGATCATTTTTGACATACTAACTCTGAGGCCGGGGTTTAGTGCGTTGAGAATTGTTGCCAAGAGGACGTTTACGCGGATGATTGCGGCTAAAACTGCCGCTAAGGGGGGTAAATATGCCTTTGGTCTTAAGAATATAGTTCCAAAGTTTGCAGATGATATTGGGGCAATACATTTAATGAAAGACCCCAATTGGAAGAGTAGCTTTATGAAGGCTATTGATAACCCGAACAACAAACTTCATTTTAATCTTAATGGAATAGATAGCAAGCCAATGCAGATGATTATGAGTCCTGGTCGGTCAGGTATCAACTGGGAAATGAATGCATTGTATCAGAATTCAGCAGCGTTTGAAAGAACCATATTTCATTATGGAGGCAATACTTACAAAGGATTTGATGTATTTAAAATAACTCCATAAAAAGATTGACATGGCAATTTATAGTAATCAAACTCAGGAATTTCAAATTGTAGACTTTTCAGCTACTCATAGTCAGTTATTGTTGAGAAGTCTTAAAACAATAGATAGAGAATACAATATTGATATTATAGTTAAGGGTGTTGGGCGTTTACTTCTTCCTACATCTTTTCATGGGATAGAGATAACCGTGTTAGAAAATGAGCAAACAATATCATTCCTTAAAGACAAATTCTCTTTCAATAATGAATACGACAACCGTATTTTTTCTATAAAAGACAATCAGGGGGGAGTGTATTATATCAATGCTTTATGCTTTGGGATATACCACAATAAATTAGATATTCTTGAAACAAGCATTGGGAGATATGATATGGGCAGTTTGGGAGAACTTCAAAAATGGTATGCGGATTAGTCTTTAGCCATTTCAAGAATTAAAACATGAAGCCCTGTCAGCAGTGATAGGGCTTTTTCATTTTATATAAGCTCTTTTAGCTTTAAAGTCCCTCAAAGCCATATTAATCATATTCAGGACGAATTTTTTCTTTTCTTCTGAAAGGTCGGAGATACTTTCCAGCCTTTCGATCGCTTCCTTGTCGAGTTGGAGTTTAGTTTTTCCAGCTTCCCGGATCCCTACTGGTATGAAAAACCCCGGTGATGATCACGATTTGCTGCTGCTCATCAAGAGTATAGTGGATCATAAAGGGGAAAATGTCCAGCACAGCGGTTCTGATCTCATCATACCTGACGGGAGCGGCTTTGGGGTGCTGGCAGATGAAGCGGATTTTTTCGCGTAGTTGGGTGGTAAACCTTCTGCTTACTCCTTGCCCTCTTCTTTCCCCTTCCATCCCTTCAACTTCTTCGCCATTTTCTTCTCCTGTGCCTTGACCCTTCGTTCGAGCTTTTTGATGTCTTCCCGGGGGGTGGTATGAACCCTTCCTGCACGACCCCGTTTCCCTTAAAATGGAAACGACCCTACAAGCCGAAAGAACTATTTCTTCAACCCCTTATGCTCCGCCAGCCTCTGATACTGCGAAATCGCCGTCTTGGCCAGCATCTCAAACCGCCGCTCTTTAGAGGTCCCCGCTTCGATCATCACTGAGTTCAGGCTTTCGAGGTTGGCGAGCCAGCGTATTTCCCCGTCCTTTAGCCGTCAATATCCGCCAGCCCCGCAATATTGCCTGGCTCCCGGCTCATGTGGAAGATATCGAGTATGAGGATGTAGTCCGGCTTGATCTTATAGATGATCTTAAAACTGTGGCAGATGGCGAAGCGGTAGATATTGCCTTCCGAGGGAAGTTGCTTGACAATCGGGTGGGCTTCGGGATGGGGAGGAATGGCGCGGGCTTGTTCCCGGATGTCCTGGACTACTTTGTGCGCATTTTGGGGAGAGTCTTGCGAGATGTGCCTGCCAATATCGATGAGTCTTTCCCGTGCAAGGCGGGACCAACGTAGCTTTTTTGGGCTCATATCAGAAGTCTATCTGCAACTCTTCATCGGGGATCGAGAGTCCGGCCTCATCCTCTGCTTCGGCCAGGGCAATGCGCTGGTGAAACTCTTCCAATGACATCGGAGACCCCTCCTGGACATATTCGTCCAATACTTTTTCTTCTACTGCTTCGGGTTCGAGCCGCACTGAGCGGACAAAGTCCAGCCTGCGCAGCAGCTTGACCAGGTAGGTAAGTTCTGTGCCTCCGGGGGCTTCTATGATAATGCGTTGCATAGGCTTATATGATAGTGTTGTCTCTTTACGAAGATACACAAAAAACGAGTTAGACATTGCCAAAGTATTCTCTTAGCCCTCTCTTTGCTCAAAACCATCCATCCAAACGAAAGGGAAGCTAGTTTAACCTCTTTCTATTAGGGTTGGGGATAGCCTTTTCTTTCACCTGAAAAGACTTCCACTTGAGAAAAAAAGGTATCTTATAGCTGGAAATCGTTCTTTGAAAAGGCTATTCCAGGTCGGAATCTGTGCGGGGGATCTTGCGCAGGGGTATATCGTTTTGGCTTTAATGGGAAAGAGCAGGATGGGGAGGTATCCGGCACTGGTAATCAATATGATTATGGATTTCGGATTTACAATCCGAGGGTAGCTAAGTTTTTGAGTGTCGATCCGTTGAGCCCAGAGTATCCAATGCTCACGCCATATCAGTTTGCTTCAAATACACCGATTATGGCAATTGATTTGGATGGATTGGAGGCAAAAATTGCTATTTCCGGTTCAGGTGACGGAGACAATTATACGCAAAGCGATATTTATGCATTTGATGCAAGAGCCAAGGTTTTAGAAGAGAAACACGGTTTTAAATCGCATACAACAAGTTCTGGCAAAGGATTATTAGAAATATTGCGGTCGGAAACCTTAATCGAGGGCTCAATTCTGCATCTAGTACATTTTGCTCATGGGAGCAATGAGGGGCTATTTCTTGATCGTTCCTCGGGTTTCTATAGATCTGAAAGCGAGTATGTTCCTGGAAGTAGCTTCACTACTTCTAGGACAGTTAATGATTTGGTAGCAGCAATTTCAAACGAGGATATATTATTCGAGGAAAATGCGATATGGGTTTTTGGTAGTTGCCATGCATGTTACAATAAAGGCTATGAAGGCGATGTGGCATTTGAAATCACTCTTAAGACAGGTGTTACTACGATAGGTGCAACTGGATTCGTTATGCCAGAAATAGCAGGGGGAAGGGAAACCGGAAGATTAACTTCCACAGGAAAATTCATCAAGGTAGATAAAGTATATGATGTTACTTTTTGGGATGAAGATGACAATATATTGTATTCAAAGACAGTCAGTACCGAGTCTGAAGTAAGTGCCTTAAAACGGGGATATGATCCTGAAAGTGACTTCACAATGCATGTAATAGAGAGAATAGAGACTTCAGATTTGGGTGAAGTAATAAATCCTTCAGATTATTGACATATGGACTGGTTACAAACAAATTATCTTTGGGAAGTACTTCTTTGTGTCACAATACTAAGTTGCCTGCCTCCTAAGGCTAATGAAAAAGAGAGCATTACTGATGCTAAGGCAAATGACTCGGAAATAAGTCATAACGGTATTTATAGTCTTGAAAAACTAGCAGAGAAATATGAACCGTCTTCAATAGATCTTTCGGTAGATATGGATAACTATTTACCGAACTTCGATTTATCCCAAGAGGTTCACAATTCTAACAAAGATTCGATTATCAACAGAATTGTACATATTTTCTTACTCAAGCAATATAAATATCATCTACAAAAATCTAATCAAGGATATGATCTATTAATGATGAGAAAGGGAAAGGCGAAGATAATCATTGATCGATTTGCTCAAGTTAATTCAATAGAACTGAACTTAGAATTTTTGAATAGTTCGACTCCCTATACCTTAATAAATAAAAATAATTTGTACTCAAGAGACCCTCTAATAGTCGAACTAATTGAACAGATAAAATTTGAGCAAGAGCGTATATTAAAAGGCCATTAATTGGTAGATTGCCGTTCAAAGTTCGATAATTGATGCAAGGCTTCCCTAAATTCTCATCCTGCGAATTGGGAGGGAGTTCGGCCTGCGCGCTGGCTTGTGCGTACTCCCGACTTTCATTCCCCCAGCCCCTTCAGCCCCTCATGCTGTGCCAGTCTCTGATACTGTGAGATCGCCGTCCTGGCCAGCAGGTCAAACCGCCTTTCCTTGGAAGTCCCGCTTCGATCATCACCGAGTTCAAACTCTCCAGATTAGCGAGTACATTGAGCTGCAAAATATCCGCGAAGTCCCGGAGGTTACCGGTCTTCGCCTGCTCAGGATTAGCCTCTCTCCACTCTTTGGCGGTCATGCCGAAGACGGCTTTGTTGAGCAGGTCAGCCTCGTCGGCATAGATGAGCCATTTTCCTGCCTTTGTGGCTTGGAGTTTAGGAATGAGATGATCACGAATCGAATCGGTATGAAGTCGGT
>CAYGTH010000559.1:0-5007 GCA_964352745.1 uncultured Bacteroidia bacterium
ATTCCGCTTAGTGCTTTCTTTGTGCGCTGAGTGCCTGAGTGGTAAATCCAGGGCTATTTTCCTTTGCGAACCTTGCGGTTATTCTTTGCTTTATGGAAAACTGGCCTACACCCCACTACAGCCAATATAACAATTCGAATTCTAAATATCCCCAAAAACCCATTGCTCTCCAAAACCGTCTCCCCCCTTACCACGCACATAGGGGCTCCACATTCTTCCTGATGATTATCCCACCTTTTTCAACAGGTCATTTAATCGATATTGCTGGTAGTCCGTTGTACTTTGCTTACCTGCTTCCAGTAATTCAACCTTACTTTGAACAGTAAGCCATGTTACGGGACTCATCGTAAAAATATGGCCCAATTTCATCGCTAAGTCATGGTTTATTCTTCTGGTTCCTCGATATAGGGCACTTAGATTCGAGTTCTTTACACCGATGTAAGCAGCAAACTCTTTATGGGGGACATTAATAATCTCAACTAATTCCTTTAGGAACCTTCCCGCCGGAATTAATTCTTCAGATGAGCGATCCTGTATATAGGATTCCATTCTATATTTCAAGCCCCTTATCTGGTTCTCTGTCCTTTCTGTATCGGATAGGGTAGAGGAGTGTTCCCGGATTTTTTCCCGAAGAATCCGGAAATCTTTACTATTGGGATTGATAAGGCCAGAGCCATTACCTATTCGTCCTTCCTCTATCTCTGTTTTTTTGTTGCTCATTTTGCTTTTGATTTATCCCCTAAATATTGTGCAATTAGCTTTTCTCCTTGCGCATTATCTATAAACATCTTGAGTCCGCTAGCTCGAATGGCGCCGTATTTTTGGGTATATAAAGGAATTAATTCAGTCTTACTCTCAAAGGTCAAATATCCCTGATAATTCCCTTTCCCTTCTTCTTGGCTAACTCTACATCCATAGGCGATCAAACAGCCTGCGATCCTATCATATTGTTTTTCTTTACCAATGTTGTGGGGAGCCAATTCTAAATTATTCATATATACCATCTCGCCAAAATAGATTGAGAGCATTATTAATCCCTCTATTTTAGTCGGAGTTCCTCGTAATGTAATTTTGAAAAAGAATGAGCCCTCTGTGCGAAACAACTCATGCCAATTAAAATTCCAACCCTCTTTTTTTGAAGGAGCATCTGAAATCCTTGCTTTACTTATAACCGCTTCGACTTCGCCCTCATTTACAACTTCAAATAGCTTTATTTGCATCCCAATAATAATTACGCATAAAGTTATCAAAAAATGATAACTATTTCAAGTGTAGTCTGATTTTGATCACTATTCGAATGCCCCCGCCAACAATCGCTTTGCCGCACCTCCACCCGCATGGAGGAACTCCACAAATATAAATATCCCAACCTTTGGTACACTGCTAAAACCTTTACCACGCACACAGCGTTCCCACATTCCGGGCGGTTGCCTGCTCATATATATAATGTGCGACAATCAAATCCTGTGCAGCATTGCCGACAGACTTGAAAAAGGTAATCTGATCCGAATCGGTTCTACCGGCTTTGAGACCTGCCGCAATTTCCCCTAATTCCCCGTAGAGGTGAGCTGTTGTGAAGATACCGGCTTCTATGGGTTGTATAATATCTCCGGCTTCATGTAAGCAAGCTTTGGTCTGATCCACGACGACTTGTGCATCAGTGACAATATCTGGCGCTATTTCAGCCATGTCCGGGCGGTAAGAACCCACTCCATTGATATGGACCCCTGTTTTGAGAACGGATCGATCGAATAGGGGAGTAAGGGAAGTGGTTGCTGTACAAATAACATCTACTTCCTTGAGTTGGGTTAAATCGTCTGTCCACATCAGGTCTGCATCAAATGTTTCCTGATACTTATCAATAAATGCCTGGGCATTTGTTTGAGTTCGGTTGTAAATCCAGATATGTTCCAATTTCCGAACAGCACAGATGGCCTCCAACTGATGGAATGCCTGTGCGCCCGTTCCAAATAGCGCTGCTATTTTTGCATCGGGCCGTGCCAGCAAATCCGTAGCCAGGCCACTTCCGGCACCTGTACGCAATGCCGTAATAAAGGTCCCATCCATCAGGGCTTGCAATTGTCCCGTTTCTGCATGCATCAGCAAAACGGCTGCCTGGATCATAGGAAGTCCTCTGGCAGGATTACCGGGCTGCACACCAACCAGTTTTAAGCCTGATTTAGCAATCTCGGGTAAATACACGGGCATGCAGAGCATCTCGCCTTGGTGGGCAGTCAGATGGAGGTGGGCCCGGATCGGCACATCCGCATTCCCGGTAGAAAGTGCGCAAAATGCCTGGTGCATCAAACCGATGGTAACGGGCATGTTGATACATTCCTGGATATCTGCCTGTGATAAAATGCGAATAGGAAGGTTGGCCATAAGGATAAAATTCGTGAATGGTATGGTTGCCGGGAAGGTCCGGGTGAAAAATACGATTCGTTTTGCGCAATAAAAATCACCTGGATAGGAGACATTTTAGGGGGAGGTATGTTTGAACCGGGCATAGTTTCCCACCTTCGGAAGGCTGATGGATGCCATATTCTATCAAATGGCAAAAACCTTACATGGGGGTAGAATAAAAGCTATTTAGTTCAAAGACCTAAAATATATCAAAACGCCATATAATAATAAAATTCACAAGGTAGGAGGTGAACAAAATGAGCCTTCCTTACATAAGTCAAGTTTAGGCCGTATTGTACATGGTTATGCATCAAAATCCCTGCATCTTTGAATCAGTGATCGGGACAATAGTTGAAGACGATCACAAAAAACAGTAGATACCCCTTTCGGGCATTTGTATAGATGAAGAGACGGTAGAATTAAGGATTAGGTTAATTTGGGTTGTGTTTTTGTTTGTGTTTGGTCCCCTCTAACAAGAGGGGACTTTTTTTGTGCCTGAGTTTATCGGATTTTTCTCAAAAAAGAAACGGATTTCGCAGAATGAAAATAGTGGCAGATTTTCATGATGTCTACACCTATTGATAATCAGTGAGTTATGATTCGGAATTGCTGACGGCACTGATCTTGGCATATTACGATTGTACGAGACGACAATCGCAAACACAATACAATCCTTTAACATGAACTATATCGCAAATATCCTGATCACTTCCTTGCTTGCCATTCTCCTATTCAACCCAATTGACACTTCAGCTCAATTAGCAAGTAATGACAGGATATCTGCACCTGCCTCTCCTAAACGCCCAATTGCGATGCACCAAATGGCTGCACAACCGGTCCCACATCCTTTTGCCTTTGATGCAGCGGTAAGTGAGCCTGCACCGCTCAACTACGCGGAAGTATGCGCGGCCATGGTGTATCCTGAGATCGCTTTGAACGCTGGCATTTCCGGAACGGTACAAGTTCGGGTATTGGTAGGCGAATCAGGGGAATACCTGGCTCACGTAATTACTGATGCGCCTGATCATATATTGGTACAAGCGGTCGATTCCCAACTCAACACCCTGAAATTTACCCCTGCGATCCAAAATGGAAAGACCATGGTCGCCTGGACCAGTCTTCGGTTTTCGTTCCGAATCAAAAGATAAGAAACGGACAGATTGGAGAATAAAGACTTTAGCTATTTGATGATGAATAGTTGGGTAACCAACGGGTAATCTCTTATCTACTGTCTTTCATCTTTTTTCTCTCTTTAAAAGCATAACAGCTCGATTTTACGTGATGGCCGGACCTGCTTCTGGCAACGTTCGGCCATTTTTAACCCCATTACACATATGAAAACGATTCAGTTTGTACTCATCGCTTCCTGTTTGTTGATTTTGGGGCTAGGACCCATTACTGCCACTGCTCAATCAGGTGGAGATGAATCCCACATGACCGCCCGAAAATGGCTGGATGCGAGAAAAACAGTAGCAGATGTCCCGGACCCTTTTGAATTGGACGAGACAGTGATCGAACCGGTTCCAATGAATTATTCTGAAATACGGAAAAGCCTAAATGGACAGTCAAGGGGCAGTATGGAAGTTCGGGTTCTTGTAGATGAGTCCGGTGCTTATATGGGGCATTTAGTAACCGATTCTGTCGGAGCGCAACTCACATCTGCAATAGAAGAAAAACTAAAAGACCTCTGGTTTGAACCCGCACAACAGCGAGGAAAAGCAACTATGGGCTGGGCTCGCCTTCGGTTTGATTTTTAGGAATACAAAAAGAGATAGGAAATCCCGGTTTATTCAGGAGTAATAGGAGTAGGATGGCTAACAGCGATTTGTTTTCCTTCCTGACCCCTCTTTGTTTGAGCGTTGAATTTGAGCTTGATCTTTGAATTTTCCAGTCCTCTTTCTTCTTCCTTCTAAATTCTTCCCTGACTCCTGACTCCTGACTCCTCTTCCCCTATTCTCCAACATACCCATTCCAAAGGCTGTCAAGTACCTGGGCTTCAGGCCTGCCTGTGTGCGAAACAATCCGGTATTGGGATACATACGGAACGCCTGGCATCAGGTCATAGGCTTCTTCCACTACGGGGGGATAGCAATAATACGGCATCGAAGGATGTATGCGCGTGAATTGTTGGAAACGAAAGTTGTCAGGGTGTTGTAAAATGG
The DNA here is from genome assembly GCA_964352745.1 of uncultured Bacteroidia bacterium. Lineage (GTDB taxonomy): Bacteria > Bacteroidota > Bacteroidia > J057 > J057 > CAYGTH01. The sequence goes on from CAYGTH010000559.1 coordinate 4,566, forward strand.
TTACGCCACCCGTCTTTCCCCCAACAATCCCACTCATATCCACCCACTTGGGGCGACTGTGATTCCCTGGTATGCGGGTATCACCCTCACTTGTCAGCACACCTGCCAGACCCGCACTGCGCATATTGGCTTGGGGCGCTTTGGCACTGTCCTCGGGTACTACCCATTCATTGCTGCCGCGAAAAGCCATGCCCCCATAGTGATATTGATTCAGGTGCAGGGGACTGTCCGCAATACATACTTGACGGGAGGTTAAATCGATCAGGAAAGGATCGGTTTGGGCATGCACAGTAACAGTCCATTCTTCCTCTAAAACAGGAACAATCTGTGTTGAGTCAGTAATGTCAGAGTGGCGAAGTTTTACTCGAAATTGCGCAAAATCAGGGCCGCTCATGGTGTCCAGGACTGCTACATGTTCAATCCGACCGGATTTATCTGCTTG
>CAYGTH010000560.1:0-4997 GCA_964352745.1 uncultured Bacteroidia bacterium
CGGACATTGACAAATCCTTTGTCGTTGAAAAGACGGATTGCCGCTACCAGTATTTTTTCTCGGTTTTTCAATGCTAATCAGAGTTGAACCCCCAAGATACCAAACAAGGTCTAATTATCGGTCTTTTTCCGCCTGATGATATCCCGAATCTTTTTAGCGCTTTCGTAATCTTCTTTTTCGAGGACCCGATTGAGGAGAATGTCAAGCTCTTCTAATGAATAGGCTTCGAGACTCCCACGCTTCTCTCCAAATGATTTTCCGGGGTTATCCAGAACGATTCCCGCTGCTTTCAAGATGGATTCGTAGGTATAGATGGGACAGGGTTTACGAATTGCTAAGGCAATGGCATCGGAACTGCGAGCTTCAACAATTTCAGTTTGGCCCTGAATGGACAGGATGAGCTGTGCGTGGAAAATATTATGCTCGTATGCTGCAATGATAACTTCTTTCAATTCAAAATTACCTTTTGAAATCAGATTGAGTGCAAGATCATGGGTAAGAGGGCGCGCCGTTTTCATATTTTCAAGCGCAATCGCGATTGCCTGTGCCTCAAAAGGACCAATGATAATCGGTAATCGCCGGAACCCTTTGATCTCTTCCAGGACTAATACAAAATTACCTTCACTTGAAGTGCTTTTGGATAAGGCGATGATATTGATTTCTTTCTTAACCATAGTTGAGCTGAATATCCTGATGGATAAATTCACAGAGCTGCTCCACATCTCCAAAAGGGCCAACTACCTGCCCTTCATGTAGTAACTTAAACAAGGCAGGACCTTCCAGTTCAATTTCGTAGTCGTGAACCAGTCGGATTCTTCTCTTTGTTTCATGAACTACTTCAATCCCAAAATGGTTCAGGCCAAACAGCAGAAAAGCGCGTGGGTCTATGGGCTTGTCTTCCATATCAATCAGATAAATCTCAACAGGATATACATTCCATAGCCTATACACAGTACACCGGCTATGAGGGTAAATATTTTTCGAATATCAAAACGGCTGGTATGGAGGAGAATAGGAAGCCGAAGCAAGGAAGCTGCCACTGACATACCGATCGCCGATCCAATCCCAAATACGAGCAAATAGGCAATCGCAATACCTGTATCCTGTATGTCAGCCAATACAAGTAGAATCAGGGCTCCACTCCCTGCCAATCCATGGACCAGACCAATTCCATACGCTTCCCGATCATGACTATGCCCTTCTCTGCCCTCATGTCCGGGTTCGCGGGTCAGTTCCTGCCAGATTCGGCCAAGTCCGAGACCGATGAGCATAATGCCTACGAATACCTCAAAATAGTCGAAATAGGCCTTGAGACTGTTGATCTGGAAAATGATAAGTAATAGGCCAATCAGGAAAATGGTTGACGTATGACCGAGTCCCCACCAGAACCCATTGCTGGCAATCTGGCGGGTAGTTTTGGATCTTGCCACGAGGGTACTGACTGCCAGTAAATGATCAGCCTCAAACGCATGGCCAAATCCTACTACTGCTGCAAAAAATAGCGTTACGCCACCTTCCATGTGATCAATTGATTAGGTCGTTGAAGATAATGCGGTGATTCCCAGTATCCGCTACCGCAAGTGTCCCGGATTCGATGCTTAATGAAAAAGGCCAGTAATAACTGCCTTCCGTACTTTGTATACTATTTTTATTTTCGCTTCCCGTATTGAAATCATCCTGGCCCAACAGAGATTTTGCCGCTGAGTTGTGAGCTGACGGTACGGTCGGGTGCCACAAAATACGGCTATTTCCGGTATCAGCTACCCATAGTCCTTCCCGGTAAAAGCAGGTATCATAGCACCAATTTAAGGAATGTGCTTCAGGAAACCATCCAAACTGATTCTGACCATTCGCATCAAATGAAGGTTGACCAATCACCACATCTGCCTGCTGGCTGAGCCCGTCTTTCCAATTGTGCCAGAGCAGCACGCGGTAGAACTGGGTATCTGTAATGGCCATTTGGCCATTCTCAGAAATCTTTACAGAGTAAGGCCATATTGCATTTTGAGGGTCGTAATCTCTTTCATCGAAAGTCGCTTTTCCAATGACGCCTTGTGCAGCCACATAGTTTTGGGTAGGTATTTCCGGATAATAGAGAACTCGTCGGTTTCCCGTATCTGCTACCCATAGAGCGGTGCCATCTGAAAATACCCCATAGGGCCAATTGAGAGACTGTACACTCGGAGGATGAGAAATACCTGCTACATTGGGCTCGTTAGCAGTAAAATCTGGCTGACCGATAACGGTATCTGCCGGCTGGCCATCCCGGGTGGGGAACTGATGCCAGATCAGAACCCGGTGGTTCCAGGCATCAGCAACGATTAGCCGATTACCATCAGACCAGATTCCCGAAGGGTACATAAGCGTCGAAGCTGTTACCTTCCCGTCGGAGTTGCGGCCTACCCCCGATGCATTGGATTGACCTAATGTGATATCCGGGGGCTGATGCCTGTTGGTAGGAATCGCTTTCCAGATAAAAACCCGATTTTGGCCCGTGTCAGAAACAATCAGTCGGTTTTGCCGGATGCATACGCCGCGAGGTGCAAGGAAGGGATTATCCAGTCCACCCTCAAAGATCCGTGTACCGGAAATAAGAGAAGCTGCCAGCGGTGATATAGGATTGAGTTGAGAAGGTTTCATATTGTATTAAATAGATAGCTACTGTGCGCATGCCTAACAAATTCGGGGTAATTGCTCCCCCACCAGCATATGCACGACACGTTTGCCGCCTATTCCACTGTGAAGAATTACCTGCCGGGGATGAGCATCGACAACTTCTCCGATAATGGCTGTCTGCGAAAAAGTATCATGCTTTTGTAAGGTGTTGACGACCCCCTCTGCTACTTCTTCACTCACGATTGCCAGAAATATACCTTCGTTTGCAACATAGAGTGGATCTAGTCCTAATAGTTCGCAGCCGCTTTTCACTTCTTCGAGCATGGGAATGCTACTGTCTTTCAACTTGATCCCAAGCTGACTGTCTCGTGCAATTTCATTAAGGCTGGAGGCAACTCCTCCTCTTGTAGGATCCCTGAGTAATTTTATCTGACCTCCAAATGCATCGAGCAATTCTGTCGTGGCGTGGTTCAGACAACGGGTGTCGCTAAGGAGAGAGGTGCCAAATTCCAGCCCTTCCCGAACCGACATGATGGCGATGCCATGTGTGGCGATCGGGCCACTAACGATTACCTTGTCCCCTGATTGAATCCGATTTATATCAATTGCGGCACGGGGATGTAGCTTGCCGATTCCAGAAGTATTGATAAACAATTGATCCCCCTTGCCGCGTTCGACAACTTTTGTATCACCGGTAATAACCTGTACACCGGCACGTTCACACGCCTGCTTGATACCCAATAAGACTTCCCAGAAGGTTTCCATTTGGAGTCCTTCTTCCAGAATGAATCCAAGAGACAGATATTGCGGAATGGCACCACTCATGGCCAGGTCATTGACTGTACCATTCACCGCGAGTTCGCCAATGTTACCGCCGGGAAAAATCACAGGAGAGATAACAAAACTATCCGTTGTGAAGGCCATTTTTCCATTCATCTCAATCTCGGCACCATCATGTCGCCGGTCAAGAATCGGATTTTGTAACACCTCAAAGATAACCCTGTCAAGGAGTTGATTGGTCAGTAGGCCCCCACTTCCATGGCCGATGGTGATCATGTCAAAATCGAGTTTTGGCAGGGGGCAGTTCAACTGCATACGTAAAGGCTGCGCGGTCATACGGATACTTCTTCAGGGGTTCCCAATGCATGGGAATAATTGTAATAAGCGGCACAAGCACCTTCCGAACTCACCATCGGTGCGCCGAGCGGGTTTTGAGGAGTACAGCCCTTCCCAAATGCCGAGCATTGATGAGGTTTGATAATGCCTTTAAGAACTTTGCCTGCCTGACATTCTGCGGATTCACAGACCGTACCCACCTGAATGTCAAACTTTTTATTGGCGTCGTAGTCCGAAAATTCGTCCCGAACTTCATAGCCACTTCCGGGAATAACGCCGATCCCTCTCCAGGCCCGGTCATCGACTGTGAAGATTTGTGAGATAATCGTTTGTGCATCGGGATTTCCATCTGTAGCTACTACTCTGCTATATTGATTTTCAAGGGTATGCGTCCCTGCTTCCAACTGCCGTACAGTCATTAGAATTCCATGGAGTAAATCTACCGGCTCAAATCCCGTCACTACTATCGGAATGCGATAATTATCAACTAGTGGATAGTATTCCGCCAATCCCATAATAGTGCATACATGACCCGCTGCGAGGAAGGCATCAATTTTACTCTCAGGATCATTGATGACTGCTTCTATTGCGGGGGGAACCAATACATGCGAGGTCAGAATGGAGTAATTCTCCAATCCCTGCCGGGCAGCATGCAGGACCGATAGTGCATTGGCGGGAGCTGTTGTCTCGAATCCTACGGCAAAGAACACTACCTGCTTATCGGGATTTGCGACTGCGATTTTGACAGCTTCAAGTGGTGAGTACAATATCCGCACGTCAGCCCCTTCGGCTTTGGCCTCAAGCAGGCTTTTTTTGCTACCAGGCACCCGGAGCATATCACCATAAGAACAAAGGATAACCTCTTTATTCGAGGCAAGGTATATGGCTTTGTCGATTTGTTCCAAGGGGGTAACACACACCGGACAACCGGGTCCGTGGATCATATTTATCTCCTCAGGCAAGACGTTGACAATCCCATGCTTGACGAGGCTATGGGTTTGGCCGCCGCATACTTCCATGATATTCCAGGAGCGGGTCACGGTGTTGCGAATTTCTTCCAGGTATTGGGTGGCAAGCTCTGGATCGCGGTATTCGGATAGGAATTTCATGAGTCTGCGGATTTATAGGTAGAAGGATCCGGTAATTGATCTTTGAGAATTTGGAGATCCTCCAGTTCTCCGATTTGTTCGAGATAGGTGAAGGTCTTTTTCGCTTCCTCCTCATTGACAATGCTGATTGCAACGCCTACATGCACGAGTACATAG
>CAYGTH010000561.1:0-4996 GCA_964352745.1 uncultured Bacteroidia bacterium
TACGGGAAACCTGGATCGGGAAGGCGGTGCGATGTTTCCCTTGCCTGCTATTGATACTGTCAAAACGGGAAGTCCGGGAAAAATGGGCAGGTGGAAAAGCCGGGTAAGTGGCCTGGACGAATTTGCAGGGGAATTACCTGTTGTTTCTTTGAGAGAAGAAATCGAGACACCAGGAGAAGGGCAGATAAAGGCCCTGATCACCTCAGCTGGTAATCCGGTCCTCTCCACGCCGAATGGAGGGGCGTTGAATGAAGCCTTAAAAGGGCTGGAGTTTATGGTGTCAGTTGATATATACCTCAATGAAACGACGCGACATGCAGATATCATTCTTCCACCCACCACGGGATTGGAAACAGCACATTATGACCTCGCTTTCCATTTACTCGCCGTACGCAATTTTGCCAAATATAGCCCTCCCTTATTTAAGCGAAAGCCGGAACAACGACATGATTTTGAAATTTTCCAGGAGCTGTCTGCTCGAATGAAAGGAGAAGCGCCAACTGGGTTTTTGCCGGAACAAATGTTGGATATGGGCTTGCGTTCGGGGCCCTATGGCAGCGAAGGGCTTTCTCTTGAATTGTTGAAAAAAGAAGTTCACGGAGTTGATCTGGGTGCTTTAAAGCCTGTATTGCCGGAGCGATTGTTTACTTCGGATAAGCGAATTCAACTGGCTCCTCCTGCACTCGTGGAGGACATTGAGAGAATGAGGCGTGTCCTGCTTGATGAAACGAAGGGATTAAATGGGCGCCTCACCTTAATCGGGCGGCGGCAGTTGCGCAGTAATAATTCCTGGATGCACAACAGTTACCGTCTGGTCAAGGGCCGCGACAGATGCACCTTGTTGATTCACCCTAAAGATGCTCAAAAGCGTGGGATCGTTTCTGGAGAATGGGTTCAGGTCGTTTCACGGGTTGGGGCTGTTCGCCTTAAAGCAGAAGTCTCGGATGATATGATGAAAGGAATAGTGAGTATTCCACACGGCTGGGGACATGACCATGAGGACATTAGTCAGTCTGTTGCCCAAAAACATCCGGGAATCAGCATAAATGACCTGACCGACGAGACGATACGGGATGAGTTAACAGGCAATGCAGCCTTTTCCGGAGTTCCGGTTTCTGTTGAGTCTGCAAGTGTTAATTAGTTGATACTCTGGATTTGACCATATAGTCAGCAAAACCGGGAATTGGCTCAATTGTATTATTTCCGATCGATGAAACGTTGTATATTTTGGGACAATGAAATAGCATTTCATTGCATGAGTTGATTGGAACAGCCCGAAGATGTAAGCATCGCAAATGCAGGACTTCAGCATTCAACCATTTTGTCTTGGGCGACCTTCCGAAGTTCCGGGGTAGAACTGCCTTGCTTTTGCCAGTCTTATAGGCCTGAACTTTAAGTTTTAAGGATTATTTGTGGGCAAGATTAAATTGTATTGGCACAAGCTCTCTATGTCAGGGGTGAGATCGAATCATGTCTTTTCAGATGTGAAAAAAATCCGGCTCCTCAACCAGCTTTGTCTGGTTGTATTACCATTTTTACTGTTGTTTCTCCTGACCGACCTCCAAGCTGGAGATTATCTGGGAGTAGGGGTGTCTATCGGCGTTTTTGCGTTTGTATTAGGTACTGCGTGGCTGCAATTTATTGGCAGAGCCTTAATTGCTCGCTGGTTTTTTGTGAGTACCTTGATCGTCCTGATTACCATCCTGATTTGGATATACGGAGAGGCTCTGGGAGCGGAATATATTTATATTGCCTTGGGAGTTGGGATCTTTATTCTTTTTGATACAACCTGGGAATTAGTGGGGCTCTTCCTCTTATTAGTGAGTGCTTATTTTCTGTCCCGGTATGATATATTGGGACGAACGGAACAGGTGGTTTCCCCCTACTCACATCAGATATATTTTTTGGTAAGCGTAAGCTGCATTAGCTTGCTGACGAGGGCCTTTGTGCGGGCTAATTTGTACTTTGAAAAAAAGACAAACAATTTGCTTCAGGATGTTCGGGAGAAAAATGAAAGCCTCAGGAATAAGCAAATTGAATTTGAAACGCAAAACCTAAAACTCGAGCAAGCAAATCAGGAATTGGAGAAATTTGCTTATGTGGCTTCCCATGATTTAAAAACACCTTTGCGAAATATCAATAGCTTCCTGACATTGGCTAAGCGAAGATTGGATACGCTGGGATTGGAAGATTCGGAAATCATTGAGTTTATGAATTTTGCGACTACCAGTGCCCGCCAAATGCACTCCCTCATTGAAGATATATTGGCATATTCCCGGCTAAATGCTCAGAAGATGGAATCGGGAGCTGTCGATTTGAATTTGATATTGGGACGTGCAACCTTCAATCTGGAACAACTCATTGAAGAAAAGCATGGAAGTATCATTCAGGACCAGCTCCCGGTTATCAAGGGAAGTGAGTCGCAAATGATTCTTTTGTTCCAAAACCTGATTGAGAATGCGATCAAATACAATGAATCAGACCAGCCGGCGCTTCGGGTGTTGTGTGAGCAGGATGAAGAGAAAGTGCGATTGATTTTTCAGGACAACGGAATCGGGATCGAAAAACAATACACCGAAAAAATATTCAACATGTTTACCCGCCTGCACTCTGTCGGGGAATATTTGGGTTCGGGTATCGGCCTGGCTATTTGTCAAAAAATAGTAGCTCATGTTGACGGAAGAATCTGGGTGGAGTCAGAAGCGGGAATGGGCTCTACCTTTTTTGTTGAGCTTCCCGCTGAGAGGGTGATGGCTAATTCGATTCTTTTCTGTTAATTGAATCGATATTCACCTCCGATCCTCTGTTATACATGCGATTTTTGCTTGCTCTTTTCCTGTTTGGAATGCTTTTCGTCCCCCTAATAGCTTTTTCTCAATCCACGCTGGATGGCTTTTCTGCCAGGCAAAGCTCCGCTCAAATCACGCTTGAAGCAGAGTTGCTAAAGTTACCTCAGGCAGAAACCTTTAAGAGTCATCTAAAAGCCCTGACTAAGCGACCTCATCGTGCAGGTTCAGAAGGCGGCAGACAAGTCATAAAATACCTGATAGACCAAATGGAAGAAGCGGGTTTGTCAGTGGATACCTATGATTATGATATCTATATTCCTCCTGCCCCTGGAATAGCTCGTGCTGCATTGGTGAAGCCTATTCGATTGCCACTCAATAGCCAGGAGTATATATTGCCGGAGGACGCCTTCTCCGGAATGGAAAATGTATCGCCCGGATGGAATGCTTTTTCGGGATCGGGAGAAGTGACAGCTGAAGTTGTGTATGTGAATTATGGAACCCCGGAGGATTTTGCGCGCTTGGAAGAGATGGGGATATCTGTAGCAGGAAAAATTACAATAGCCCGATATGGTCAAAACTTCAGGGGGTATAAGGCTAAATATGCAGCTGCTGCCGGAGCAGCGGGTTTGATCATTTATTCTGATCCTAAAGACAATGGCTATGTCAGAGGATTGCCGTATCCGGATGGTCCGTTTGCCAGTACAAGTACGATACAGCGCGGTTCTTTGCTGACGCTTGACTACGAAGGAGATCCCCTTACACCTTTTGAACCGGCCCTGCCCGGCGAAAAAACTGTCCGGTTAAATCCGGATGAGCTTAAAGGATTGCACCGAATCCCGGTCATGCCACTTCCATATGGCTCTGCGCAGGAAATCCTCAGCCGGATGGCAGGCATACCGGTACCTGGAAGTTGGCAGGGGGGCCTTCCTTTTACCTATCGCCTGGAAGGCGGTCCCGAATTGCAGGTGCATCTGGCAGTCGATCAACCTAAAGAACTTGTCAGGGTGACAAATGTGGTAGGCAAAATTACCGGAGTCGCCTATCCTGACGAATGGATCATTATGGGGTGCCACCATGATGCCTGGGATTTCGGAGCGGTAGATCCAAATAGCGGCACAGCAAGCCTGCTGACACTCGCGGATGCTTTCGGAGAAATGCTCAAAACCGGGTGGAGGCCTCGTAGAAGCATTTTGTTTGGGCATTGGGATGCAGAAGAATTTGGCATTATTGGTTCTACAGAATGGGCCGAGCAACTAAAAGAGGAATTGACGCTAGGAGGTGTTGCATACTTAAATGCAGACGGAGCCATTTCAGGGAGTCGTTTTTGGGCTTCTTCATCGCCCTCACTCAAGCAGCCCTTAGTCGAGGCCAGTAAGGTGGTTCCTTATCCCGATTCGGGAGGTAGCCTGTATGAACAATGGATGAAGAATTCAGATGCAGCCGAACCATCAATCGGTAATCTGGGAGGTGGTTCGGATCATGTCGGGTTTTATGCACATATCGGAATCCCTTCATTAGGGGCTGGATTTTCGGGTGCCAATGGCATTTATCACTCTGCATATGATAATTTTGCCTGGTACGAGCAGTATGGAGATACAGCCTTTGTATTTGGGCCGACCCTGGCAAAACTTTATGGCGTGTTGAGTTTACGATTAGCCAATGCAGACATCCTCCCGTATGACTTAAGTCGATACGGGAGGGATTTAACCACTCACCTGAAAAAGGCAGAAACGGAAATCCAAGCGTATGCGCCTGAGGTTTCGCTGATCGCTTTGCTGAGAGCGGCGGATGAATTAGGCCCGGTATCAACTGGATTGGAAGCCAGAATCCAGGAGTCCCTGAGGAATAATCGGATAAAGAAGAAAAGCCTGAAAAAAATAAATGAGAAACTCATCGCATTAGAGAAATCTTTTATTGATTCTGCGGGAATGGATTTTGGTGCATGGTATCGATCACTGTACGCTGCTCCCGACCCCTATAGCGGCTATGCAGCCTGGATGCTTCCGGGATTAAGGTATGAAGCTTCCCTTAAGTCTACGCTAAAACTGGCATCATGGGAAAGGCGATACCTCAATGCGTTGCAAAACCTGAGGCGCAAAATGGAAATGCTAACAACGGAACTGGAATAGGAGTCAATTTTTTCAAATACCTATTGCTTAGACCATGTTTGGAACGCTAATTTCCTTAGAAACTGGCGGCTTCCAGAA
>CAYGTH010000562.1:0-4989 GCA_964352745.1 uncultured Bacteroidia bacterium
ATGCTATGGATACCTGGCAGGCATTCAAAAATCAACGCCTCCGGTGGGTGAGTAAAGCCCGTTTTTATCCTAATCGTTGGGTAAATGTTGCTCAGGCCGTTTCCTATCTGGCTTTTTTGGGAATTCTCGTCCTTCTGGGAATGGGGATATACGATCCTGGATTCCTGCCGATTGCCTTGCTGGCGATTGCGGTAAAAGTGCTGGTGGATGCATCAATCCTGTATCAGGCCGCCAGATTTTTTCATAACTTGCACCTGCTTGCTTACCTGATTCCGCTCCAGCCCATTTACTTGCTATATGTACTGTGGATTGGAGTTGCAGGTAACCTGATAGATACCTACAACTGGAAAGGGAGAAAAGTCAAATGAACGAAGAGCTTACCGATTTACAGTTTCAAATTTTGGATTCCGTTTATTTTGTGGAATCTTTTGAGAATATCCGGGAGGAAGCAGATGCGACCTTGCCGGTTGTCGTAGCTGAAATGCGCTACCTCATCGACAAAGGTTGGATGCAGGTGATGCAATTTGACGAAGAAAAAGATGACTATGTTCGCACCGCTATCTTCGATACCGATCACCTGGAAGAATATCATTTCCTGGCCACCCGCGATGGTCTGATGAAACACAATGGCCGTTAGGTCATGCTGTCTGTTATATATGAGTAGTCCAACTCAAATTGCCTGGTCCAAGTTTATCCAAAATATTCCAGCTGTAGTAGGGCTGGGATATCTGATCGTGTGTTGCGTAGTTGCCGTATTGGCGTATGTATTGGCACCCGATCACTCCCGCAATGCTAATTTCCAGGTAATAGAGTTCGCCAAAATGGCACCCGGTTCCCGAGCCGAAATTGTGCTGCTCCCACTCCCCGGAGATATCCCTGATCAACAGAATACCTGGGGTTGGTTAACGGGGTATTCTCCAGCGGGTAGGCCACTTGCCCTGAAAAAGGGAGCCCCTATGAACCTGAAAAACGGCTTTGTCTTTGTCGAATTGGCAACAGGGGCTTCAGATAGTTTGAAAATTGCGGCTTTGGTTCCGGAAGGAAGGATTCCGAATATATCAGATTTCCGTAAGGGATTTGTCCGGGAACTTCATTTTGTGCTTGGGACAGATGCCTATGGCAGGGATCTCCTGAGTCGAATTATTTTAGGAACCCGAATCAGCCTGGTAATCGGTTTGATGGCTGTCTTGATCAGTTTATTCATTGGCATTCTGCTTGGAACCTTTGCCGGATACTTTGGCGGATGGGTGGACCGAATCATTATGTGGTTGGTATCAGTAGTGTGGTCGGTGCCTACTTTGTTACTTGCATTGGCGATTAGCCTCGCTTTGGGAAAAGGGTTTTGGCAGGTGTTTTTGGCAATAGGACTTTCTATGTGGGTAGAAGTTGCCCGGATTGTAAGGGGACAGATTGTCGGAATCCGTGAACATCAATTTGCAGAAGCTGCCCAGGCATTGGGCTTCGGGCATGCGCGCATCATGTTTCGCCATGTGTTGCCCAATGTCATCAGCCCCATTATTGTAATTGCAGTTGCTAATTTTGGAGCTGCCGTTTTAATCGAATCCGGCTTGAGCTTTCTGGGAATCGGGGTAGAGGTGCCAATACCTACGTGGGGAAGAATGATTTATGAGGGATATACGTATATTGTCTTCGAAAACGGAAAGTGGTTGGCGCTGTTTCCGGGAATTGCCCTTATAGGCCTGGTCATTTCTATCAATTTGATCGGTATCGGCCTGCGAGACGCCCTGGATGTTAATATTTGATTCTTGCCTGGAACTGGCATGAAATGTAATCAATGTCCTGTAATCTGGACCTTAGTGCCACGTACTATATGGAAAGAAATGCATACAACACCAACGACCCCCGCAAACTGCTTGAACTGAAAAGACTGGAAGCAGATGCTTTGTTGGATATTCTTCGTACCATTAATCATGATGAGCTTAAGATCGGTCAATTGTGTAAAATTGCCCGGAATGTATTGCGTGCCCAGTTAGGGGCAAAAAAGGTGATCTTCTATTACCAGTCCAATCGGGATTGGGTAGAGGGAATCCGCATGGGATTTAAAGAATTGCCCGCCGAGGCAGACGAAGAACTCTTTCGCATACATGAAATTACGGAAATAACAGAGGCGGAACACCCGGCTTTATTTCAAACCTCCGCTGAATACGTACTGCCGATTAGTAACCGGGATGCTGCCCAGGCCTATTTTGTTGTGGCTGATTTTGCAGATTCAGAAGTGGAACGCCAGAATGACCTCATTTTCATCGAAACAATAGGAAGCATTCTCTCAGTTGCGATACGCAACAAGCAACTTTTCAAAGAGAAAATGCAGCAAGAAGTCCTGGTTCGGGAATTGGAAGTAGCAGAGACGATTCAGAAACAATTACTCATTTCCGATTTTAGCCGCTTTCATGAAATTGATGTATATGCGATTCACATTGCTCACCATGGAGTAGGAGGTGACTTCTTTGATATTATCAAAAAGCGCAAAGGGTTGACTTTTGTCTGCATAGCTGATGTTTCTGGGAAAGGAATCGGGGCAGCATTACTGATGTCTAACCTGCAGGCAAACCTGCGTGCCCTCTGTGCCCGATACAATGATCTGGAGATGATCATCAAAGAATTGAATAAAATTCTGTTCAATATCACAACCGGAGAAAAGTTTGTAACCCTGTTTCTGGCAAAAGTAGATACGAGCAGAAGTACCTTGACCTATGTAAATGCAGGTCATAATTATCCAATCTATCTGAATGGCGACACCCAGCAATCCCTTGACAAAGGCTGTATCTTATTGGGGATTATGCCAGAATTGGAAGTAGAACAAGAGCGGAGGCAACTACATGCGGGAGATACGCTATTTATGTTTACCGATGGAGTGGTGGAACAGGAAAATGCCCGCGATGATATGTTTGGTAGTGAACGCTTAGCAGATGTATTGCAAGGCGCTGCAAACGGGACTGCTCAGTCCCTGATTGAAGAGGTGCAGGCCGAACTTACCGAGTTTACAGGAGACACTGAGGTAAGCGATGACATTACCATGATGTGTGTAAAGTTTTTATAGGAATTGGAGGGAAAATAACCTCGCAATATCCGTATTTGCATACGGTCTCAATAGCACGAAAGCAGGGAATATTAACCTTTATGGATAAGCCTGCATACTGAAATGGACCCTATGTTCGTTAGTTCTCGAAATTAAACAATTACGCTTTCCCCATGAATTTATTTGACCCCAAACTTTTGCAGGAATTGTCTGGATCAGCACAAGCTCTGGCAAATCGGATTAATCAGAAAGAAGCAGTTATCGGAATTGTAGGCCTTGGATACGTCGGGATGCCTATTGCCCTGGAGTTTTGCAAGAAAGGGTTTACCTGTATCGGTGTAGATGTATCTGAATCAAAAGTGAGTTCCTTGCAAAAAGGGGAAAACTATATTGAAGACCTTAAGGATGATGAGGTTGCAGAAATAGTATCAGCTGGTTTGTTTCGGGCTACCACTGATTATAACCAACTGGCTGAAGCGGATGTAATATTTATCTGCGTACCTACGCCTTTTAGTGAAAACAAGGACCCGGATATTAGCTATATAATCAGTGCAGGAGAGCATGTGGGACCCGTTTTGCAAAACGGAGCCCTGGTAATCTTAAAGAGTACCACTTTCCCCGGTACAACCGAGCAGTATCTGATCCCTGCCCTGGAGCAAGGAGGACAAAAAGCCGGACAAGATTTTTTCATCGCTTTTAGCCCCGAACGGGTCGATCCTGGTAATAAGGTGTATCATACCGGAAATACCCCAATAGTAGTTGGGGGCGTGGATCGGGTAAGTACCGTGCTGGCATCTTTAACCAACCATCAGATTATCGAACAGGTATATATGGTGGAGAATCCCCGTATTGCAGAGTTGGAGAAGTTGCTGGAGAATATATTCCGAAGTGTCAATATTGCTTTGGTGAATGAGTTGGCCCTCTTATGTGAGCGGATGGGCGGGATTAATGTCTGGGAAGTAATAGAAGCAGCAAGTACCAAGCCTTTTGGGTTCCTGAAGTTTACCCCAGGTCCGGGCGTTGGAGGGCATTGCATCCCGATCGATCCCTATTACCTTTCCTGGTTGGCCCGTGAATATGATTTTGAAACCAAATTTATCACACTTGCAGCTAATGTAAATGAAAGCATGCCATACCATGTGACCAATCATGTAATCCGGCAAATTGCTCGGCAACCGCTTTCCATTGAAGATGCACGCGTGCTCATCATTGGAGTCTCATTTAAAAAAAATGTAAGAGATCTTCGGCATTCCCCGGCAGAAGCCATTATCCAGCGCCTGATCGAAGAAGGGATCACTCAGATCGACTATGCAGATCCCTGGGCGCCCAGTTATAACGCTGCTGGCAATACGTACTATGCAAAAGAGCTGAGTGATGAGATGATTGCAGAATATCATTCTGTAATTCTAATTACAGACCATGATGCCTTTGATATTGAATATATAGTAGAGCATGCCCGATATGTAGTAGATACCCGTAACATGGCGAAGCAGGTAACTGAAAATCGTGAGAAAATTGCACTATTGGGATATGCCCCGCCCCGAGAAAAGTTAATATTGCAGCATTGATACAGGTAAAAAGCTGCAAGAATACAGTCAAAGATGTTTTTTAGAAGTTTTCTGAAAAATATCAAAAAAAAATGACTGAAGAGGTTGGAAAATGATAGGGGCCTGCGTACCTTTGTAGCCCGCTCTTAAAAAAGGCGTCTGTCTTTCTTGCTCTTGGTAATTTGTGCTAGCCACAAATGGTTAAAATCGAAGATAATTTCCTTTATCTCGATCTTTTTTTCCAACCAACAGTATTGAAAAATAGCACCAAAAGAGTTTGGGAACGGAAGTGAAAAACTTTTTTAAAATTATTTTCACGGAAGTTTGGAAAGTAAAAAATAAGCAGCGATATTTGCATCCGCTTTAAGAGAGAGACTGGGAAATGTGATGTCTTGATGCGGT
>CAYGTH010000563.1:0-4988 GCA_964352745.1 uncultured Bacteroidia bacterium
CGTATCTACCGGAACTGTGTGAATGTCGATCCCAATGGGTGCGGTCAAAATCGGCAGACTATCTCCGATGTAAAACGTCAGGGCTGGTATGCGATAAAATCCGGAATCAAAGGTTGTTACCACCAATTGCTGGGCATAGGTAATGGTACCGGCCTCATCGTTAAGGGTATCAACTTCACTGCGTTTCAGGATTTCAAATCCCCCGATCGTATCACTTATCAGCGGCCAATCCACTGCCCCTTTATTTGTCTGTGTGAATGAGAGGGTCAATTCTAACTGTTCGCCTATCAGGGCCTTATACGTATTAGTGGAAACAGCAGCCTTGAGTTGGGGCTGCGCATATACTGTGGCAGTATGTACAAAGCCGGTCAGGGCAAATACGATCAGGAATTTCCAATAGGCAATTTTCTTCATTTTATACAGGTCCGAATAGCTGTTAATAGTTAATTTCTTACCGGCTTTGCCGTTTTTCCCGCATGCTGAACAGGTTCATCAGCGCAGAGATATAAGAATCTTTGATATTGATACTGGTAAAGTCCGCTCCACTTCGCAAAAAAGTCTGTCTCGTTTGTTCCAGATTATCCTGATACCATTTGGCATACGCATTCCGGGTCTTTTGGGATGCCGTATCGAGCCAGATTTGTTCACCGGTCTCAGCATCATTCGCCCGAACCAGTCCCATATTTGGGAGCGATTGCTCCCGGTCATCAAAGACGTGCAGCCCCACTACATCATGCCGACGGCGGGCGATACTCAGTGCGTCTTTATAAGCAGTACCAGTATTCATAAAGTCAGAGAGCACAAAGACGATGCTGCGTTTCTTCAACATGTTGGTCAGATAGCGCAACACTTCCGCCAGGTCCGTTCCGGTTCCTTCGGGTTTCACACCGATCAACTCCCGGATGACTCGTAAAATGTGGTTTCGTCCTTTTTTGGGCGGAATAAAGCTTTCGATACGATCCGTGAACAGGATTGCTCCGATCTTATCATTATTATTAGCCGCAGAGAAAGACAAAACCGCCGAGATTTCTGCCATCACATCCTGCTTCATTTGAGCCACCTGATCCCGATTGGCCTGGGTACCAAATAAAGTGGAAGGGCTCACATCAACCAGGAGGATCATCGAAATCTCCCGCTCTTCTTCAAATACCTTGATGTAGGGATCCTGATATTTTGCCGTAACATTCCAGTCGATGTTTCGGACATCGTCTCCGTATTGGTAGGAGCGCACTTCGCTAAAGGACATTCCGCGCCCTTTAAAAGCGCTATGATAACTTCCTGAGAACATCTGATTAGACAGTCCCCGGGTTTTAATCTCAATCTTTCGCACTTTCTTCAACAATTCCGCTGTGCGATCGCTTTGGGTATTTTCTGCCATGTATCGTGCATGTTTCCGTGCTGTTGCAAATATATTATTCGTCAGCAACAATTGAAATGTCAAACGGCCATTAAACCGGGATATTTTACCACTTCAGCCAAATATTTAGGATATCTGCCCCATTTTTCGGGCTTTTCGGTCAATATCTGTTCGATTTCCTGTTGGCCTCAGCATCATATTTTATTAGTATTGTATATGCTTTCCCTGGTTCAACATGCTCAGTCAGTTCCCCAGCACACCGCAATTCGATCCCAACAAGAATCGTTTACCTATCAGCAATTGCTTGATGCCTCTGCGGCCGTTTCAAATCACTTACTGGGAGACCTTTCTGACTTAGCTGAAGCCCGAATTGCGTTCATCGTCCCCCCTGGATTTGACTATGTTCGGGTTCAGTGGGGAATCTGGCGCGCGGGCGGCATTGCGGTTCCACTTTGTGTAGACCACCCCTTACCCGCTCTTCAATATACCCTGGAAGACAGTGATGCCAGGATACTGATTGTAGCGCCTGATTACGAAGCATTGCTGACGGACTGGGCGCAGAGCAAGGGAATTCGCTTAATTCGATTGGAGGACCTTACCCCCAATTCCAGTTCTACCCGATTACCAGATATTCTCCCCGAACGGCGCGCCATGATTCTCTATACCAGTGGCACCACCAGTTTGCCGAAGGGAGTAGTAAGCACCCACGAAAATATAGAAGCTCAGATTGTAAATCTGGTTACCGCATGGGAATGGAGTTCCTCAGACCATATCTTATGTGTTCTCCCCCTTCATCACGTACATGGAATCATCAATGTCATTAGTTGTGCTTTGTGGGCCGGGGCTTGTGTAGAATTTTTGCCGAGATTTGATGCGGAGAAAGTGTTTGAGCGGTTTTTAGCAGGTGAGATCAACCTGTTTATGGCAGTACCCACCATTTATTACAAATTGATCAGGCACTATGAAGCCGCCACTCCCCAGAAACAAGCGATGATTTCGACTACTTTGAAGCGTTTCAGGCTGATGGTTTCGGGTTCGGCAGCTCTCCCGATTTCTGTCCTGGAGCAATGGCGAAAAATCAGCGGACAAACCTTATTGGAACGATATGGCATGACGGAGATCGGCATGGCAGTATCGAATTCTTATCGGGGAGAACGCCGCCCCGGACATATCGGGCTTCCCCTTCCCAGTGTCGAACTCCGACTCGTAGATGAAGCGGAAGAAATTGTCCCACCCGGAATCGCAGGCGAAATACAGGTAAAGGGGCCTTCTGTATTTAGGGAATACTGGCAAAAGCCTGCAGCTACGGCAGAATCATTTACTACAGATGGCTGGTTCCGGACAGGAGATATGGCCGTATTTAATCAAGGGAGTTACCGAATCCTGGGGAGAAATTCGGTAGATATCATCAAATCAGGTGGCTACAAAATCTCAGCCTTGGAAATTGAAGAAGTCCTGCGGGCTCATCCCACCATCAGCGATTGTGCTGTGGTAGGCATTCCCGATGAAGAATGGGGTGAAATTGTAGCGGCGAGCTTGATACTTAACAGTGAGTCGATTGATTTAGCTGAATTAACAGAATGGCTAAAATCGCGGTTACCTGCATACAAAATTCCGAGGCGCTATATTTTTCAAACAGATTTACCCCGCAATACGCTGGGCAAAGTCACCAAGAACGAACTCAAAAAAGACTTTACATAAGAAGATAGATTATAGATATTAGCAGGGAGTACAGCGATTTCAACTCAATATCATCCGCATCTTTAATCTCACAATCTGGCTACTTAAAAATAGATAGATTTTAGTATTAAGATGAAAGACCTTCTCTACCTGATAATCAGCAGCATCCCGTCTAGATACGCTATACTAAAATCTGTCTACTTACTAATTCAGATAATTAACCTCCAATCACATGAACTACACACGACTCGGCCGCTCCGGTCTCAATGTTTCTCGTATTTGCCTGGGAATGATGACGTATGGCTCGACCAGTTGGCGAGAATGGATTCAGGATGAAGACACTGCCAATGAGCATGTCAAACGCGCACTGGAATTAGGTATAAATTTTTTTGATACGGCCAATGTCTATTCCATTGGAGTAAGCGAGGAATTTACAGGTCGCGCGATCAAGCGATATGCAAGCCGGGATGAAGTGGTCATTGCCACCAAGGTCTATTTCCCGATGCGCGAAGGCCCCAATGGACATGGCCTTTCCCGAAAACATATCATCGAACAGGTAGATGCATCGCTCAAACGCCTGGGAACCGATTACATCGACCTGTATCAAATTCATCGCTGGGATCCCAATACCCAAATCGAGGAAACCCTGGAAGCCCTCCACGATGTGGTCAAAGCCGGAAAGGTGCGATACATTGGTGCCTCCAGTATGTACGCCTGGCAATTTTCCAAAGCCCTCTACCTCGCAGACCTCCGAGGCTGGACACGCTTTGTATCCATGCAAAACCACTACAATCTTGTATATCGGGAAGAAGAGCGGGAGATGAATCCCCTTTGTGCAGACCAGGGGATTGGATTGATTCCCTGGAGTCCGCTCGCGCGTGGATTGATAACCGGAAATCGAACACGGGATGAAGCTCGAACCACCTTACGTGGGAAAACCGACGATTTCAGTGATAAACTCTATCATCACGATTCAGATTTTGACGTAGCAGATGCAGTAGGGAAAGTAGCTGATCAACGGGGCGTTTCCCGTGCGCAGATCGCTCTTGCCTGGCTCCTTTCAAAGCCCACTGTAGCAGCCCCCATTGTAGGAACCAGTAAAGTTGCCCACCTCGATGATGCCGCTGCGGCCGTTGATATCACCCTTACAGAAGCAGAAATCGAGATATTAGAAGCGCCTTATCAACCGCATCCTGTGTTGGGGCATCAGTAAGGAAAGGATTATTAGAATTCAGGGATCTTTTATTTGATCTGGCAGAATTACCCTTTTCCATACGCCCCTGTCAAATTCAATTATTTCAATCAAATACCCACTCGAATCGAAGTAGGCCCATAGTCTCTGCTCTGTAAACTCATCTAATATCCCTTCAAATATTGCCCCGGATATCAATTCCGAATTGTTGTTTTTAGGGGGGCAAATTGTCTGGATAGGATATTTTCCTACCGCCACATCAGAAGATGTATTGGCTTCAAAATTGCTGTCTTGCTGAAACACAGAAGGGATACTTTCATCCGTAGTGTATTGACCTTTACTCTGAATTTGACCATTCTCCCAGTAAAACACCCATTTACCAATCCTATTTCCGTTTTCATAAAAACCCTGAGCTTTCAGGTTTCCGTTTTCATACCGAAATACCCATTCCCCCTGGCGCTTACCATCAATAATCAAATTTGAATCCAATGAAATTGATTCATGAGGTTGTGCTCCTAAAAGGGATAAAGAAAGCACCCATACTACCCAGATCAGAGTCAAGTATTTCATACGTGTTAGGTTTACTTCGCCAGATCCAGTGCTTTCCCAACAGGCAATACAGTTACGCCCGGAGTTTCGGTCAGCCTGGCCAGGAGATCATCCAGCCATTCCGCGCGAATTGGGCCCCAGCCCTCCTTATCCAGGCCGTGGGTATTATAGATCATCCATCCAGATTCCTGCTGCAAAAGGGTTTCGATT
>CAYGTH010000564.1:0-4983 GCA_964352745.1 uncultured Bacteroidia bacterium
GCTGTTTCGCCATAAAACTGCTTGATATTTTGATCCAGCAGCTCTACAAATTTCGCCTGATCCTTTGCATGAACATACACGTAATCCGGAGCGATACAGGTCTGTCCGTTATTGAGAAATTTTGCCCAGGCAATCTTCTTAGCAGCTTCTTTTAAGTCAGCATCCTGTCCTACAATTACGGGGGATTTACCGCCCAACTCCAGCGTTACCGACGTCAGGTGTTTGGCTGCTGCAGTCATGACGATTTTGCCTACCTGCGGACTTCCGGTAAAAAAGATATGGTCAAAAGGTTTTTCCAATAGTGCTGCCCCTACGGTATAGTCTCCCGGAATCATGGCTACTTCGTTGGGCTCAAACAAGGATTCAATAATTCGCTGCATCACCGCTGTGGTATGTACCGTAAATTCTGAGGGCTTGAGTATGACACTATTCCCGGCAGCAATTGCGGATATCAACGGACCAAAGGTCAGATTAATCGGATAATTCCAGGGGGAAACGATGAGACAAGTGCCCCGCGCTTCATAATGGATATAAGAACGGGAGCCCAACAAGGCCAATGGCGTCGCGACCTTCTCCGGACGCATCCACTTTTTAAGCTTAGCCACTGCATGTTTGGCTTCACTGGTGATTACATATATTTCTGCGAGATCTACCTCGGCAGGATTTTTTCGATAGTCTTTATACATCGCCTCATGCAACTCACTCCGGTATTGGAGGATAGCCTTATGGACACGTTTGATTTTTGCGATCCGCTCCTGGGCAGTAGTTTGGGAAAGGTTGTACCGATTGGCTTGCTGCCGGGCAAAAATCTGATCGATCTGATCCGAGATTGCAGGCGTCAGGCTATAAGGAGAAGTAGTAGTCGTACTCATAATATAAGGAGGATAAAAAGAAAGATGCCAGACATTAGCCCCAAAACAGTTAACCACCGAATTGAGATAGTTTAATTTTAAATATAGTCATATTCAGGAAAACCCTATTCATCTTCTTAGTCATGGCTTTTTCCACCTGGTAAGCCATTCATTGATTTCCATTACCCGAATCAACTGATCCCGAATCGTTTCAATTGAAATATCCAGGCCCTCCACTCCAGTAATGAGGTGGGTTTGGGTCTCATGATATCCACCCGAAAAAGTAACCATCAAGGAGAGGGTATGCGGACCAGGCGTCTGCGGGATGACATCAACTGTTCGCCAAATCCCCTGATTGAAATTCAAATAATCGGAAGGGATGATCGTCAAGCCGGGTGTTGCGGACCATTCATAGGTAGCATGGGGATAGTGTGGTGTTTTAAGCGAATCCCGTTGTCCGATA
Source organism: uncultured Bacteroidia bacterium (assembly GCA_964352745.1). Lineage (GTDB taxonomy): Bacteria > Bacteroidota > Bacteroidia > J057 > J057 > CAYGTH01. The sequence goes on from CAYGTH010000564.1 coordinate 1,315, forward strand.
TATACTTCGTCATGGCCTTTGATGTAGCTTGCAGATTCCTTTTTCTGCCAGGCTCTCACCCAGTCAATCTCAAAGGTTTGCGGAAACGTAGTTGTACAGGAAACATGGCATCCATTGTTTGTATCCAGGCGCAGTCCCCCACAATAGGTCCAGTTACAGCCGCCATAACAGCCGCCAATTGCGAGGTTAAGGATAATTGCCATGGGGTTGTGGTTATTGACATTCACCTGAGTAGCCACCAGGGAATCATTTAGAAAAAAGCGAATGAACTCCGGCGTCCATTCAAGCCCATAGGTCTGGAAAGACTCGCAGGCATTTTGATCCAGTTTCATGTAAGAACTTTGATGGATCACCTGATTGTTTCCAACTCCATCATGGTCTTCCTCATACCAGATTCCTGCCTGATATTCATTGCAATCGCAACCACAAAATTCCAGTACATCAATCTCTTCGTAGGAAGTGTCATTGCTGCTCGCCCAAAACCAAAATGCTGGCCAAAAGCCATTTCCAGATGGGACTTTCGCGCGGATTTCATAATAGCCATATCTAAAATTCCCCGCACTCTGCACCCAGCCGGAAGTATAATCCTTTTCTTTTCCGCCACATTCCAGGGTTTCTTCTTTTGCCGTAATCACCAGTCGCCCGTCCAGCAGTTCAACATTTTCTGGCCGATACCACATTTCCTCCTCGCAGTACCCTTCCCCATGCGTAGCGCAGGCATCTCCTCCCGTAGGCCACCAGGCGCTTTCGTCTAACTGATCCGAATCAAATTCATCCCAAAAAACCAACTCATAGTCAGCACCTGCCGGCTGAGCGAATAAGCAAGTAGTGTAATGTACAATTACCAGCAGAAGTATAACCCGTATTATTTCCACATGAATTCCATTCATAAAAAAACCCGCACAGGCGAACCTGTACGGGAAATGGTTTAAAGATATAGATTTAGCGCATGCGAATCAATGGAAAAATACGACTGGATATAAAAGTCTATTTCCGGGGCCTGGCGGCACTCACCAGGTAGCCCGCAATCATCGAAACGACAAATGAGGGAGCTAACACATCCATAGCCCCTAAGTAAGGCCCAATTCCCGCAAGGGGCGTAAGGCCGAATTTGATAATCGGCACACACAGGAACCCTGTGATCATGGATACGATAGCACCTTTTTCGGTGTAGCCTGCATAGAATAGAGAGAGAATTATCATCGGGCAAAAAGTAGCTGCAATTCCGGACCAGCCAAATATCGGAAACCAGAATACGCTTCTTCCCGGCACCCACACCGCAACAGAAAGGGCAATAACGAGGGCTGTAAGCGCCAGGCCAAGCGTTACCCATCTTGAGATACCCGAGAGGTCTGCATCTGGCTGATCCGGACGATATATTTGCTGATAAAAATCCCGAACGATTGCACTCGAAGCAACTACCAGCAGCGAATCAATCGTGGACATAATAGCGGACAAAACTGCAGCAATATATAGCCCGGAAAGTGCCAGCGGCAAAAAGGATTCAACGAGTAAAGCAAGAACATTTTCAGCGTTTTGGCCCAACGCTTCTTCTACTGCCATCCCCGATTCTGTAAAGACATAGCGTCCCAGTATTCCGATAAATACAGCAGCCGTATCCGTAACAATGGTAAACAGAATAGCCACCCAGCGGCCCCGGTTGATTTCCCTCTCATCTTTGATAGACATGAATCGCACAAAGACTTGAGGAGAACCCAAAAATCCCAACCCTATTCCAAAGAATCCTACAATGGTAGCGATTTGAAGGCCAAGGCTCTTCCCGCTGCCCCAAAAGTCCAGTAATGCGGGATCAATCTCTCCTAATGCATGAAACAATCCATGCTCCGGGCTGATCGAAAAATAGACAAATACAGGTAAGCCGACCAGGCACAGCAATATCACTAAGCCTTGAAACAGATCTGACCAGGCAACTGCCACAAAGCCACCGCTAAAGGTGTAGGCAACCACTATCACAAAGCCTACCAGGGCCCCAACGAAGTAGTCCCAGTCCAAAAATTTCTCAAAGGCCTGCCCTGTGAGATCAATCTGTGCACTCACATAAATCGCAACAAAAATGGTCAAAGTAGCTGCAGCCAGTATGCGTAAAGTATTGCCAGAAGCATTGAACCGACTTACGAGGTAGTCCGGAATCGTTATGGAATCATATTCATCGGTCAGCTTCTTGAAGGGTTTTGCCATAAAAAACCAGGCAATCGCAACGCCTATCACCTCCCCAATAACTACCCACAGCGCATTCAATCCTGACATCGCCCCCATCGCTGTCAGCCCCAGCAACAACCAGCCCGATTCGCCTGTCGCACGTGCAGAAAAGGCGACCACCCAATAGCCCATTTTTTTTCCACCGACATAATAGTCCTTAATGTTTTTGATCCGCCGGGAGGCCAGAATACCAATCAAAAACAGTACGGAGAAATAAGCGATCAGAATCAGATATTTGGCGAGCATAGGATTCGGGGATCAAGGTTTCAGGACAAGGTTGAAATCCTTTATTATTCCTGTAAATTGCCAAAATTAACCTATAAATCAAGTATGAGTAACCACATAGCTGCCCAAAAAGACCAAATCGCCCCTACCGTATTGATGGCTGGAGATCCCCTGCGGGTCAAATGGATTGCAGAGAATTTCCTCGAATCCGCTGAATGCTATACAGAAATCCGGGGGATGCTGGGCTATACGGGATATTACCAGGGGAAACGCGTTTCGGTTCAGGGGCATGGCATTGGCATTCCTTCCATTGCGCTGTATTTGCATGAATTAATTACTGAATACGATGTCAAAACAGTCATGCGAGTCGGCTCCTGTGGCACCCTGCAACCGGAAGTCAAAATGCGGGATGTGGTCATCGCAATGGCGGCTTCCACGGATTCCTCATTCAATCAGCGCACCTTTCCCGGCCTTCAATATTCCCCTACTGCCAATTTTGAACTCCTGAATAAAGCCTGGCAAAGCTGTCAGGAGAAAGGGATTCAGGCACATGTTGGGAACATCCTTTCGACCGATAAGTTTTATGACGACATCACGGACCAGTGGAAACTCTGGGCCGCTTACGGGACGCTTGTGGTGGAAATGGAAACAACCGCACTCTATACGCTTGCGGCCAAATATGGAGTCGCGGCCCTGTGCTTACTTACCGTGAGTGATAGCCTTATTACGGGCGAAGTGCTGTCGATAGAAGAGCGGCAGACGGGTTTTCGGAATATGATCGAGGCGGCGCTGGGCTGTGTGTAGCCTTCGGCTTGTGGGGTTGAGAATTGAACACAGAGACACGGAGGCACAGAGTTTTTCTTCGCGGCTTGGCGGCTTTGCGTGAGACAAAAGAGAGGATTGAACGCGAAGGCACAAAGAAGCAAAGCGCCTGTGGCGAGACTGGTGAGAATTGAACGCTGAGACGGGAAGGCGCAGAGTCAAACAACCGATCCGTCACATTGAGCGGCGTCGAAATGCAGAGGAAGGAAGGTCGACTGGATAGGTGCAGAGCAGCAAAGCGCCTGTGGCGAGACTGGTGAGAATTGAACGCTGAGACGGGGAGGCGCAGAGAAAATTGGAGTTGATGAAGTTCAAGCTCAATTTCAAGCTCAAGTTCAAACTTTCATCATAAACTCATTTCCCTTTGCGGCTTTGCGTGAGACAAAAGAGAGGGCTGAACGC